>CBFHKC010000011.1:1554-66836 GCA_965656315.1 uncultured Schleiferiaceae bacterium | reverse complement strand
AATGTTGAAGAGCGGCTCATCGAAGCTTCCAGGGTAGAGTTCACGGTAGAAGTTCTTGTAGTCTTCGTCCGAGAGGTCTGCAGGGCGTTGTACCCACGCTGGGTTCGGGTTGTTGACTACGTTAGCGACTTTGCGCGTTTCCCATTTTGCGTCTTCACCTTCTGCGGCTGCATTGTAGCTTTCGTCTTTCTCTCCGAATTGGATTGAAATAGGCATGAATTTCGCGTATTTACTCAACAATTCGTTGATTTTCGCGTCCTCCAAGAAGTCTTCACTATCGTCGGCGATGTGCAGTTTGATCTCCGTTCCACGATCTTCTTTATCGATGGTGTTCAATTCAAACTCCGGATTCCCTTCACAAATCCACTGCACTGCTGCGGCGTCTTTGTGAGATTTCGTGATGATTTCGACTTTTTTAGCCACCATGAAAGCGGAGTAGAACCCGAGACCGAAGTGCCCGATCAGATCAGCGCCTTCCATCTTGCCTTCGTATTCTTTTACGAATTCCTCGGCACCAGAAAAGGCTACTTGGTTGATGTATTTATCGATCTCCTCAGCCGTCATACCGATACCACGGTCGATGATGCTTAAGGTCTTCGCCTTCTTGTCAAGCTTGATGTGAATGGTTAAATCGCCCAACTCGCCTTTGGCCTCGCCAAGGTTTGTGAGGGTCTTTAATTTTTGAGTAGCATCCACGGCGTTCGAAACGAGCTCGCGAAGGAAAATTTCATGGTCGCTGTACAAGAACTTCTTGATGATCGGGAAGATGTTCTGAGCGGTTACATTGATAGATCCTTTAGACATTGTTTACTGTTTTTGTTTGCACCGTTAAGCCCAACGATTGTGCCAAATGTAAAATTGGCGGCAAAGGCTGACAAGCTGTCCTATTCTATGCCAATTTTACCTTAACTTCCATCCAACTTAACACGAAACACCCATGTTTACTGCAAAAATTACAGGTGTCGGGCATTACGTACCCGACCATATCGTCACCAATACAGACCTCAGCCAACTCATGGATACCAACGATGAATGGATCACCGAACGAACCGGTATCCGTGAACGACGCTGGGTAGAAAAGGGCGATGGGAACACCGCTGCCACCATGGGCATCAAGGCGGCCCGTAAGGCCTTAGAGCACGCCGGCATGGATGCTTCGAGCATAGATCATATTGTTTTTGCCACCATTAGCCCCGACTATTATTTCCCGGGTTGTGGGGTACAAGTGCAAGAGGCGCTCGACATTCATACGGCGGGAGCCACGGATGTGCGCAATGCATGTTCCGGATTTATCTATGCGATGAGTGTAGCGACTGCGTTTGTGCAAAGTGGTATGCATGAGAATGTGCTGGTGGTCGCTTCCGAGTTGCAAAGTCCGTTTCTGGATAAAACGACACGTGGCCGAGGGGTGAGCGTGATTTTTGGTGATGGAGCAGGAGCAGCCGTGGTCTCAAGAAGTTCGGACGGTACACGGGGCATCATGAGTTGCCATACGCACAGCCAAGGGAAGTACAAAGAAGAACTTACCATGAAGGGATTCGGAACCCAGCATTGGCTTGATGAATATGAAAGGGAAGGTTTACAACCTGAAATTCACTTCCCACAGATGAACGGAAACTTTGTCTTTAAAAACGCTGTAGTCCGCTTTGGAGAGGTGATTGGTGAGGCATTGGAAAAGAACCAAATGACGCCAGACCAGATCGATTGTTTGATTCCACATCAGGCCAACTTGCGCATTGCACAGTTTATTCAAAAGCGAATGAAATTGCGCGACGATCAAGTGTTCAATAACATCCAGACGTATGGTAATACCACTGGGGCTTCCATCGCTATTGCGCTGAGTGAAGCTGTGGAAACAGGAGCCGTAAAGCGCGGAGATGTTCTGTGTCTTGCTGCGTTTGGAGCTGGATTCACTTGGGGGTCAATTTTGCTCGAGTACTAGTGCAAAAAAAATTAGCGCAACAAAAAAGGCGGCCACTGGCCGCCTTTTTTTCTTTCGCAAATAAAGAACCAGATTAACGGACGATCCTATCAACCGTACGACTCAACGCGAAAACACCATAGCCGCCGCTGACATTACTGTAAATGACTACCGGCTCAGAGAAGGGGTTCCCTTGTGCAGTTTGGTAGCTCGATAGACTGCGGTAATAGTTGAATCCTTCGTCCGATAGGGTTTTAACGCTGATACGGTATTCATAATCTTCTTCGAGTGGTGCGCCCAGAAAAGCGGTCGAAGCGAAGCTAAGCTGAAGGTCGGCGTCGATGCCGTTTTCAGAGACTAAAATAGCGCTACTACCAGCAAGCGGCAGGGTACGTTGGTCATCTGAATACAGGTCAACTTTTGTCCACGATGTGTCGCCGATGAAATTGAAGTCGGTCAGACGCACCTCGCAGCTAAAAATGTAGTGCTGATCCACTCCTGGAATGTCTTGCAGGTTCAGAATAATTTCGTCTGCCTCAAACGTGAAGATTTGAGCGGCACCCTTGTTCAAGACTGCTTCTGAGATGATTGCTGCTGGAGGGAATTGGTCCGTAGCGGTAAGGTCATCAAACTCAGGATGGAGCACCTCAAACCTGTACGTACCCGATGCTGAGCCAAGTGTGTCGTTCAAGTCTAATGAGTAATAGTCCATCGTATCCTGTGTATTCCATGAATATTGCAGCACGTTATCCTTGTATAAGTTTACGGTTGCACCGGAAAGAAGAGCAGCGACATTCGAGTCCAAAAGACCGCGCGTCTGGCTAATGATTCCGTACAATGTAGAGTCTGTATTGTCCGCAAGGAGTGTACCTACCATTGTTGGTGTGTGTGGAGGTAAATCTATGTCGCGTACCACTCCTTCGGTGAGGTTGTCACAAGAAGAAATACTTGCAGCGAAAAGGGCAATGAATAAGAACTTTTTCATGGCTTAAAATTTAATGCGGTAAGCGATCGATGGAATGATAGGGAAGAGGCCGTACTCGCGAAGTTGCGGGTTGCCATTTCTGTCCTGTGTCGTTTCCATAAAGAACGGGTTGAGGTTGTTGTAGGCGTTGTAGGCGCTGAAGGTCCACCAACGTTCGTAGTTTTTATGTTCCTTTCTGAAACTCAAGCTCACGTCCAATCGGTGGTATGGGCTGTAGCGGTAGGAATTGCGATCTGTAGCGCGCTCTACCGTGAGTTGACGGTAATTCCACCAAGAAAGTTCCTCCGGTAATCCAGTGATATAGCTGAATTCAGGAAGGGTCACAGCGCGACCTGTTCCATAGACCCAGGCGGCAGAAAAGTTGATGTTCTCCGAGATTTCATGGTTGACTACCACGGATACATCGTGTCTACGGTCGTAGGTGAAGAAGTAGCGCTGGCCGCCGTTAATCTCATCGAATTGGCGGTAGCTCCAGCTGAGGGTGTAGCCGATCCATCCGTTCGTTTTTCCTGCCTTCTTTTGGGCGAAGAATTCCATTCCGTAGCTCGTTCCTTCGCCTTGGGTGACTTTGTCCTCCCACGATTCGTCATCGACACTGAACAGGAAGGAGGCGCCTTCACGGTAGGAAACCAGGTTTTGCATGTCCTTGTAGTACCCCTCGATGCTGAATTCGTATGGTCCTACGTTTTTAGCAAGACCTGCGGCGTATTGCTGCGAGGTCTGTGGTTTGAGATTAGCTGTGGATGGGACCCAGAGATCGGTAGGCAAGCCTAGTCCTTCGTTAGTTAGCAAGTTGACCGTCTGCATCATGTCTGCATAAGAAGCCTTCAGAGCAATATCCCCTGGAAGGCTGTAGTTCATGCCGATTCGTGGTTGCAAACGGGAGTAGGTGGTGTTTTCCACGAAAAGGGTGTTCAGGTGCAGCCCGTACCCAATTTTGAAATTCTCATTCACATTCCATTCATCCTCTACATATGCAAAAGCTTCGTCAGAAAAAATTTCATCTCCACCTATGGTCGTGTCGAGATTAAATCCGGACTGTTGGAATTCAAAATTGGTCGCTCCGGGAGAAAATTTATGGTTCGTCCACCCGCCGCCGTAACGGATGTAGTGTTGCGGGTTCGGCACAAAATCAAAGTCGATGCGAGCGCCGTAGTCCTCGATTCCCGAAAAGTACAACCCTGCAAAGCGCGATTCCTCGGTGCCGGCTGTATCGGGGTAGTTCGGGAGGTAGCGTTCTTCTTGAGAAATGCGCGTGTTGAAATTGTACACCGAACGGGTCGCAGTTACGTTAGAAAAGAGCTTTGGTGACCACTGGTGGTTCCAACGTACTGCTGTGATCGAGTTTCTCCAGTCCAGACCGAAGCCGAATTCAGCTTGGTAGTCCTCAAATTCGTCACGGCCTTTGGTTCCAAAATCATCCTTGCCTTGAAAGTGTGAAAGGTAAACGCGGTCATTATCGCTGATCTTCCAATTCACCTTCCCGTTCATGTCATAGAAATAGTAGGTAGGATTGATCGTTGTTTCAGGGTTTTGACTGTTTGCTGCATTGATAAACGGACGAGCGAGAACATCGAGGTACGTGCGTCGACCACTCACCATGAAAGATGCCTTGTCTTTAACGAGCGGCCCTTCTAACGTCATCTTAGAGGCAATGATGGATGCAGTAGCATCGCCGTGAAACTCGTTCATATTACCCTCTTTCATCTTGATTTCCAGCACAGAGGATAATCGTCCACCGTAGCGCGCAGGGAAACCTCCCTTAGTTAAGCTGACATTTGAAATGGCATCAGCGTTAAACACCGAGAAAAAACCAAAGAGGTGATTCACATTGTATAAGGGCACACCATCGAGCAAGATAAGGTTTTGATCTGGGGAGCCACCGCGAACATAGAGTCCTGAAGTTCCTTCGCCACCACTTTGCACTCCGGGTAGCAGCTGGAGGGTTTTCATAATGTCCACTTCGCCTAAGATGGCCGGCAAGGATTTGAGCTGCTTGATCGGCACCTCCATTTTAGACATTTGAATTTGCTCTTGGATTTGGCTAGATTCTGCAGCGGTTACAGTGACTTCATTAAGTACATTTTCCGCTGGTTTTAGCTTGAAATTTATATTGACATTTTTCGTCAAATCAATTTCGAAATTTTGGTTTTCGTAACCTAAATAGGTGAGCTGAATAATGTGCTCACCTTGCGGTAAAGTAAAGGAGTAAAACCCAAAGGAATTTGTAGAAGTACCAACTTTAAGTTCTGGTGACCAGATGTTTACACCGATAAGGTCTTCTCCAGTTGCGGCGTCGCGTACATAGCCGCTTAAGGTTTTGTTTTGTGCTGTTCCCCAACTGGAGATGGCCAGCAATACCAACAGTAGTCTTGTTTTCATGGCGATAAATTACTGCACGTCTTTGAGCAGAAACTATGCCAAATGTTGGGCTGCTGAAAGGCTATAATGGCAATATGCGTTTTGGGGTAAAGGGTTTGAAATTTCCGAAGCCCAAATCTTCAGGGGAATACATCGTGAATTGGCTTTGAGGAATACACCCGATCAGCTCGCTAGATGGCGCCTGACAACCATAGCTTGCCGCGAGTTCCTTAACGCGTTTAAAGACCTCGCAAACACCGGCCTTTTCTGGTGTTGTAAGATTACAACTCACCTGTACTGCATCAAAGTCAGGCAAATACCAGCCGATGGATTTTACACCCGGCATGCCACCGTCTCTTGCGCGGATCTGTGCAGCTATCTTCTTTGCAACGACCAGGAGTTCTTCTTTAGGTAAGCCGGATAAATTTACATTGTATGCCACCATCAGTGGTCGCACTCCAAAGGCTGTAGCACCGAATCGGGCAACCTGTTCTGACCACTGCTGCGGACCAAACTGCGGAACATCACCACGAGAGAATCTTTGCGCTAGTCCTTCATACTCTCCCTTGCGAACCAGTGCAAGTTCTTTGGGTTGACCTTCTTTCGCAAGCGCTTGATAGCCGTAAAGTGCTACGTCGAGTTCGGCGCTTAACCTTGCACCAAAAGCAAGGGCATCTTGTTCTAATTGTTGCTGAGAAATGCTGGAATCCAAGAGCACAAAAGGACATACGTCTACTGCGCCCATTCTAGGATGTACTCCGCTATGAAGGCGCATATCAATGCTCGCTTTGGCCAATTCAAACAATCGAAATGTAGCCTCAAAAACACGATGTGCAGGGCCTAAGTAGGTAAAAACGGTCCGATGTGCACTTTCGCCTGGATCTACAAAGCGCAAGTCAACCTCGTCGATAGCTTCTATCGCAGCACTCATGCGTTCGAGCAATGCTGGATTTGCAGTACTCACGTTCGGGATGCATTCGATCAGGTATTTCGGTTTCATCGGCAGGGTGCGATTAGGAGTGAATGTGGGCCTTGATAAAATCGGACACAAGTATCGCAAGACCGCGTCCTACAAGCGCAAATTCGGTCTCATTCGTAACACGCCCTTCACATATATGGAAATACTCAGGACGCACGTCTAAGGCATAAATCATCTTGCGAACTTCCTCGAAGGAGAAGCCGCTAACACTCTGAGCGCTAGAGGGAAAGTTCGCTATCACATCGGTGTCCAATTCCAACCCGTACCGATCGCCTAAATGTTCGGCGATCCTTACATACACCTCGTCCCACCTTTCCTCTCCACTCATCAAGTCTTCGAAACTTGCTAGGTCGATAAGCTCGTTGTCCTCAATCCTTTGCCAAATGTGCTCCGGGGTATAATTCTCTTGAATCCCAAGCATGAAGTAACGTTCTAACGCGCCTTCTTCTATCGCATAGGTAAACCCGTTTCCACTATGTCTGCCTTCGAGATTTCTCAAATCTGTATGCGCGTCGATGTTCAAGCAGTGTACCGCCTGGCCCGCAGCAGCACTCACTCCGGTTAAACAGCCGTAGGCATTGTTATGTCCGCCGCCGACCACAATAGGAATGGCGCCGCGCTTGGCGATGCGTGCTACGACATTTTGAACGACTGCATCGTTTTGGGCAGTAGCTTCACGCAAGGCGGCAAGCTGATCGTCCTCCACGTTTTCTGTGGCGATGATTGCGCCTAAAACTGCTACGCTTTCAGCAGGAAAAAATCGGTTCGATTGAAAGTTACAGAGGTAGCTTAAAAATGCACTAAAACTATGTTGGGCACCACCTCGGCCATGGTTACCGCGGACGCCGAAGTCTTCTTCAATTCCGACAATCACGAATTTATACGGAAGGGATTCTTCGCTTTCCCATTCTTCTGAGGAAACGGCAGCAAGTACCTCTCCCAATCGCTGCTCACCAGCTCTGTTCGAAGTTCGTTGCAGTAAATCTTGCGTGGTGTAGTGTTCTAATATGGTGCTCATGTTCGTGCGTTATTGAAAAGTTCCTCCGAGTAGGGTATGCTCGATGTGGTTGGTTCCGAAATCATAGGCAATGTATTCGATCGATGGTATGCGTCGGGTGATCAGCAGGTCGGCATCTTTACCTACGGTGATAGATCCTTTGCGGTCCTCAAGTTGCAAGGCTGCGGCACCATTTAGGGTAGCAGCATTTAGCGCTTCGGCTGGAGTCATTTTCATTTTCGCACAAGCCATGTTCATGATCAGTTGCATGTTACCGGTAGGACTCGATCCAGGGTTGTAGTCGGTGGCTAAAGCTACGAGGGTATCACTGTCTATAAGACGGCGAGCAGGAGCGTATGGGATGCCGATAAAATAGCTACAGCTTGGTAATAACGTAGCGATAGTATCGCTGCCTTCTAGAGCTTTGAAAGCCGGTTCGCTCATCACTTCTAAGTGGTCTACACTTAGGGCGCCTGCCTCAACTGCTTTAGGGATTGCTCCAATATCATAGAACTGATTCACGTGCAGTTTCGCAGGCATGTTGTAGGTTTTTGATGCTTCTAAAAGTGCCTCCAAAGTACCCATACGGAAGTAGTCGCGTTCGATGAATCCGTCTAGGAATTGTGCGAGTCCTTCCTGAGCGACAGTAGGCATAAGTTCTTCCAACATCCATCGGGTGTACTGCTCATCATTCCAGCCGCGCTGTTTCGCCCAAACGGGTAAGGCATGTGCCGCCAAAAACGTTGGGACTAACGTGGCATCGGTTTTTGCATTCAATGCGGCAACGGCGCGCAGTAGTTTGAGCTCGCCCTCGGCATCTAGACCGTAACCACTTTTTACTTCAAGTGTCCCGGTTCCATAGTGAACTAAGCGATCTAAACGTTCTGCACTCTGGGTGACGATATCCTCAAGATGTGTTTCGCCGACCTTTTTGGCACTGTTCAAGATGCCTCCTCCAGCTGCTGCGATTTCTTCATAGCTGGCCCCTTTTAATCGGAGGTTAAATTCTTGTTCGCGCGTCCCTGCGTAAACTAAATGACTGTGGGAATCGACGAAGGCAGGTAAAACGCAGCGATTGGAGCAGTCGAAGGTGTCCATATCATCCGAGGGACACTGGCTCATCGGTCCGAAATCTGAAATTTTACCCTTGGTGATGGTTAAAAAAGCGTGATCAATTGTAGGGAAGTCCGCCATCTCTTTGCCACGTAAGGCTTTAGTAGTGAGCGGTCTAATCCCACCGAGGTGGGCGATATGTGTAAGTCTAAGGTTCATGTATCAATGTTACGAAGAATGCGCTATAGTTTCCTATTTTAGTGCCATGCCCGGAAATTCGATAGGAGACAGTTTAAAATTGACCACGTATGGTGAAAGCCATGGTGATCAAATAGGTGGCGTTCTTGACGGAATGCCTGCAGGTATTTCGATTGATATCGAAGTAATTCAAAAAGAATTGGACCGAAGACGTCCGGGACAAAGTCATTTGACCACGGAGCGTACTGAACACGACCAAGTACGCATTCACAGCGGCGTGTTTGAAGGGAAAAGCACCGGAACTCCCATCGCATTTTCAATCCTAAACAAGGACCAGCGCAGTAAAGATTACAGTGCTTTAGAGCAGGTCTATCGCCCATCACATGCAGATTATGTCTATGATGCAAAGTATGGGCATCGCGATCATCGCGGCGGTGGAAGATCCAGTGCACGTGAAACGGCGTGCAGGGTAGTTGGAGGTGCAATAGCCGCCTTAGTAATTCCTGATATACAAGTGCGTGCATGGACCTCAAGTGTAGGGCCTGTAGAAATCAAAACGGACTGGCAACACCTCGATCTTACCAATATTGATTCACATCCGACGAGATGTCCAGATCCAGCAGCAGCTGATGAAATGGAGGCCTATATCGAGCATGTACGAGAAGAAAAAGACAGCACTGGAGGTACGATCACCGTGGTGGCTACTGGAGTTCCCGTAGGTTTAGGTGAGCCCGTATTCGATAAACTTCAGGCAGATCTTGCAAAAGCAATGCTGAGTATTAATGCAGTAAAAGGTTTCGAAATTGGCTCAGGTATGGCTGCGGCAGAAATGCGCGGCAGCCAACACAATGATGAAATTACCACGGATTTCGAGACTAAAACAAACAATGCCGGTGGTGTGGTTGGTGGACTTAGCAATGGTGCTCCGATACAACTGCGCATCGCATTTAAACCTGTCGCAACGATAGGAAAGCCACAAGAAACCATGAACAGCGCTGGCGAAAGCGTTGTGTTAGAAGCGAAAGGACGTCACGATCCATGCGTGGTGCCACGAGCCGTACCCATTGTTGAGGCGATGGTACGACTAGTTCTCGCTGATCACTATTTAAGAAATCTCAAATACACACGATGAAAAAACCATCACTACCTGTACAAATCATTTTAGGTCTAATTCTCGGGATTCTTTGGGCAATCCTCAGCTCTAGTATGGGCTGGAGTGATTTTACGATCGATTGGATTGCACCTTTTGGTGCTATTTTCATCAATCTTTTAAAGCTGATTGCGATTCCGTTAGTGTTGTTCTCGATCATTGCGGGGATTGGTAACTTGAGTGATACGGCCACTTTAGGCCGTATGGGAATAAAGACGCTCGCCCTGTATATCGGCTCCACGATTTTAGCTGCAGGGATGGGGATGATCATCGCGAATTCTTTTAATCCTGGAAAGCAGGCTTCTAAGGAACAATTAAAAATTAATCGATTGGCCTACGAATTGTGGGTAAACGATACTGAAGGGGTGGAATATTTCGATGACATCCGCTTGCTGAATGATCCAGAAATGTCCGAGTACCTCACATCTGCTCAAAGTGCGCTCGCTGAGCAACAGAGCAATGAGGAACTCAACGCAAAAGTGAACGTGCTCCGCGAGAAAAAGGAAACGGGTCCGTTGCAATTTTTTGTAGACATGGTTCCTTCGAACATCTTTCTGTCGTTCAACGATAGCCTTATGTTACAAGTCATTTTCTTCGCTATATTCTTTGGGGTGGTGATGGTCATGTTGCCTAATGCACAGATGAAGCCGGTCGCTGATGTGATTAACGGCTTCTCCGATGTATTTATTAAGATGGTAGATGTGGTGATGAAAGGTGCGCCATTTTTTGTGTTTGCATTGCTCGCAGGAAAATTGGCAGAGATGGCAGGGGATGAGCCTGGCCGATTGTTAGAGATATTCAAAGCGCTTGGTGCCTACACTGGCTTCACCATTTTGGGACTTCTGATCATGATATTAGTACTGTACCCGGCAGTTCTAGCGTTTTTAATCAACCGTAGAACGAAGATGGGATTTTGGAAAAGTTGGGGCTACTTCATGCGCGGAATTCGTCCTGCCCAATTACTCGCTTTCTCAACAAGCTCTACCGCTGCAACGCTACCTGTAACCATGGATTGTGTGCGTGATAACCTAGGTGTCGATGAAGAAATTGGCTCTTTCGTACTTCCAGTAGGCGCCACCATCAACATGGATGGAACCGCGCTTTATCAGACGGTTGCAGTGATTTTCATGGCCCAATTCCACATGATCGATCTCAGCCTCGGACAACAAGCGACCATCATTCTCATGGCAACTTTAGGCTCCATAGGTGCGGCATCGGTGCCATCTGCAGGTATGATCATGCTCATTCCTATCCTGGAATCTGTGGGACTTAATCCTGCTTGGATTGCGATCATTTTCCCTGTCGATCGAATCATCGATATGGTGCGTACGGTACTGAACCTCACAGGTGATGCTTCAGTCTCTACCATTATTGCGCTGTCTGAAAACAAATTTACCGTTGTAGAATCGAACGAATAATCGACTAAACCCCTGGTCTTTATGGGCATGAACTCCCTACTTTCCGCAATAGCACGAGCCCTTGTGGTGGTATTGCCTACGTTTTTTAGTCTGGTCGCCTCGGCTCAGCAAGGTCCTGTTACTTTGGGCGCATATTGTGGCGACAGCCATCGCAGTCCTACCCGACAGATTGATAAGGCTGTTAAAGCGCTCAATGCGAAGGACTATCCTAACGCTGGAGTCTACATCGGTGCCGCGCTTCGGGTCAATGAAGGGGATCAACATGCGTTGTATTTACGTGGAGAACTGGGTATGCGAACCAAACGATTCGAGCTTGCAGAAGCGAGCTGGAAGCGTCTCGTTCAGCGCTGTCCGGGGTATAAACCGGATCTTTTGTATTACGTCGGTTCTTTAGCGTTGGCCGCTGGAAGGCCAGAGGAGGCACAAGGCTATCTTAAAAAATGGCTGCTTCGTGACGACCGTGAATATGCCTATGACAAGGAGGTTCAGGGGTTGTTGGAGGAAATCAACCTAAAGGCAACGTTTCTGGCTTCACCAGTACCATTCGATCCAAAACCCGCTCGTGATATCAATACCCGCTTTGACGAGTACCTCGCAGCAATGACGCCGGATGGCTCCCAAATCTACTTTACACGCCGCAGTAAAAAGCGCAATAAATATGACGGCCCTGCAGCACCTACTCGAAGTGTGGAGGAGTTCAGTATGGCTCATACTTTGGGTGAACGCAATGGAATGCCATTGTTTGAAGAAGGCACGGCCTTAACTGCCCCTTTTAACAAGCAATACAATGAAGGTGGTCCGACCATTACAGCAGACAATAAGTTGATGGTTTTTACCATTTGTGAGCGTAACCCAAAAACAGGTAGGCAGAATTGTGATTTGTACTACACTACCTTCGATTATGGTGTATGGAACGGTATTCGACCTATTGATGCCGTAAATCAGGCTGGGAGTTGGGAGAGCCAACCAAGTATTAGCCCGAACGGTGATGTACTTTATTTCACCAGTGATCGCCAGGGTGGATTAGGAGGTTTAGATCTGTACCGCAGCGAACGTTTAGCAGATGGGACTTGGAGTGCACCTGTAAATATGGGGGCTACCATCAACACTTCGAAAAATGAAAAGAGCCCATTCATTCACCCAGATTCGGAGAGTTTGTACTTCGCGAGTGACGGTCATCCAGGCATGGGAGGATATGACTTATTCAAAAGTAAAGGAGTTGATGAAGAGTGGGGCAAGCCACAAAATTTGGGGTACCCAATCAATACGGAGCGTGATGAAATTGGTTTGATGGTCACGTTAGATGGACGTCAAGCCTACTTTGCATCGAATAAAATCAACCGAGCGAACGGTTGGGACATCTATTTCTTTGATCTGTATGAAGCGGTGCGACCTGACGAGGTAGTGCTGGTTAAGGGAACCCTTAAGAAAGATATGTTCACTTCTGATGAGCCATCGCAGGTTATTCTAAAGAACAGTTCTACAGGTAAAGAAACGGCATTGGCAGTAAGCGAGCAAGATGGATCGTTCACTGCGGTGGTAAAAAAAGAGGAGGCAAGCTCTATGATTTTGAAAGTGGAAGCAAAAAAGGCTGCGTTTAGTGCCGCACCGCTTCGATTACAATTGGCTGATTCGGGGCCTCCGGCGGACGTGGCCCGCATTGAGGTTGGGTTAGAGCATAAAGAATTGGCCCAAGGTGAGGCGTATCCTATTCCGCATATTTTGTTTGAAACTGCTTCGGATCGATTAGATGCTCAGAGCAAGGTGCTCATTCAAGAGTTTGCTGAATATTTGGCAGGATCGAGTCATCTCAAGGTTCAGATACAAGGACACACCGATAATGTTGGGGATGCCTCCGCGAATTTAGATTTGTCGAAGCGAAGAGCGAAGCGCGTTGCAGATTTGCTCTATGAGCTTGGAATCAGTGCTGCTCGTCTGTCTCATCGCGGCTATGGCCAGACTAAGCCTATAGCATCTAACTCCACAGCGCAGGGGAGAGCACAGAATAGACGTACCGTTTTTGTAGTCACCCAATTGTAGATCGAATACTAGGCGCAAAAAAAATCCCCGTCCTTGCGAGAAGAACGGGGATCTTGAAAACTTGTGAGTGGTCTAGAAGCGACGCTCTTTGATACGAGCTGCTTTACCTGTAAGCTCACGTTGGTAGAAGATACGTGCGCGACGTACTTTACCACGCTTGTTCACTTCAATCTTCTCGATAGCTGGAAGATTTACAGGGAAAATACGCTCTACACCAATGTTACCACTCATTTTGCGAATAGTGAAAGTTTCAGTAGCACCAGAACCTCTGCGTTGCAATACAACACCGCGGAAGAACTGAGTACGTGTTTTTTCACCTTCACGAATCTGAGTAAACACAGTGACAGTATCACCTGCTCCAAATTCTGGAAGATCTTTTCTTGAGACGAATTCGTCTTGTACAAACTGGACTAAATCCATGATATAATAGTTTTCTATTTCTGGGAGCCAACATTCACATCTCTTGCCAGAGGTTGACGCTCAGTCCCCGAAGGGATGGCAAAAGTAATAAATATTCTTTTATTAGAACTGCTCGCGTCCTGCAAAGTGGAAGTCGCCTTCGATCTGTGCGTTTTCGTCGCTATCAGAGCCGTGTACAGCGTTTTCGCCGATGCTCTTAGCGAAGCGAGCACGGATGGTACCTTCAGCAGCTTCTGCTGGGTTGGTAGCACCGATCAACGTACGGAAATCTTCAACAGCGTTGTCCTTCTCTAGGATTGCTGCAACGATAGGGCCAGAAGTCATGAATTCGACCAATTCACCGAAGAATGGGCGCTCGCTGTGTACTGCGTAAAATGCTTGTGCGTCAGCTAGAGAAAGTTGTGTTAACTTCAAGGCTGAAATACGGAAACCAGCTTCAGTAATTTGGTTGAGAATTGCACCGATGTGGCCATCACGTACCGCATCTGGTTTGATCATGGTAAGAGTCTTGTTGCCTGCCATTTTATTTGAGTTTTTTCTTTTTTAGCGCCGCAAAGGTACACTTTTCCTGCACCTTTGTATGTAGAGATAGAACAGTATGAAAGAAATTCGATTAGACGGGTTTGAGAAAGCCCTAGATAGTGCACAGAAAATAGTTATCACAAACCATACAAATCCCGATGGCGATGCTATGGGTAGTGCTTTAGCGTTACAGCAAGTGCTGGAGAAAAAAGGAAAGGAAGTGGTTGTTATTGTGCCCAATCCTTATCCTGCGTTTTTGTGGCATTTGAAAGGTAACGATCGAGTTTTGATCTATAGTGAAGGCAAGAAATTGGCCAATACACACATCGAAGAGGCGCAGATGATCTTTCATTTAGATTACAATGCGTATTCACGTGCGGCAGATATGGAGGAGGCTTTACGAGCAGCAAAGGCGAAGAAAGTCATGATCGATCACCATCAGCAACCAGAGGATTGGCCGGATTTTGTGTATAGCGATACAGACATGAGTTCTACCTGTCAGATGATTTATGAATTTTGCGATTTATACGATTGGATAGATGCCCTAGATAAGGACAGTGCAGCGTGTATTTACACGGGGATAGTTACAGATACCGGTGGCTTCAAATACAGTGCTACGACGTCAAGAACACATGAAGTAGCTAGTCGTCTTCTAGACTTAGGTGTTGCTCCACAGGAGTTGCATAATAAACTTTTTGATTCACAGCCGGTCGCCCGCTTAAGATTATTAGGTGCGATGCTCGATCAGATGCAAGTGAGCCCCAAAGGTGATAAAGTAGTGTTGTTCTTAACGGAACGTCAGTGCAAGCGTTTAGGGTATGTAAAAGGAATCACAGAAGGATTTGTGAACTACGGACTGAGCATTGACGGTGCGCAAATGACCATTTTCTTAAGAGAAGAAGATGGAGCCGTAAAATTGAGCTTGAGAAGCAAAGGCGAAATAGATGTAAATACTATTGCACGTGCGAGCTTTAATGGTGGAGGACACCGGAATGCGGCCGGCGGTAAACTGGAAATGACTATTACAGAGGCTATCGAATATGCAAAAAAGGCGCTGGTATGGGATTAAACCTAAAAGCCTATGCCTTTGGAGCACTCTTGGTGGTTATGGGTTCTTGTGCAGAACGTGCAGAACCTTCTGAAGAGGTCATAGAAATAGATATGGTGGAGCGTCAAAAGATGTATTTGGCGCAAGAACGACAGTTGATCGAACGATATATCGAAAGCCATCAACTCGATGGAATTCAACGCAACGGTTTCGGGATGTACGAGTTACAAATGTCAGAAGGGGAAGGACGTACAGCTGCCATGGAAGACAGAGTGGTCTACAGTGCAACCGTGTATCTGATGGACGACAGCGGAGTTGGTCAATATGTAGATACGATTGCGCTTGGACGCAGTCAAATAGAACTAGGACTTCATACCGCGATTGAAGGAATGAAAGAAGGGGAAAAGAAACTAGTTCTTATCCCCTCATTCTTAGCTAAAGGACTGGCCGGTGACCTTGATAAAGTCCCACCGCAAAGTCCGTTGCGATATGATATCCGCCTTATCCAGGTAAACCGCTGATCTGAGCTGCACCCGCTGGGTGGTAGTCCAGCGCGTTCATAACAAGGAAGATGCTTTGGAACTGCTTGTGCATTTCGTGTGCACCACCTAGTTCAATCACTACCTTATCGCCCATGCGATCGAAGCTGTTCACTTTCATGAACGTGTATTTATCTGTCCAGATACCTTGTAGTACGCCGCCTTCGAAAACCACCTCATAGGTTTCCCAGGTGATGTTTGGTTGGCCTTCTTGACCTGGAGCGATAAGCACCTTAGTCAAAAATGCTTCATCGTCTTTAACAGTGAAGAACATACTGTCGAAGTCATCAGACTTTTCATAATTCTCCTGAGTGGTGAAATCATAAAATTCATAACTGCTTACCTCAAAGCTCGTGTTGTTCATGAAGGTTTGTGCCTCCGTGTCGACAACTGACACAGCTTCTGTGCTGCAGCTTGTGGTAAATGCGCCTATGGTTAAGGCTAGAAGTAAGGTGTATATATTTTTCATGATATAGTGGGGTGTTGATTTCTAATGTTACCTCAAAGTTAACAAAAAGTTTACAAACCGCAAAACACGCGTAACATAAAGTTTACAAACCAGTAAGGTTTTAGAAAAATTGAGGATACCCTCCTACCTATAGAGAAACTGATTTGTAGATAGTACCTTTGGGGACCAATTCAAAAATTCAGAACATGTATAAAAGAATCATTGCTGCTGTCTTTGCAGCAATCACACTAGCGAGCTGTGGCGGAAACAAAGTAACTGTTAACGAGGAGACTATTACTCTAGAAGAGGGGATTTACGCAAAACTAACTACGAGCATGGGCGACGTTCTTATCGACTTCCATGAAGACCTTGCACCGATGACCGTGGCAAACTTTGTCGCACTAGCTGAAGGTAATCACCCGAAAGTAGATGAGAAATACGCTGGTAAACCTTACTTCAACGGAACATTGTTCCACCGTGTTATTCCTAATTTTATGATCCAGGGAGGTGACGCAGAAGGAACAGGTCGCGGTAACCCAGGGTACAAATTCCCACAAGAAATTTCTTCAGAGTTAAAACACGACAAAGCAGGTGTGGTGAGTATGGCTAACGCAGGGCCGGGAACTAACGGATCTCAGTTCTTTATTACCCACAATGCTACACCACATTTAGATGGTGCTTATAACATTTTTGCACAAGTACTTTCTGGCCAGGAGGTCGTTGTCGCTATCAGCGAGGTGAAACGTTTGGCTGCTGATCGCCCAGAAGAAAAGGTGGTTTTAAATACCGTTGAGATTCTACGTGTAGGGAAAGAGGCGAAAGCATTCGATGCACCACAGGAATTCTTAGACGGCATCAACAATGTTGAGAAACGCAAAGAAGAAGCTGCGGCTGCTGTTGAGGCGAAGATTGACGAGATGTATCCAGAAGCTCAGAAAACAGAAAGTGGTCTTCGTTACATCATCGAGGAAATAGGTTCTGGTGTGAAGCCTGAGATTGGCCAAGTTGTCGATGTGCACTACGCTGGATATCTGATGGACGGAACCTGTTTCGATACAAGTATCAAAGGTCTCGCTCAGAAATTGGGCAACTATGACGAAAGAAGAGAGCCTTATGATCCGTTCCCAGTGACATGTGGTCCGAACGGTCGCGTGATTCAAGGATGGAAAGAAGGTATTCAGCTACTCAACGTAGGTGGCAAAGCAAAGCTGATCGTACCTCCATACCTCGGTTATGGTGATCGTGGAGCAGGTGGTGTGATTCCTCCAAACGCCACATTAGTATTCGATATTGAAATCGTAGGACTTAAGAAATAATCCGGGGGTCATCCCTTTTAAATAACAAGTATGGATAACGGTATTTACGCCAAAATTTCAACGCCAAAAGGCGCAATTACAATCAAGCTTGAGCATGAAAAAGCACCGATGACGGTAGCGAACTTCGTAGGTCTTGCTGAGGGTACGGTAGAAAACACAGCTCAGGAAAGTGGAACACCTTACTACGATGGACTTACGTTTCACCGTGTGATCGCTGACTTCATGATTCAGGGTGGTGATCCTACAGGTACCGGTGCCGGTGGCCCTGGTTACCAGTTTGAGGATGAGATTCACCCAGAACTTACGCACGACCGTCCAGGAACCCTTTCTATGGCGAATGCTGGACCAGCCACAAATGGTTCTCAGTTCTTTATCACACATGGTGCAACGAACTGGTTGGACGGAAAGCATACTGTTTTTGGTTACGTAGTTGAAGGTCAAGAGACTGTAGATGCAGTAGCACAAGGTGATGCTATGGAGAAAGTGGAAATCTTACGTGTAGGTGCAGATGCTGAAGCTTGGGATGCAGGTTCAATCTTCACTACTGCACGCAGTAAGGCGGAAGAAACAGCCAAGGCAGCAGCAGAAGCTCGTGCAGCAGCAGAAGCAGACGCTTTGAAAGCATACACGGAAGGCGCACAAAAGACTGAAAGTGGTTTGATGTACGTTATCCAAGAAGAAGGAAACGGCCCTAAACCGACTGTTGGTCAGCAAGTAGAGGTTCATTATGAGCTTAAACTTGTCGATGGTACAGTGGTAGACAGTTCGTTCCAACGCGGTCAGCCGATTGCTATCAGCATTGGTGTAGGTCAGGTTATTCCGGGATGGGATGAGGGTATCTTACTCTTAAATGAAGGATCTAAGGCAACCTTAGTGGTTCCTTCAGATTTGGGTTACGGCCCAGCTGGCGCTGGTGGTGTAATCCCACCAAACGCTACTTTGATCTTTAACGTAGAGTTAGTTAAGGTAGGTTAATCCCAATCAGTTCTATAAAGAAAGCCCCGCTGCTCGATCGAGCAACGGGGCTTTTTTATTCGGTCAACTAAAAAGTACAGTAGGACTTTATTAGAACAGTGATTTGATTAAACGTTTCACGAGATTGAGCTTTGCTGGAGTGAATGGGGCACTAAGAATCTTATTTATCGGGAATCCCCATTGGTAAAATGCGCTACGCGTATTGCAGAACTCTAAAAATCCCGCATGTCCATTTGTTTTTCCAATGCCACTATGACCAGTGCCTCCGAAAGGCAGATAGCTGTTAGCTAATTGTAATAAGCTCATATTAATAGCAGTCGCTCCAGCACGAGTGTTTCTCTGTATACGTTTTATATTCCGCTTGTTTTTACTGTAGATATAAACCACTAGAGGATGCTCTCTCTTGGCGATATCACCAAGTGGATCACTGAGGTCTTCAAAAGTAAATACAGGAAGTAGGGGGCCAAAGATTTCCTCTTTCATGAGTGCACCATCTCTTGGTGGATTGATCACTACAGTCGGGGCAATTCGTCGCTGATCCTCATCAGCTTCTCCGCCATAAAAGAATTCACCTTCCTCATTGCTAGCTGCATGCATCATGTCTTTAAGGCGTTTAAAATGCCTGTTGTTGACAATCTGAACGTAATCTGGGTTCGTAGTTGGAGTGTGGCCATAGAATCGGTCTAAGGCTTCGCTAACACCTTTTTTGAAGTCCTCGAGCTTCGCCTCGTGAACATAGAGGTGATCGGGAGCGATACAGATCTGTCCAGCGTTCGTGAATTTAGCCCACGCAATGCGTTGACCAGCTGAATAGGCGTTTGCGGAATTATCGATAATGGTAGGACTCTTGCCTCCAAGCTCTAAGGTCACCGGGGTAAGGTGCTTCGCAGCAGCTTGCATGACTATTTTTCCCACGGCAGTTGAGCCGGTAAAAAAGATGTGATCGAAGCGGGTATCGAGAAGCTCTGTAGCAACATCTACACCTCCTTGAACCACCGCGGCTTCCTTTGGATCGAAAATTTCAGCGATGAGTTCCGCTAGCGCGGCGCTAGTATGCGGTGTTAATTCAGAGGGTTTGAGAATGGCTGTGTTTCCTGCTGCAAATGAGGTACAGAAGGGGTGTAATGTTAGGAAAATCGGATAGTTCCACGGAGAAATAATGAGTGTATTTCCCTTTGGTTCGACTTGCGTATACGAGGTTGATCCAAACAGCTGAATAGGTGTTTTAACACGCTGTGGCTTGGTCCAATTTTTCAAATGCGTGGTTAGCATCTTGATATTGTCAAGCGTCGGAAGAATTTCGGTGAGGCGAGTCTCTACTTCGCCTTTGCCGAAATCGGCGCGCATGGCGTCCACTAGTTTCTGTTGCCACTCACCTTTTAACGCCTTGCGCAGTAAGTTTAGTTTGTGAATTCTATACGCGATAGGTTGCTCAGCTAACTGCTGTTTGAACCCTCTTTGAAGTACTATGATTTCTTGTACTGTCATTGTTTTTTATAGATGTGATCCGGACCATCGGCTGGCGAACTGTAGAACATCATATAGCCATCACAGTGCAACAACGCTCCGGATAAAGTTTGAGCATAAGGTTGAGTAGTTAACGAAAATTCTACCCAACTGTTCTCTAATTGCCAAGTTCCATCAATGCTTGCTGTATCGTTTTGGTTCATGCTGAATGTCCCATCGCCCTCGAGCGTGAGTTGAAAGCCTTCATAGGCATCATCACTTTCGTATGAGGTCCACGCCACAGAGCGCACATATTCCCAATCCCATGTTCCCACAAGCGCCATGGCCAATTCTGTCGAGTCCAACCCTGCATCCATATGACAGTCATACATTTCATCCATCTTCTCACTCCAAGCGGATAAGGACGGTGTTGACGGTTTACAAGAACTTACCACCACTGCGAAGGCAGCGTACAGAGCGATAGAAAAAGAGCGTTTCATAGGAGTTACTTAGATCGGTTTAACGGATGGTGTGCTGCAATTTTCGCACCAAGCTGTTCTGCGCTCACGTGCGTGTAGATTTCTGTGGTCGTGATACTTTCATGACCCAAGAGTTGTTGTACAATCCGCAGATCGGCTCCGCGCTCCATAAGGTGGGTCGCGAAACTGTGTCGTAACGTGTGCGGTGAAATATTTTTGGTGATCCCGGCAGCGGTTGCATAGCTTTTGAGCTTCATGAAGACACTTTGTCTCGATAGTGCTCCGCCTCGATTACTTAAAAATACGGTATCACTGAAGGCCGGCTTCGCTGCAATATGCGGACGCTCGTATTCTAGGTAGAGTTGTACAAATTTGATGGCCTCTTTGTGTACTGGAACCAGTCGCTGCTTGTCGCCCTTTCCGGTGACAATAAGATAGCCCTCGTCCAGACGCAGCAAAGAAAGCTGTAAGTGACAGACTTCGCTAACGCGCAACCCGCAGGCATACAAGAGTTCGATCATGGCACGGTCACGGGTCGCAAAGGGGCCTTCCATCGGAATGGCATCGAGAAGTTGTTGAATGTCCGATTCGCTTAAAACGGCTGGAAGTTTTCGGCCAATCCGTGGGTTTTCGAACAAAGCGACGGGGTTGTCTTCTCGAAATTGCTCCTCTTGCATCCAATTGTAAAATCCGCGTAATGTGCTTAAGATGCGGCTTTGAGAGCGTGGATTCAGCCCCTGTGCATAGATTTCTTCCAAGAACAAAGTGATGTCATTTGGGGTAGTTTTGTCAGGATTGACGGCACATTGAGACGCATGTTTTTGCAAGTCACGGGCATATGCAACACGGGTGTTTGAGCTCAAGCTGCGCTCGTACTCAAGGTATTCTAGATATCCATCGATGCATTCCTTCCATGTCATACCTCAAATTTCGCTTTTGAAGCGGTAACTTTGATGTATGCGAATATTACTTCTTAACGGACCTAACTTAAACTTGCTCGGCACTCGAGAACCAGACGTGTACGGGGACGAAACTTTTGAAAGTTTCTATGGCGAATTGGCAGCGGTATATGATGATGTGGCAAGCTTCCAGTACGAGCAAAGTAATGTGGAGGGAGAACTCATCGATATTCTTCAACAGGCCGATGGTGAATACGACGCGGTATTGTTTAATGCTGGCGGATATACGCATACCTCGGTGGCCTTAATGGATTGCATTGCCGCAATCAAAACTCCAGTGGTTGAGGTACACATTTCCAACCCATTAGCACGCGAAGAGTTTCGTCATACTAGCCTAATTGGTAAACAGTGTATAGCAAGTGTAAGTGGCTTTGGTTTAGATTCTTATAGGTTGGCTTTAGAAGGGGTACTTCAAAGGTTAAGCTAAGGTGTTTAAGGACGTCTATATCGTCCTCAAAGGACTCGTTCAGCGTTATTTTCTTCCCGGTTTAGCGTTGTTGATAGGTTTGTATATGGCCAAAACTTTAGGTGCTCAGAATATTCATAAAGCAGCGCTTCCAGTGGCAGGAATTATAGGTGTGTCCTCGATTTTATGCCTCTTTTATTTCCCAAGGCTTATGCTGTTCTCGGCGATGTCTGTGGGCTTTTTTATCGCACATTTAGGTAGAATTGGGGTGACTTTACCGGTCGGACTATCAATAGATGGCTTATTAGCACTGGCTATTGTTGTGCTTATGGTTCAGGGTGAAAAGGGATCCTTTCAGCATTTGAAGAAACCAGAATTCATCGCCATTTTCATATGGATAGGTTATACCATTGTAGAAATAGCGAACCCAAGATCACCAAGCCCAGTGGCTTGGTTTTATGCGATGAGGTCCATTTCATTGTACTATGTTTTAACTCCGATTGTGGCTGCTGGTTTGATCAAAACAAAGCGTCAGATGCACTTTCTAGTTAATATGCTCATCCCGTTGTCCTTGCTATTGGCTTTAGTTTCACTTCGACAACACTACTCAGGGATGAACTCTTACGAAATGCGATGGCTACTTTCAGGACCGATACGAACGCACTTTTTAAGAGGGAAAATGCGAGTTTTCAGTATGCTTGCTGATGCTTCCACGTTTGGAGCATATGCCGCTTATATTACGACCATATTTGGAGTTATTGCGGCGTACCCTGGACGGTTAAAAGGTCGCTTTCTTTTCATTGTCTTCGCGCTATTGAATTTTTACGCCATGATGTTGAGTGGCTCAAGAGGTCCTTTAGCCATCATCGGTGTAGGAGGGATGCTGTATTTGATCATGTCCAAAAGGCTAGGAATAACCGTATTTGGTTCTGTATTAGGCGGTGGCTTCTTTGTATTCTTGAAGTACACTACCATTTTACAAGGTAATTACAACGTGGCAAGATTGCGATCTGCATTGGATCCGAACGATGCTTCACTTTTAGTTCGCAAGGCAAAAGAAGCCATGCTTTCAGTGTACATGCGTGACAAGCCCATAGGTGGCGGTATAGGCTCGGCCGGTATGTGGGGGGAACGGTTTGCTCCAGGATCATTTTTAGCCAACACACCTACCGATGGTTTGTATTCCAGGATATGGATGGAAACCGGTATTATCGGTTTATACCTCTATTTGGCAGTGTTCGCTGTTCTTATAGTCTTCATGGGATACCGCCTGTGGAATCTTCCTAACGGCCTTTTGAAGCAGAAGATGGTCGCATTGTATTGCGGTTTTGTAGGACTTACAGTCGCGAGTTATGCGAACGAGCTAATCACACAAGTTCCAATATCTATCATAAGTTACACAACACCTGCATTGGTCATTCTCTTACACCACTGGCATAAAAAAGGGATAGATATCACCGATGCACCACTTGAGGAGCGCCCCCCATTAGATTAAACTACGACTAAAATACGGTGGTCTTAGTACGCTGAATTCAAAACAGTTAGTGCGTCATCTCGGAGAATGTCTCCATGCTCGCCAAGTTTAATGGCACGTACTTTTTCTAGGTTTTCAACGATGCTAATTGGCGCCTTATCAGCAGGATCCATCCCTTCGTAAGCCGAGAGTTTTGTTGGAACATTCAAGCTGTGGAAGAAGTTTTCTATCGCATCAACAGCCTTCGTGGCCAATTCTGCTTCGCTGCCGCTCAGCCCTAAAACGCGCTCCGCAAATTGAGCAAGTTTAGCTCCTTTTTTATCCGCCTTATAGCGGTACATACTAGGAAGTACAATCGCTAAAGTTCTGGCGTGGTCGATTCCGTATAAAGCTGTGATTTCGTGTCCTAACGCATGGATCGACCAGTCCGTTGGTACACCTTTTTGTATGATTCCATTCAGAGCCATGTTACAGCACCACATGAAATTGGCCGCAGTATCATAGTCGCTCGGGTCTTTCATCACCTTTGGGGCAATTTCGATCAATGTCGCAAGGATACCCTCGCTGATTCTGTCTTGCAACGTCGCAGCAGTCGGATACGTCATGTATTGCTCCATGACGTGCGTAAAAGCATCTACAATACCATTAGAAAGCTGACGCTCTGGTAACGAGGCCACTACACTAGGGTCACAAATGCTAAACTTTGGGAATAAACCTGGACCGCCCATTGGACGCTTCTGATTCATCGATTTTCTAGAGATCACAGCACCACTGTTCATCTCACTTCCTGTTGCAGGTAAAGTCAGTACGGTGCCAAAAGGAAGTCCCACTTCGGTGCGAATGCCTTTCTGTAAAATATCCCATGGGGATTCACCTTGGTAGAGTGCTGCAGAACTCAAGAATTTAGTTCCGTCGATCACGCTACCACCACCGACAGCAAGCATGAACGTGATATTTTCCTTCTTTATGATGTCCAGGGCACGTAGTAGGGTGTCGTACTCTGGATTTGCTTCTATTCCACCGAACTCAACAACGTCAAAGCCCTCTAGAGCAGCCATTACTTTGTCATAAACGCCGTTAAATTTGATTGAGCCTCCGCCATAGGTCACCAAGACTTTGGATCCCGATGGGATTTGAGAGGCAATATTTTTATGGGCATCCTTTCCGAAGAAGAGATGGACGGGAAGTTGAAGGTTGAAATTGAGCATGGTGTAGTGTTTGATTTTACCTTCTAACAACTAAGCAAGCCTAGGGTTTACAAGGTGATGTAACGATTGCGTTTTTCTTCGTAGATCTCGTCTACGGGGATGAGGATACCCGTCTCTTCAACGTTTCCAAAGTCTGTATTTACAAAAGTTCCAAAGGTCTTCATGGCAGGACTTAGGCTCATGTATTGCTTGATCAGCGGAGGAATGCTCTCCCCATGTTCGCTGCACAATTTGTTGAGCGCTCGTGTTCCTTTTTTGAAGCTCAGGGCGAAGTCCTCTCGATCGATAGGGAAGTGCTCTGCAACATCAAGTGCAGGTACTTCGGCAGGTGAAATAGGCTTCATAAGACCTTCGTTGTCAGGGAAATAATGACCTAGGAAGTTCAGGACAAGGTTGCGCGCTTCTCTATGGTAGGTCGGGTACATGGTGACTTTACCGTAGAAGTATTTTAAGTGCGCATATTTCAGTGTGATGGCACCTAAGCCGTCCCAGATGTTGTCCAAAGCGAACATGCCTTTGCGTGGGTCTACCGCAGGTTGGTATTTTGGCTGTACCCAGCTGCGTCCGAGTTCAATGCTATAAGGCAGATATTCTTGGATGAATTGGTCTGAAAATTCAAAGTAGTGCCCCATACTCAAGTCGTGCTTTACCGCTCCTTTTTCGGCTACAACAGCGCCGTCAATAAATCGGTATCCTCCGACGATTTCTTTTTCCTCGGGATTCCAAACAATCAACTGTTGGTACGGAATGGCACTTAGGTCCAATTCGTCCAAATCCACGGGCTCTCCTGTACCACCATCTGCGGAGGCAAAGGTCAACTCGCGTAAACGACCGATCTCTTGGACCACATTCGGTGCATTGTGCACGTCTACAATGTAGATTTCATTATTCAGCTTGGTGGTATTGCGAACAAATCGATCAGCTGTAAGCTCAGCTTCTAAGAGCTTGACATCAACAGCGGGACGGATATAACTAAGGTCTATCATGCCGCAAATATACTACCTGATCTACTAGTAACTAGCCTTCTCAGAAAGTTCATAGACCTTCTTCTTCACTTCATAAGCCCACTCCGCTGGTTTTTTCGAACGATCAAGTGTTTCGGGCAGAATAGGTGCGCCATACTCTACCACGATAGTATTTCCGCCTTGACGCAACGTCTCACGAGAAAGCAATAGCATTTCAAGGTTCATTTTAATACCCAAAAACTTACGCAGTTTCGATACGCGGTAAAAGGTGTTCGAGAGCTGTCCACTGATGTGCACAGGAACGATTGGCTTCTTATACTTTTTCGCCTTTGCAATGAACGTTTTCTTCCATTCCAAATCGCGAATAACACCGTACTGCGTCATTCGGCTTACCATACCTGCTGGGAAAATGAACAATGCTCCATCTCCGGCAAAAGCCTCATCTACCGCCTTGATGCCATCGCGAGCGGTGGTGCCAAATTTATTGACTCCGACAAAGAGCTCTTTTAGATTTTGAATGTTCATTAAGAGATCATTCACTAGGAATTTCACATCGGTTCGGTATTCGTCTATCGCAGACATGACAGCAATCGCATCCATACCTCCTAGTGGGTGGTTTGCAGCAAAAATGACACCTCCTTCAGTAGGGATGTTTTCTGCTCCGCGGACTTCCACTTTGACGTTAAATCTACCGCAGATTTCACGGCAGAAATCAAAGTTTTTGACATGCCCGAAATCGGTCATAATGGCGTTTAAAAACGACTCATGTACGATTTTCTCACTCAGAAATTTGATCAAAAAACCAGGTATGATTTTATAGACGCTCGGATTCTTTTCTTGAATCAAACCATCAACATCGACGAATTTCTCAGGTGTACTAGACATGTAGGAACATCAGTTAATTGGCGAATGTAAAAAAAATCATTTTTTGAAGGAACTTTCATAGGTTGCAATCCAAGCTTCAGGTGTGATTTTCTGGGCCAATTCCTCCACGAGTCTCCAAGGAATATCATCCATGCGCTTGAAGCGTACACAGCTTTTTCCCATATCAAGTTTGAATTTAGCGTGTTTTGGGTATTCTGTCTGCCACCATTCTAAGAGCTCGGGTGTGGCATAGATTCCCATGTGATAGAGGGCTACAAAGTTTTTCTGTGAAGCGATATTAATAAACGGCAGCGGCAGCTTCGGGTCGCAATGGTACCCATCGGGATAGCGGCTATGTGGGACATAAAAACTTGGCATTCCATAGTTCAATCCTTTTTCAAAACCAGCTGGAAGATGCTTTTCAAAAATCTTGATGAATCGTTGAATTGCTTTGGTGCGATCTTCAGGCAGCGCTTCGAGGTATTCGGTGATGGAATTGGCGGGAATTTTCATGCGTATTAAGTTAAGGGTTATTAGATCCTAATGCAGTTAATGCAGGCAAGGCTACACCATTAAAGTTAAACAAAGCTTGATTTTCATATGGTGATCCGTTCTGAGATTGTGGGCCATCATACGCGACCAATTCAGCCCCCCAATACAAAACCCCTGTGCCGAGCGAGTCGGCGATCTGTTTTACTGCTGCTACAAAGCCTTTTTGTCCCTCGGGTGTAGGCGGGAAATCTGGAATAAGCTGATCCACACTTCCGATGTGGTTGTTGGTCCAATCTGCCCAGCCCAAGCTAAAGGCGTACGAGGTTTCCACGATATAAACCGGGCGCTGAAAGGTGTTTCGGAGTTGCCAGCACGCCGCTTCAAATTCGTCCAAATCTTTGGTGTGCCAGCGCGGATAAAAGCTTAAAGCTATAGCGTCATAATCCAAGCTGTCTACGGACTGAAAAAATGCAGTTGCACCATCAATACCCGCAAAATGGAGCATAGTTATCGCATTGCTGTCTGCCGTCCTTGCCCCGTGAATCCCACGTTGTAAAAGGCGCTGGAATCTGCCAGAACCGTCGCGTTTTCCATGTGGATACATGAGTCCATGGTTGATTTCATTGCCGATCTGAACGAATTTGGGCTTGAGTATTGAGACCGCCGAAGAAGTAAATGCTTCCACAGAATCTAATACGTCATCAAAACTCGCGTTGGCCCAGTTCTGCGGCAGCGACTGTGCACCGGGATCGGCCCAAGTATCTGAATAGTGCAGGGTAAGCATAAGGTCCAAATCACGGTTTTGAAGTTCTTGAGCGTACTGCCTGCATTCGGTCATCGATGCATCACCGGAGGGAGTGTTCCATAACTTTAGGCGTACGGTGTTGATGCCCGCATCACTTAAAATATCGAGGGGATGCCCTTCTATGGAGTCCTCGTTGTAATAGGTATATCCGGCGTCTTGTATTTTGGGTAATTGACTAAAATCTACTCCTTTGACCAGAGTATCTACAGGCGTTTCTGGCACGGGTGGATTGACGCGACAACTGAAGATACATGCACCGTAGAACAGTATTGTAATCGCTAAAAAAAGTACTCGTTTAAATGAACAGAACCCCATGTTTGTCTTGTTGTAAGAGGAAAGATACGATAAGATGTTTGGATTGTTTAAGAAGAAGTCAGCGAAGGAAAAGTTAGAAGATCAGTACGATGCGCTCATCAAAAAGAGCTACGATCTGAGTCATACGAACAGAGCCGAAAGCGATAAGATTGCCGCTGAGGCTCAGGCTGTCCTTGAACAGATTAAAAATCTTGAATCGTAATTAGGCCCTAGACTTCTAGGGGGCGCAACCACTTTCTTTCGGCGTAGAACGTACCGAAAGGCAGGAGGGATGCGATCATAAATTGGACAATACGTACGAAAGAAATACGGTATTGGATTGCGAAATCGATCAGTGTGAACACGTAAAGCACTGTAAGCACGCCGTGTGCCATCCCCACGACTTTGTTGGGCTCGGGAATATCAAACCCATATTTTAAAGGCATACAGATAAAAAGCAATATGAGGAAACTCGTCCCTTCGAGAAAAGCGACCCATTTGAATCGAGTAATCGATTTATTCATTTTTAGAAAGAGTTGAAGGAGTGATGTTCTGCAGGAATTTGATGGCTTCTGCATTAAAGATTTCAGGTTGTTCCACATTCACGACATGGCCACAATTCTCAATCACATGAAGCAAGGCGCTTTGGTGCGTGCTCACGATTTTCCGAATGCTAGGAAGAAACATGTGATCTTCGCTACCCATGATGTAGAGGGTGGGCACTTCACTGTCTTTAAATCGGAAATATTTAAGCAGCGGGTTGACCTCCGCAATCAAAGTGAACCATCGTTTGAATTCGCGCTGGTAGAGCTTCTTGGCCTCTCTGACAAAAAGATTACGTGCTTCTTTGTGTGTTTTCTTCGGCATGATGACCCAAGCAAAAAACTTATAGAGAATCATGTATGGTAGGACACTTTTTAATGCCGCTCCCGTACGCATCAGCAGCTGACCGCGCTTATTGAGTTTCATAACAGCACCCCCCATAATCATACTCAACGTGCGTTGCGGATAACGTTCAGTGATGTCACGAATGATGATGGTCCCTAAAGAAATGCCTATCCAGTGGGTGCTTCTAATCTTTAGATGGTCTAAAACTTCTAAAACTTCATCGCCAATGGTACTGAAGTTATAGTGTTTGAGCTTTTCATAAAAAGGGGCTTTGCTGCGGCCGTGCCCACGCAGGTCGATGAGCAGGACGTTAAACTCTGCTTTAAATGAGCGTAACTGTTTATACCAAATGGTCGATGAACCTCCCGCGCCATGGACGAAGGTTACCCACGGTAATTCGGGGGATTTGATATGTTCACTGTAGCTAAGCATTCCACAAATAACGGAAAATTTAGCGCGCGGTTCGTTTATTATTTGCTGAGTAACTCAAATTGCTGAGGCTGAAGACAGAAGGTATTGAGCTCGCCGGAACCTTCATAGAGACCATGGTCTTTTTTAAATCCATAGAACGTGTACCCCAAAGGATGTAGCAGTGCTTTGATATCTTCGGTGATGTCTTCTATAAGGAGAATAGGTAAGTGTTTTTCGATCGTTTTAAAGGCACCTTTAATCACGTCTAATTCAAATCCCTCAACATCTATCTTTATGAAGTAAGGGTTATAATTATAATGATCTAGTGGCTCAACTTTACAGCTATGTTGTTGAATGGTCAGGAGTTTTTCGTTGAAGTTCCACATCCCATTTCTAAGCCAGTTATAAGCATTTTCATAGCTAAAGCTACTAAGTCCGTCAAAGGCCCAATTACGGTATTGCGGCGTATACAAGGTCAGTTCTCCGCCTTGATTACTGAGTCCAATGTTTAATAAATCTACTCTTGGATTGTTTTTGATGAAGCTGCGCTCCGCCGTGCTTTTAAAAATCACACCATTAGGTTCAAAACCGATGATCTTATTATCGAGTTTCTCGTTGAGCATCATGCACAATATCATATCGCCACGATTCGCACCGACATCTAAAAAAACTTGGTCACTGCTGGGTTGGAATTTACGAATCAACAAAAAGTCATCTTCTGGCGGTTTGTTAAATGTTCTAATTACCCATGTGCGCAAACTAAATCGCAATTCTTGTAGCCAAGGAAACAGGGTCTGTATGTTGCGAAAAAGCTTTTTCAGTGTATTCATGAAGCTAAAATAGCAAACTGAGTTTTATATACTACCAAGTACTTTGAATAAATACTCATTGTAACAAAAAAAAAAGCCCGGCAGTACCGGGCTTTTCATGCTGTAACAAATAATAAAAATTACTCAAATACTTTACCTGTTATAGCTGTTCTGAACCAGTCCGTATTTAAATCTCCACCGCTAGAGATCCATGCGCTAAAGTTTGGATACGCATCGGTAAATAAGATGCGCTCATTCGCATGCTTCACGCTGCGGTCTACGTGCATCGCCCATGGGTATCCGTCGCGGTCAGTATAGGTCACTGAAGTTGCCGGTAAAAGTGTACTTCCTCCCGTGTGGATTTCATTCGCCCAATAGCGAACTGCGTTTGTACTTACCGTCCAGTCGCCAGAAAACATTGTGTTTTCTAACAAGGTGATGTCGTCACCCGTTCCGATCGAGTCAAATGCTGCGCCTGCGGTAGGTTTTTTATATTTCAAGTGTACTTCGTTACGTTTCCCGTCTGTAGTGGTTTGGAAGATGAATGGATTCATTTTTTCTCCCCAGAACACATCGCTAGACTGCGCGCCATTGATTTCAAAAGAAACATTGTAGGTAGGGTAGTCCACTGAACGGTTTCCTCCATTCGTGTTGTTCATCATACCTACACCAGTCCAGCTCATGTCTTCAGTGAGGATGAATACTGCATCATCCGTAGATTCAAACTCGCCTTCGTCATTTGTGAATGTAGCATTGCTTACCATAGATGGAGTAAGATCATCGATGCTTAGCCCAAACCCATTAGTATTGCTACCGCCGTCCGCTTTTAACGTAAAGGTGAAGTCCATTTTAGTGGTGACACCTGATCCGTTTTTCCACGCTACAGCATCGTAGTCTACAACGATATCGTTAAAGTCATAGTCGCCCTTGAACGGATACAAATCCTCAAACATGAGCTTTCCAGCAGTAGTATTGGTGGTTGCATAGCGTGCATCACAAGGCGCAATATCAGCCACGTCAGGAACGCCGTCATAATCACAGTCGTCTAGTTCGTTAACGATCTCAGTAACACCCGAGGTATCGATCGCTGTAGGAGGGTTTGCAGTACAATAAAAGAGTGCGTCGTTAAAGTCTTCATCGCTGTGTCCGTGGCTGCGTGGAAGGTCTTCGAAGCCGATCACAAAGCGATTGTCGGTTTCATCGTATAATAAGATGTTATGTTGTAATTTGTTGACATTTGATTCGGGGTTGAGTCCAGGAATGCTGTAGTAGGTTGGGTTGCTGCGTAAGTTCGATGAGTTCGATACGTAACCGTTTGCGATAAGTGCAAAGCCGATGTTGGTGCCTGCAGGGTAAGAACCGATGTACACCTTGTCTCCGGCCAGTAGACCACCGCCGGACCATTTTTTCGAAAAGTTTTCGAAAACGGTCCATATTGTGTCGATGTCCGATGCAGTTGTTGGGATGTTTGCGTTATCATAGATGAAGATTCCTACGGCGTTTTTGTATCCCGCGCCTTCGTCAACAAAAGTCATCCATACATCACCGGCTTCCGCAAGGTGTAGGGAGGTAGATCCGTCGGCCAATAAACTTGGATTGTGGATCGCAACGGGATATTGTTCAGGTACTGAGTTTGCAATCGATGTCAAGAACGCATCACTTAGCGTGTCCGGGTCCACCATGGTAGGCAGAGTCACGTTACCACGGTTAGACTGGAAAGCGTAAGTACGGTCGTCGTACCAGTTTGAATTCCCTCTTGAACGCGTTGTGGTTTGACCAGATTTGAATGAAGGTTTGGTAAGTGGCGCGTCCTCTGCCGCTTGGATAAGCTCAGGTGTGATATTGATCTCAAAGTCATCATGAACGATCGGATAGGTTCCTGAGATAGTAGGCATCGAACAAACGACTTTTAAATCCATTGCCTCAGTGTGGTTCATGAGCACTTCCCAAACCCCATTTTCATCCGTCCATCCGGTTTCAACGAGCTCCTGACCGTTGTAGAGCTCTAAAGGAATACCTGGAAGTGGTCCTTCGTAGCCATTAACGATGATTTGACCGGACCAAGTTTTATGCTGATTGAAATCGAAGGTTCTGATTTGAACGGCCTCGTCCGAATAGAAGTCAGAGCCGTCTGTTGCGACGATTTCTTCAATTGGACGCGCTAGGTCGTCTTTGGCACATGATGTGGCGAAGAGTGCTAAGGCTGCTGCGACGATGAATAATTTTTTCATGAGTAGTGTTATTTGCTACTCTAAAAGTCAAAGCCGTGCCAAATTTTTATGTTGCTGAAAAACAGTGTTTTAGAAAATGATATTCCTCTCCTTTTGAGAAAATTCTCAAAAGGAGAAGCCAAAATGAAAAAAGTAGACAAAATGTTGGGTCTATTTTTTACGTGCGATCAGGGATAAAAGACGTTTGCGCTGAGGGCGTTTTTTCTTGAGCACTTGTTCTTCGAAATCGACTAATGGAGTCTCGCTAACCGTTGCGTCGAAACCTTTGAAGGTAATATCGATGTCTTTTGTTGCGGCATTCACTTGAAACTCTTCGATGATTTCTAAAACGTCAGGGTGCATCCTAAGGGTTTGTGATGCGTCCAAGATTAATGAGGAGTTTTTGGGGACCGTATTCAGGGTGTGTTGAATGCTGGCCTTATTTAAAAAACTAACGACTTCGGAGAATTCAATTTTGATGGGTTCGCCAGGCGTGTAACTTTTAATATCGAACTTATATGGGACTTTAAAATTGTCCCAAAGGATAGAAACGATGGCAACAGCAAGGCCAAGGGCGATACCCGAGAGAAGGTCCGTGAATACGATACCTAGGACCGTTACAGTGAACGGCACAAATTCGGAAAGTCCTTTTTTCCACATCGATAGGAACATCATTGGCTTAGCGAGTTTGTACCCTACGATGAGTAGAATGGCTGCTAGTGCACTTAGTGGAATGAGGTTGAGAATGTTCGGGATTGCAAATGCACAGATCAATAAAAGCGCACCGTGAAGAAATGCAGAGGCCTTGGTGCGACCGCCGCTTTGAATGTTTGCAGAGGAGCGTACGATGACTTGGGTGATTGGTAGTCCTCCAATAAGGCCGCTGAATATATTTCCGGCACCTTGAGCGAGAAGTTCGCGGTTGGTAGGCGTTACACGTTTGTATGGATCGAGCTTATCGGTGGCTTCGACGCAGAGCAGTGTCTCAAGTGATGCGACGATGGCCATAGTGATACCAAGAGTGTAGATAGCGGGGTTGAGAAATGCGGTGAAGTCTGGCGTGGTGAATTGGCCAGCGAAACCAGAAAATCCAGAAGTAACAGGGATGGAAACCAAGTGATTGCCGACCAATTCCCATCCTTCCATGCCGTCAAAGTAGAGTTTCAAGGCAATACCTAAGGCTACCGTAACTAGTGGACCTTGGATTAATGTCGTGAACGATTTGTTCTTCATCCAAGGACGTTCCCAGAGTAGTAATATCAGGAGGCCTAGTACTGCGATTAATGTGGCAGATGGACTGATGGATTCAAGCATGTATTTGAGCTCGGTAAGGGTAGTATGACCATCTTGTTGGATAAATGCAAGGTCACCTTCAGGATCCGCGTCATATCCAAAAGCGTGTGGGATTTGTTTCAAGAAGATGATAATTCCGATGCCGCTCAGCATTCCTTTGATGACCGAGGAGGGGAAGTAGTACCCGATGACTCCTGCACGCAACACGCCGAGCAAGATTTGTACAATCCCAGCGACCACTACCGCTGCTAAAAATATCGGGTAGGAGCCTAAGTCTTCTAACGCACTAAACACGATAACGGCTAATCCCGCCGCCGGGCCGCTCACGCCAAGCGGGCTTCCACTTAGTGGGGCTACAATAAGACCGCCTACAATGCCTGCGATTAATCCCGAGAATAGTGGGGCTCCCGAAGCTAAGGCTATACCAAGACAGAGCGGAAGTGCAACTAAAAATACGACGAGAGAACTAGGGATGTCCTGCTTAAGATTTTTGAAAGGACTTTGATCGAGCATATGTAGAGCTTTGGCGATGTATACTTTTTGTGAAGATTATCACGCTTCGAAGCTACTCGATTCTCCGTTGTAATCAAAGGTGATGTTATGGAGTTCCTCCAGGAATTGTCTATCTTTGGTAGGATGGAACGACTTATAAACTACTTATCAAAATGCGCTGTGCTGCTTGCAGCCCTTGTTACAATAGGGCATAGTTTAGTTCCACATGTCCATTCGAATGAGGTAGAAGGAATTAGCGGAACGACAAATCCACAAGAAAATATCTTCTTACACATGTTCTCGCTGGATTTAGGTGAGCGACATTTGGAAGAAATCACCCTACCGTCTATTGACTATTCTTTGCAGTTCTTCGATACTCCTGCTGTGCATGCTTCTGTTTTAGAAGCCGACACTCGAGTGGTTTGGGGTGCAACTTCGCCTTCTCTTCAAGGTGAGCATTATTCCTGTTTAGAGGTAAGAGGTCCCCCAACTGTGGCTTGATTCGTTTTTCGAGTACACGACCTTTTATCAAAACATACATGTTAGCAAAAATCATCTCGTACAGTGTACGAAATCCCTTTATTGTCGGAATCGGCATTGCATTACTCATAGGATCAGGAGTATTCTCATTAACCAAAATTCCATTAGACGCAGTACCTGACATCACCAGCAATCAGGTGCAGATTGTCACACAAAGCCCTGCGCTCAGCGCGGAAGAGGTGGAACAATTCATCACCTATCCCTTAGAATTGACCGTTCAGAACCTCCCTGGTGTCGAAGAGGTTCGTAGCATTAGCAAATTTGGATTATCCATTCTCACCGTGGTTTTTGATGAGGAGGTGGAAGACCTTCGCGCTCGGCAACTGGTCTCGGAACAATTGGACATCGCCAAGCAAGAAATCCCTATGGAGCTTGGAATTCCTGAAATGATGCCGATCACCACCGGCCTTGGAGAGATTTATCAGTACGTGCTTCGCGTTAGAGCGGATGCGCCAAGGCAGTATTCAGCCACGGAATTACGCACCATTCAGGATTGGATCATCAAAAGACAGCTAGGCGGTATTCCAGGAGTCATTGAGATTTCGAGCTTCGGGGGCTTCGTAAAACAATACGAAGTAGCTCCTTATCCATCAGAATTGGCCAAGCACCAAGTTTCCTTGGAGGAATTAAGCGCAATCATTGCGGAAAGTAATCACAGTGCTGGAGGGAGTTACTACAGTGCAAATAATCAAAGTTTCTTTGTTCGTGCTGACGGTCGAATCACCGACATCGAAGCGCTGAGGTCCTTGCCCGTTCGAGTAGGTCATCAAAAGGCTCCTGTTTTGTTGAGCGATCTAGCTGACGTAGGAGTGGGAAGTGCTGTGCGTTTTGGTGCAATGACCATGGATGGACTTGGGGAAGTCGTGGGAGGTATTACCCTGATGCTTAAGGGGGAAAACGCACATGCCACTGTCAGCGAGGTACGAGATCGTGTCGCATCCGTGCAAAAAAGCCTACCTGAGGGGGTATTTATCGAGCCTTATCTCGATCGCTCTGCTTTAGTAGATCGTACCACCGCTACAGTAGCTAAGAATTTGGTCGAAGGTGGATTGATCGTGATTTTGGTTTTGGTGCTCTTGCTCGGAAACTTACGTGCGGGGCTGATCGTGGCTTCTGTGATTCCGCTGGCCATGCTCTTTGCGATTACATTAATGAATTACTTTGGTGTAAGTGCGAATCTGATGTCGCTAGGTGCGATCGATTTTGGTATCGTCGTGGATGGCGCTGTGATTGTAACTGAACACGTATTAGCTGTTTTAACGGTCCAGCAATTGGGTAAGAAGTTGACAAAGGAGGAATTTCAGGACGCAGTGTCGAATGGGTCGGTGGAGATGATCAAATCGGCCGTGTTTGGGGTTCTTATAATTCTGGTTGTTTTCTTGCCAATTATTTCCTTGGTCGGCATTGAAGGAAAAATGTTCCGGCCAATGGCGCAAACGGTGAGTTTTGCACTGATTGGGGCTTTGCTTTTGTCGATCACTTATGTGCCTGCGATGATGGCCCTGTTCATGAAGAAGGAGGGAACTGTGGAGCCGGCGTACAGTAAATTCTTAGTTGCCGCGTTAACTAAGCGTTACGTGCCGTCGCTCGAGTGGGCATTGCGCCATTCAAAGCTCGTTATGGCGGTGTCTGTCCTGGTGTTTGTTGGAAGTGTTTGGAAATTCACTTCGATGGGTAGTGAGTTCATACCGAAATTGGACGAAGGGGATCTTGCCGTTCAACTTCAGCTTCCAACCGGGACCTCATTGGAGGAGAGTATTGCAACCTCTTCAGCTGCAGAGCGGTTGCTCATGGATGAATTTCCTGAGGTGCATCATGTGGTCTCAAAAATTGGGACTGCAGAGGTTCCTACAGATCCTATGAGCATAGAACAGGCCGACATCATGATTATTATGGACCCAGATATAGAAATGGGTGGCGAAGAGAAATTGGCGTTGATCGAAGAAATGGATGCGCTGCTTGCTCGTGAAATACCCTTTGCTTCTTTTGAGTTTACCCAACCTATCGAGCTGCGTTTTAATGAGTTGATCTCCGGTGCCAAGAGTGATATCGCTGTGAAATTGTTCGGTCCAGACTTTGAAGTGTTGTCTAACTATGCGGACTATATGGTTCCTGTGATAGGGGCCGTGGAAGGCGCTACAGATGTGAAAAGAGAGCAAACTGATGGTCTGAATCAGCGACAAGTGGAGTATGATCGCAGTGCGATGGCCACACACGGGGTAACTGTGGAAGCGGCCAACAGTGTTGTTGAAGCTGCTTTCGCAGGGAGTGCAGTAAGTACCGTTTATGAAGGCGATCGCAAGTTCGATGTAGTGATTCGTTATGCTGAAGATTTTCGCCGTCAGCCCAATCTAAACGATCTCTTTGTTCCAAGTGCTGATGGAGTGCTCGTCCCAATGTCAGCCTTCGCTCATCTGGTGTATCGGCAAGGACCTGCTTTGATTTCTCGGGAGAATGGCCAACGAAAGATTGTTGTGAGTGCGAATGTACGTGGTCGTGATATCGCGAGTGTTGTTGCGGACATTCAAGCCGGTATGGAGGGTTTAGATTTTCCGGCAGGTTATTATGTACAATACGGAGGTGATTTCCAGCAGTTGCAGCATGCTCAGGCTCGCTTGTCTTTCGCAGTGCCCGTATCATTGCTAGGGATTTTCGTATTGCTGGTCATCACATTTGGTAATCCTCGTTTAGCGGTTATGGTGTTCATCACCGTCCCTATGAGTACGATTGGTGGTATTGCTGCGCTCGCGCTACGAGGCATGCCCTTTAGTATAAGTGCCGGGATAGGCTTTATTGCATTGTTCGGAGTGGCAGTGCTTAATGGTATTGTTATGGTGAACGTATTGAAGGAATACAAGGGCTCAGGTCCGAAGGAGATTATAGCGTTAGCTGTAAAGCGTCTTCGTCCGGTGGTGATTACTGCGGCTGTTGCAGCGTTAGGCTTTGTGCCAATGGCTATTTCGACAGGCGCGGGTGCTGAGGTGCAGAAGCCTCTAGCGACTGTGGTTATCGGTGGATTGATTACCGCAGCGTTGCTGACGTTAGTGGTGTTGCCAGTGGTGTATTACAAGTTCAGCAGCCTATCCTCGAAGATGATTACGCGTGTAGCTCTTGTGTTGATCATGTTGCCTCAATTCGCTCATGCGCAAGAGGTGAGAAGTTTAGACGAGGCGATGCAGCAGCTTGGAGTTTCAGGGTTTGGTGTGCAACGGGCGGAACTGTTTCTGGGCAAGGTAAAGGCTTCAAACAGTTCGCAATGGACTGCGCCACTTCAAGCATCGATGCAACGAGGAGAGATTAATGGAGATTTTCAAACGGATTATTGGTTGCAACTGGAATGGATGTTGCCTTCGTTAACGGCCATGCCTGCGCTTTATGCATTGCAGAAGTCGAAGGTTGAAGACGCCGAAAATAAAGGAGCCTACATGAAGGAGTTGGAGCGCTATAGCCTTCGTCAGCAATGGAATACGCTGCAAATGCATGAGGCCATCTTGGACCAATTCAAACGAAAGTATGCCGAGGCGTTAACGCTCCTTGAGCGCGTAGAGGCCCAATCCAAGCAGGGGATCTTACCGCAGCGAGATGTTCTGCAATGGAACGTATGGACTGAAGAATTGCACCACGAACTTAAAAAGTGGTTAAAAGCTACTGATCAGCAACGTGCGCAATTAAATAGTAGGGTCGGCTGGTCCGGTCTTGATTGGACGGCAAACGAGCCTACTGCAGTAGTACCGGTTCCTGGGTTGGTGGATGCCAATTCTTCCTTGCTTTTGGTGCTAGAGGACGGCACCCTCGCGGTAATGCAGCATGCTTTAAGGTTAGAACGCAGCAGCTGGATGCCTGAGTTTGGTGTTGGGACATTTAGTCAGCGTTTAGAAGGTGTAGCAGGTTTTACAGGACTCACGGTTTCAGCGCAAATTCCTATTGCGCCAAACGTGTACACGGGTAAAGTTCGTGAGCGCCAAATAGCGGTGAGTGAAGCTGAGATTAGCTACGAGCAAGCACGCCGAGAATGGACGAATCATGTCCAGGTACTAGCGCGTGATCTTACACGCTGGGCAGAGGAAGATCATCACGATGAACATGCCGTACCAGTGAACTATTGGGAGGTATACCAAGCCGGTGGATTGGACCTTCAAGGCCTTTGGGAATCCATGTCTGCGTATTACGATTACAAGATTTTAATGGAAGAGCATTTCTACTCGCGCCAAGCGGTCGTTGAGGAATGGAACTTCTACAACAAAACGAAATAAGATGAAAGCATATATTCTTGCCACAGTGGCAATTCTAAGTTTGGTTCAATGTCAAAGCGAGGCAGTCGAATCTGATACAATAGCCGTTGAAGAGACTCCCGTTGCTTGGGAGTTGTCAAAACCAATTTTAAAAAGGAGTCAACTCGAGTTGAATTTTCCCGGTGTAGTCGAGTTCCAGGAGCAAGGCCTGCAAGAGATTTCGTTCCCCATTGCTGTCCGAATAGAGAAATTTTACAAAGCCCCAGGAACTTGGGTGAAAACCGGGACTAAGATTGCGGAGATTTCACATCCAGATTTGATTGAATATCAGCGCAACTATTTTCAGACAAAGGCTGAGTTTACTGCTAGCCAGCAGCATTACAAACGCTGGAAAAACTTACGTACTAATGGTCAAGCTTCCGAGTCAGAGTGGAATACTGTGGAGCTCGCTCACGCCAAAGCTAAAAGCGCATTAGCAGCTTCACAAGCAGTGCTTGCTTCATTCGGGGTACAGGCAGAAAACTTAGAGACCATACTCCCTTCAATCCCGGTATATGCCACAATAGACGGGCAGTTACAGTCCTTCTTGGTATCTGCCGGGGCATATCTTCCTAGTGAACGTCCGCTCGTTAGAATTGTAGATGCTGGCATGAAAAGAGTTACCGCAGAGCTCACTCCAGCGTTGGCCGAGCAGATTTCAAGCAATGATACCGTAAGGATCAACTCACGTCACGGTGCCGTTCAAGGTTACGTTACAGCTGTAGGAGACGGTTCGACAGACAAGAACACCAGCAGTGTATGGATTGATATCGATGGTTCGTTTGATGGAAAGAGTGGAACACCAGTTCAGGTGGCCGTCAACGTGCGCGGTGCCGAGGCTTGGAGCGTGCCGCTTTCTGCCGTTTTGTACGAAGGCAATCAAGCCTTCATTATACAACAGCGTCCAAATGGAAATTTCGTGAGAACAGACATCGTGCTGTCCGCTAGTTCCTCGAACGAAGCTTCTTTCACTTGTGCTGAAAAGAATCGAGTCGATTGGCCCGTTGTAGTGCGTATGGCGAATAGAGCGTACAGTTTAGTCTCGGGAGGCGAGTAACTGAATTGAATGTAGTAATTTTTATATCCTAAACTTATAGCGTTCCATGATGTGGCCCAGAATTTTTAGAATACTCTATGTCGTGATCACCGTACTTACTACCGTGTATTTTGTGGTGCTTGGCAAAGCGTACTATAGTCTTCCGCTAGAGGAGCGATTTTATAGCGAACAGCACGCTGCGTTAAAGGCTTCCGGGGCTTTTGGACATGGTATTGGCATAGTGGGTACGGCCATGATTTTGGTCGGAGTGGTGATGTACATTCTCGCTAAAAAATATGGCTGGTTGACAGGGTGGGTTCGTTTGAAATACCTTCTTGAGTTTCACATTTTCCTGTGTACTCTTGGACCCATTTTAGTTCTTTTCCATACCACATTTAAGTTCGGCGGCATTGTTTCGGTGGCATTTTGGAGTATGGTCATTGTAGTGTTGAGTGGTGTTGTAGGGAGATTCCTATACATAAGACTTCCTAGGGACTGGCAAGGGCGTGAATTGACCCATACTGATGCTATTGTGGCATTGCAGCGATTAGAGCAACTTGAGGCTCCTTCCGATGAAGATAGAGCGCGAGCATCACGTTTGAAAGCCCAATTGCGTTCTTTGAAGAGGAACCAAGAGTTTTTTAAGTATTGGCACATTGCACACAAGCCGTTTGCCTTAATCATGTTAGTGGTCGTGGTCGTACATGTCGTCGCGACACTGCTTTTAGGGTTTAGATTATGGGAATAATAGAATGGGCAGTATATGGAGTAACGGTGGCTTTTGTAGTTATGGTCGTATGGGTGTATGTCCGTAAGGCGAACAAACAAAGCTCTGCCACCCTTGCAAAAGTGGAGGTGGCGAAGGAAATCGGAACCTTCGAGCCGATCTCACTATATCCGCACATTAATCTTAGCGCTTGTATGGGCTCGGGTGCTTGTATTACGGCTTGTCCAGAGAAAGATGTGATTGGTATTGTAGATGGAAAGGCGACGATTATTAATGCAACCAGTTGTATCGGTCATAGCGCCTGTTTTTTAGCGTGTCCGGTAGATGCCATCACACTGCGGATTGGTACTGCGGAGCGCGGTGTAGAATTGCCCCACGTTATGCCGAACTACGAGAGTAATGTGCCAGGAATTTTCATAGCGGGAGAGCTTGGTGGTATGGGACTTATCAAAAATGCTACGGAGCAAGGGGTGCAGGCAATAGAGGGGATTTCCGCGTATTTAAATGGAACAGATCGCACAGCAAAGACGGATCTAGTTATTGTGGGTTCTGGTCCTGCCGGAATAGGTGCAGCTTTGCGCGCACGAGAGCTTGGATTACAGGTGAGAATAGTCGATCAAGAGTCGCTTGGAGGAACCGTATTTACGTTTCCAAGGCAGAAGGTGGTGATGACAAAGCCGATGGAACTTCCTGGATATGGCAAAATAAAATTGGTCAATACCACTAAACAAGAGCTATTGGATATTTGGAAGGCCGCCTTAGCTATTTTCGACATTAAGGTAGACGAGGGCTTTAAAGTGACGGGTATTCAGACGTCGGATGGGGGCTTTGAAGTGAAGATTGATCAAAAAGAATCTATTCATACCTCAGCAGTATTGCTGGCGATTGGACGAAGAGGTACTCCCCGCAAGCTAGGTGTGCCTGGAGAGGATTTACCGAAAGTCACGTATAAGCTCATAGAACCCGAGCTCTATGAAAATCTTGATATCCTCGTTGTTGGAGGAGGGGATAGTGCGGTCGAAAGTGCTATGCTGTTGATGGACCATAACAAGGTCACGCTGAGTTATCGAAAATCATCTTTCTCTAGGATAAAGCCGGATAATTCATCGAGGTTAAATGAAGCGATTGACCGTGGTAAAATCGAAGTTATTTATACTTCGAATGTTACGCGAATTGAGGAAAAAGAAATTACCTTAGAAATAGGAGGTTCTCCACGACGCTTAAAAAATGATCAAGTATTCATTTTTGCAGGAGGGGAGCTGCCTAATGCGTTTTTAAAAAACACAGGAATCGAGGTCAAGGCACATTTTGGCAAAACCGTTCGAAAGCACAGTAAATGATCATTCAACGCTTCATATTAGTCATTGGCATTGCGCTATTACCCGCTCAGCTGTGGGGACAATTCTCCCCTGGTGATTTGAGTCAAGCACATGCGCATCTTGAGGGGATGAAGAATTGTACGCAGTGCCATGATTTGGGGTCTGCGATCAACGAAACCAAGTGTTTAGATTGTCACGTTGAGATTGAGTCGCTTCAAAGCATGCAAAGAGGCTACCACAGTAGTAGCGAAGTGTTAGATAAGAGTTGTGTAGACTGCCATAGTGAGCACCACGGAAGGGCTTTTGATGCTACACGCTTTGACTCAGTAGGCTTTGATCATACGCTCGCCGGTTACGAACTTTTGGGGGCGCACAAGGAGGTAGATTGCCGAGAGTGTCATCAAAAAGAACACATCGCTACTACTGAGGTAGCCGAGTTAAAAGGCACTTACCTCGGTCTAGAAACGGCATGTCTGAGCTGTCATGAGGATCAGCACAGGGGACAGTTGGCCGATGATTGTTTACAGTGTCACGGTATGGAGGACTGGATACCGGCTTCAGAATTTGATCACAACACAGCAGATTTCCGACTTACCGGGGCGCACAGTTCTATAGATTGTAAGGAGTGCCATTCCGATCAGAGCGATGATGAAGGGGTATTTGCGAAATACGTCAACATCGAATTTGATCAATGTACAGATTGCCATGAAGATCATCATGATGGACGTCTTGGTCAAAACTGTACGGAGTGTCACGGTATTTGGAATTGGTCCGTGAAGGATGTTGAATCAACCTTTGGTCATGATCGTACACGTTATCCCTTAACGGGTAAGCATCTAGAGGTAGCTTGTGAAGAGTGCCATACCTCATCATCCTATAGTAATCTGCCGTTTGCTCGATGTACAGATTGCCACGATGATTATCACGACGGTGATTTTGAATTGGCGGAAGGCGGTATTCGCGATTGTGATGAATGTCATTCCATTGATAAGTCATTTACGTGGTCTAGTTATGGTATTGCAGAACATCAAGAAAGTGCCTACCCGCTTGAGGGCGCGCATCTAGCGACCCCCTGTTTTGCGTGTCACCAAGAGGAAGAGGAAAAGTGGTCGTTTAAGTTCGCTTCAAACGATTGCATCACGTGTCATGACAACGTGCATGAGGGTTTTTTGAAGGGTTCTTTTACCGCAGATAACGGCTGTATAACCTGTCATGAAACTAGCAATTGGTCGGCGATAACCTTCGATCATAACCGCACGGAATGGCCGCTTGAGGGATTGCATCAGGAGGCCACTTGTGCTTCTTGTCATATGCCTGATGGAATAGAGGAACAGCTTTTTGCACCGATGGACATGTCGTGTGTAGCCTGTCATGAGGACGTTCATGCTGGCCAATTTCTTACCCCCAACACAGAACCCGAAAACGATTGCGCCCGTTGTCATAGCCCTGTAGACGCCTGGTCACCGGTGCATTTTGATCATAACGAATCTAGATTCCCACTAGAAGGCAAACATATTGAGGTAGCATGTAAGGCATGTCATACCGAGAAAAACTATAACGGCACAACTACAGTGTTGTACAAAACGAATCAACTCAAATGTATAGATTGTCACGGATCCTAATATTGTGTTGTCTCTTTTTCCTAGAGGCTGCAGGTCAAAGTACTGAACATCCCCATGGAAATGGCTTTGCCATCGACTGTGCGAGCTGTCATAATGCGGAAGGCTGGACCATTAACGAGGTTGCTTGGGACCACGGACAGACCGGTTTTGATTTAGATGGGCAGCACCAAGAGACCTCTTGCGTCAGTTGTCACAATGCACTGAATTTCACAACTGCCAGCAGCGAGTGTGCTTCCTGTCATGTTGATGTCCATCAAGGTTCGGTAGGCAATGATTGTATGCGTTGTCATACCACGGCTTTTTGGATTGTGAGTGACGTTCAGTCCATACATGAGGATAACGGTTTCCCTCTAGACGGTGCGCACTTTACTGCTGATTGTAATGAATGCCATACCGGTGCCAATGAACTTGTATTTCAAAGGTTGGGGACAGACTGTGCGCAATGTCATACCCCAGACTTTTTAGCGACTAGTGCGCCTAATCATCAGACGGCCGGCTTTGGTATGGATTGCGCCTCATGCCACGATCCTTTGGCCTCGGACTGGGGAGGAGAAAACTTTCACACCTTTTTTCCTTTAGAAGGGGGACACGGAAATGTGAGTTGTACGGAGTGCCATACAACAGGAAACTATCAAGATGCATCGCCGGAATGTGCGAGCTGTCACTTGGCCGACTTTAATGCAACAACTGCTCCTAATCACCAGTTGAGCGGTTTCCCGACAGATTGTGCCCTTTGCCATGACAATTCAATGAGCTGGGAACCGGCAGCCTTTTTAGATCACGACGCGCAATACTTCCCCATTTATTCAGGGAATCATAAAAATGAGTGGTCCAGTTGTACCGAGTGTCATACGAATCAGGGGAATTTTGCCTTGTTCAGTTGTATTGATTGCCATGAGCATAATGATCAAGCGGATCTAGCCGATGAGCATGATGACGAGAACGGTTATGTTTTCGAGAGTAATGCGTGTTACCAATGTCACCCCGATGGCGATGATTAAAGGAATGCGTACGTCAATTTTGTTCTTTGCGATTCTACTGACTAAAATTGGTTTTGGACAACAAGCGGAGGTCAGCTATCAAAGTTCGTCGCACCTGTACCTTAAGGTAGAAGATGGAGCGCGCTTCGATGTGGATAGTTTAGAGATAGACGGTCATTGGCTGCCTGTGATTGCTACTAGTTCACGCAGCGTGGTCGTGGAGAAAAAAGAATTGGACTTTGAGACGGGCGCGATATTTACAGTCCGACTTCCCGAGGTTGAAAGGGCCGATCTAACACCGGAATTACCCCTAGACCAAGAGGCTGTGAATGAAGAGGTTCAGGTCAATGTATCGGGTGACCTGCTAGCTGAGGTAGAAAAAAAAGAGGTAAGTCAGGACTTTCGCGCTAGGTTAGGATCCGACTACTATGCGAACTGGGCAAATGGCGATGACATGCAACGCACGGCGCAGCGATTCTCGTTGTCTTATGATCGTGGCCATCCGAATAAGGGCCAATTCACGTGGAACAGCAGGGGGATTGCTCGCCAGTATCTAAGCGATGGAAATACTCGGTGGAACATGTATGAACTCTCAGGAAGCTACGAGCAACACGCGTTGAAGGCCACTCTAGGGAGGCAAGTGCCGCGATTTGCCGCGAGCCTTGGTAGTATTGATGGAATGACTCTCACTGCTAAAACACCCTTGCAGCTTCACGCTATAGCAGGGTATAGACCAAACTATCAGAATTTTGGGTTACAAATGGATCAGCCTGTGTTTGGCGTATTTGTTTCTAATCCCGTTCCATGGTCGAAAAGAAAAGTGACTTCTAGTTTAGGTTGGGCAACGTTCATGGGTACCGATGCTAGCGGCGCCAAAGGAATAGATCGCCAGCTTATATACAGCCAATGGTCGATGGTTTGGAATCAAAAACTTTCGTTGCATAGCTCTTTTGAATTGGACACCTATCAAAAGTTTGACGGTGGGAATGTGGAAAGAAAAATCGTCCCAACGGGCGTGTTTGCAAGTCTAAATTATCGCCTTTCAAAAAACGCAAGGCTGTTTTTGAGTTATGATAATAGAGCACCACGGATCTTCTATCAGCAGTTTGACGCAGAACTCGAGCAACTCTTGTTTAATCTGGGCATTCAGCAGGGGTATAGGCTGAGGTATTCGCACCGCGTGAATCAGCACCTGAGGCTAAGCCTTTCTGGTACCGTACGGTCTCAAAGTACGAGTCCAAGCGCGTTCTCTATGCTCTCGATTCAGGTAAGATATCGTTTGCCAATTTCAAAAATGGGCTCTTTTTACGCCCAATTCTCTACCTCTAATGCTCCGAGTTACACTACTCAAATCAGTTTGATACAGTATCGAAATTCTTGGGGCGAACAAGGAAATTACCGCATCTATTTGCGCCAGTTACACTATGGCTATGAAGGCGCAGCCATTGCTACTTCAGACCGTATTTATTTCGGGGCAGAATCCTCACGACGGTTTGCGGATTTGGAGGCATTCACTAGATTCGAATTGTCTTCTAGAAATGGTCAAATCTATCCTGGGGTCCAGATAGGAATGAATTATCGAATCAGAAAAAAGTAATACGCGTTATGAATAAAGTCCAGCTACATATGACAAAATACTTATGCCTTGCCTTGCTATTTGCAAGTTGCCAAAGTCATGAAATGAAACCTGTAGAGGCGAATACCGCTGCAGAGGAGTCGACAGCTATTGTTCCCAATGTGTTTAGCACAGAAGGGGGAGAAGAATTGGCAAAAGAACCCGTTTCAACTTCTGGTTCGCAGAAAAGCGCGCATCACCACGCTGTTGTGCAAGAGGTGTTGTCAGAAAGTAAATACAGCATCGTTCGAGTTGCTGAAGAAGGTGCTTCACGCTGGCTGATTACCAGAGTCCAGCAAGTTCAGGAGGGGGATCATGTGGATTACCACGAAGGACTTACTAAAAAAGATTATCGCAGCACGGCATTGGATAGAACCTTCGATGAAGTGGTTTTGGTGTCCTCCTTTAAGGTAGCTCATTCATCCTCAGATGCACATTCAGAGCCTGTTGAACGTACATTGGTGACTGCAGAAGTAGGTGGTGATATATGGAGTACGTCAGAGTTTCTAGAGAAGGGAGCAGGTGCAGAAGGACAAAAAGTTCGTGTTCAAGGTGTGGTGACAAAGGTGAATGCAAACATTATGAAGCGACACTGGATTCATTTGTCAGAGTCATTACAGGGGACGTCAGACGTAGTGTTAACTACCCAGACGGTGGTTCCAGTGGGACATGAGGTCGTCTTTGAGGGCGTCGTAGTAGTAAACAAGGACTTTGGAGCAGGGTACGTATTTGAACTGCTTCTTGAAGACGCGGTGGCATTATGATGAAATTTCTTTCTGCAATTTTGGGTACCCGAGCAGCACTGGTCTATTTAGCGCTGTTTGCAGCCGCGGTCGGTGGAGCAACATTTGTGGAAAATGATTTTGGGACCTCAACAGCTCAGTCGGTTGTATATCAAGCATGGTGGTTTGAATTGTTGTTAGTCTTGTTCGGAGGTAGTGTACTATTTCAAATGAAGTCCTTTCGAATGATGAAACGGAAACAGTATGCCACCTTGTTATTTCATATCAGTATTCTAATCATTTTGCTTGGAAGTGGGGTGACGCGCATCTGGGGATGGGAAGGAATGCTGCACGTGCGTGAAGGCGCTAGTAATGCAACCGTTTTATCACGAGATACCTACATCGGAGTTCGCGTGGCACGAGGTGAAGAAGCCTATCAAAGTGAACATAAAGTTTTTGCCAGTAGTCTAGCGGGTGGAACTCACTTCAGCAAGGAGTTATCCAGCCCTATTGGCACCTATAGTTTTGAGTGTGTTGAAACGCTCGTTGATCCCAAGGCAATCATTTCTGAAGAAGGTGGAAAGGGAGCTTTACAGGTTGTGTTCGGTGGCAGCAACGGCCGTCTTGAACGAGTTTTGACCCCAGAAAGCCCGATTCAACAAGGAAATGTTGCGATGTATTGGTCTAACGCTAAGCCTAGTTTTGATCGACCATTTGTCGTTCGTGAGAGCAGCGGCGGTTTGGAGATAGCTTCCGTGTATGCGATGAATCGTAGAATTATGGCCACGGGGGCAGAAACGGAGCTGCCTCCAAATGTTTGGCACCCTCTTGAGTTCAGGGCGTTGCATTCTAGTAATGCGGGCCAATTTGTGTTCTCAGATTACGAATCAAACGGGTCTTTTGCCTGGGAGTCTGGGAATAGAAAAATCAACTCTTCTTCCACGGTTGGTTTGAAATTGGCCATAGTTGGTTCGACTTTAAACGATACTATTTTGGTGTTTGGTGCCCAGGGATGGGTTGGTGAGCCGGTGGTCGTGCGCGACGGTGAAAATGTGATTGAGGTGACGTTTGGTAGCACCGAGAAGACACTGCCATTTTCGATTGCCCTTGATGATTTCCAGATGACGCGGTATCCCGGAACTGATGCTCCTGCGACTTTCGCTTCGGAGGTAAGGGTTCAAGATCCCTTGGCTTCAGAAGAATTGGGGTATAATATTCATATGAATCACATTCTGGATTACGGTGGATATCGATTCTTTCAAAGCTCTTACGATCAAGATGAAATGGGTTCGTATTTAAGTGTCAACCATGATTTTTATGGTACTTGGATTACATATATCGGGTACATTTTACTTACCCTTGGGATGGTACTTGCTTTGTTTTCTAGATCGACACGATTTGCCATGTTACGCAAAAGAGCGAGTGGTACATTGAAGGTGGCGATAGCGCTTTTGATGCTTAACACCACGCTACATGCCCAACCTTCGAAGTCTGGGGAGAAATCGACGGTAGTTGCTTCGGCCCATGCTGAAAAAGTGAGCCGCATTTTTGTGCAGGACTTTCGCGGTCGCATAAAGCCTATGCATACGCTGAGTAGAGAGGTATTGCGCAAGATTAGCGGGAAAGAACAGATCGATGATTTGACCGCTGACCAATTCATTTTGTCGGCAGCGTTATATCCTGAAAATTGGTACGCTGTGCCGCTGATCAAACAAGGCAAAAGTCCAGTGCTCTTCGAGTTGCTTGGTACACATGAAAAGCTGGTGTCGTATGACCAATTCTTTAACGATCAAGGGCAATATATTTTGCGAGACCTCGTTCGCGAAGCTCAAGGCAAGAAACCGACGGATAAAAACGCCAATGACAAGGCGGTCATTGCCTTAGATGAGCGCGTAAACATCGTAAACATGCTCTTCGCTGGCCAATTTTTTAAGTGGGTACCCCTGCCTGGAGATCCGAACAACACTTGGACCGCTGCCACCAGCCATGGAACCCAAAAGAACGCACTCGCCTCGAAGTTTTTTACCTCTTACTTCTCGGCGCTTCATCACGCAGTAGGTGAGGGGCATTATGAGAAAGCGGACGCGTATGTAGCACAGCTCATCGACTATCAAAAGGAAACTTCTGGGGCGCTTTTGCCTACTTCTCTGCAACAAGACTTGGAGATTGCACTCAATTCATTTCGCCCTTTTAACAAACTGGGTCTCTTGTATGGGGCGCTTGCCCTACTGTTTTTGCTTCTTCTTTTTTCCGAGGTATTCATGCCGGATGTGAAGCTCTTCGGTAGGTTAAAAGCACCGATGTATATCGTGGCTTTTGCACCATTCATCCTCCATACATTGGCCTTAGCGGCGCGTTGGTATGTCTCTGGCAGAGCACCATGGTCGAATGGCTATGAGTCGCTGATTTATATAGGCTGGACGAGTGCATTAAGTGGTTTGATATTCTCAAAGAAAGAGTGGGGGGCATTAGCGGCAACGAACATCTTGTCGGCGACACTTATGTTGATTGCGATGCTGAGTTATTTAAACCCTGAAATAACACCTTTAGTACCAGTGTTGAAGTCCTATTGGCTAACAATACACGTATCCTTAGAAGCGGGTTCGTATGGATTTTTGATGCTTGGAGCAATTATCGGGATGATCATCTTAAGTCTGGTTATTGTGCAAACAAAGAAGAACTACGATTGGGTGCAGAAGAAAATAGATCGATTGCACGCTATTTCTGAATTGACCATTACCGGTGGATTATACATGTTGAGTATTGGAACCTATCTCGGTGGCGTTTGGGCGAATGAAAGCTGGGGAAGATACTGGGGCTGGGATGCGAAAGAAACTTGGGCATTGGTAAGCATTTTGGTGTATGCCTTTATTTTACACATGAGATTTATTCCGAAGTTGAACTCTGCCTTCGCCTTTAGTGTCGGATCTTTTGTTGGACTAGCAAGCATTGTTATGACGTATTTTGGAGTCAATTATTATTTGTCTGGACTACACAGCTATGCAGCTGGCGATCCGGTACCTATTCCAAATTGGGTGTATGTCTTGTCTATTAGTCTGCTTACGCTCAGCATTATTGCTTATTTCAGAAAGAGTTCCCTTCAAAAAGAATAACCTAATGAATGTTCCCTTTCTCATGAAAAAGCACAACCTCCTTTCAGTACTCTTTTGCTTGGGTGCTACGGCCTTATTTGGGCAAGAATACTCGGCACATGCTCATCATGAGCATCACGATCATAGTTTATAATTAGGCGTTGCTTTGAACCCCGTTTATATGATCGCTGAAGACGAATGGACAAGTGGCTTACATGTGCACATGGTAAAGGCGCTTGGCGAATCGAAGTTTGGTCTAGGCTTGGGCTATGAGCGGATTTTTGACGATCATAAACATTTCACGGCGGGTATAGTAGGAAGTTAACGCTTCACCCCGGAATGGGTGGTGAATATTAGTCCAGGTGTTACTTGGGAAGGGGCGCATCGCGACGAATTACTACCTTCAGTGCATTTTGAAAGTGCCTATGATTTTTTATTGGGTGTGATTCACATCGGATCTGCGATAGAGTACGCTTGGGATCCAGCAGATAGTCAATTTAGTATAGGTTTGCGTATAGGATTAGGCCTATAACTCGCCGTGCTAGAGGTCACAGAAGTTGATCTTTTTGGCTGTATTTTCGAAGCATGCAAAAACGACTGATTTCACTTGCGCCAGGTTTGGCGATATCGATATTCATCGCACTCATCGCGAAGTTCGGTGGGCAGTATGTCCCTATGGTTGGGGCGACGCTTTTATCCTTATTGTTGGGCGCAGTTGCTGGGAATACATTTATGAACGGTGCTACTTGTGCACCTGGATTAAAATTTGTGGAAAAGCATGTCCTAGAAGCATCCATCGTTCTGAGTGGTTTTGGATTGCAGGCGGTACATTTAAAAACGATGGGTAATGAGATTTTATGGCTGCTTGTGATTATGGTCTTTTCCACCTTTTTCTTGTCTTGGGCTTTGGGAAAGGTTTTTAAATCCTCTAAGCGCTTCAGTTACCTTTTAGGTGCCGGTAGTGCGATCTGTGGATCGAGTGCGATTGCTGCCACGGCACCGATCGTCGAGGCTTCTGAAGAGGAAACAGGACTTGCCTTAGGGATTGTGAATGCGTTGGGACTTATCGGCCTTGTAGGGCTTCCTCTAGTGGCCCATTTTGTTAATTTCTCGACCTTACAGAGTGCCACCCTTATTGGAGGTACATTACAGTCGCTCGGTCACGTGGTCGCCTCCGCACACACTCTAGGCGATGAAGTGGGACACTGGGCAGTAATCGTGAAGATGGGCCGTATTTTATTCATGGTGCCCTTATTGTTGATCTTATTTTTCCTAAAGCGCAGAGGGGACAGTGCTTCGAAGGCGAAGTTCCCGATGTTTATAGCATTGTTTGTAGGGGTGATTATCATTTCACAGGTCCAATTCCTCCCAGAGGCAGCTACGGAATCTATGGCCGGTATAGGCAAGTGGCTTCTGATCATCGCGATGGGGGCTATAGGGGCGAAGATTCGCATTACGCAACTGCTGAAGATCTCTAAAAAAGGTATTCTTCAGGGGGTTTCATTATTCGCATTACAGATTGGTATAGCGCTGGCTTTGATTGCGGCATTTATATCGAACTAAGACATAAAAAAATCCCCTCCGAATATGCTTCAGAGGGGATAGAATGGGTTTTAAAAAGTTTTACAAAGTGATGCTGTAGTAGCCGTCCTTTTGTAGTTCAAAACCGTACAAGATTCCGTTAGGAACCACTGTTACTCCTTCTGGTAAGAGCGCAGTGTCTACCTCAAATTTCTTTAAAGAAAACCCACAGGCAATCACGTTCACGTTATTCGCGTTTAGAATTTCCATAAATGGCACCATAGTTTCGGCGGTGGCCAAATCTTTAACGGCTTTACCACAGATAACGACATTGAACTCACCATAGGTAGCCGCATCTGCTGTAGCCAATTCTCCGGCAGCTTTGCCGATCGCTTTGAGCTGCTGAACATTGCGGTTAAGCACAAAGTAGTTGTTTGTGATCTCTTCAACAGGAGCAGCTTCTGTTACTGGCTCCTGTACGGGTGCATTACATGCGCTAAGCAGGGCTCCGGCAGCAATGACAAGGGAAAGAATGATTTTTTTCATGAGTGATTTTGTTTAGTGGAAGTGATAATCTGTTCCAGGAAGTTGTGAAAGTACATTGTCGCCTAAATCTAGGGCTTGAGCACGTCCATCACGAACTGGAGAAATGGTGTCAACATGAGCAAGGTATTCCTCGATAAGATCATGGATGGTATAATCCATAACTACGGTTTCAACAGTGTTTGGCATACGACAAAGCATGTGTAAAGGCTCTCCTTCACGACGACAAGCTGACATTTTGTAGAGTTTGTCCATTTCGATTGGCTCACCGCCTACATGAATGTCTTGCACACGTTCTCCTCGAGGGGCATTAGCGTTGAACTTCAGCTCCATTCCTGAAAAGCGTACCACCCATCCGCCGAAGCGCTCTGATGCCTTTTCTGCAAACACATTATGAAGTTCTTTCTCTAACCAATTTTTAATCTGCTCACCACTGGCTTTACCAATTTTGACTTTTTCATTCACAGGCAGCATGTTCCAAATATCACCACGTGTGATGGGTGCAACTCCTGCTTCACCTGGATTGATAGGTGGCGAGAAACGGAATCCGTTAGAAAGCGCAATATCTACACCGTTTTTCCAGTAGGCAGCATCTGTAATGAAGTTGTCCATCGGGTTCTCTACCACGAAGTAACGGTAGAGCGGGGTGGTGGTATAGCCGAGTACTTCATTCACGTTATCGCTATATGGTGCGAGTTCATTTTCGATGACTGCAGCAACTTCTGGGTCAGCAGGGTATACCTCAGGGTCCACCTCAAGGAGTTCATAGTCTTCTTTGAGGATTTCGCCGTTTTGCACGGTGAGCACCATTTTACCTACGAACGAAGCGAATGCACCGGGTTCCGTTACTTTCGCATGACCTGCCTGCAACGGTTTGCGGATGCGCTCGTGGGTGTCATTTCCTAAGACGTAATCCACTTGAGCTAATGCTGGATGGTTCGCAAGGTCGAATTGCTTGCTGATACCGATGTGTGTAACCACAAAAAGGATATCAACTCCTTCGTCTACTTTGAGTTTTGTTACCAATTCTTCAAGGTTGTCTAGAATCGGGTCAAAATCTAGTCCTTCTGAGAAAGATGGGTTTTGACGAACAGGAACTTCCGGATCATTGTACGAGATGAATCCTAGTTTGTTGCCATTAATTTCTTTGATCCAATACTGTGGGAAAATTGGTGCTTTTCCTTCATCATCATGGAACATGTTCGCAGTAATCACGGGTGTTTCGTAGCTGTTAAGCACTTTCATCATTTGATCTTTGCCATAAACGACTTCCCAGTTTCCAGGAATTAAGAAGTCATAGTTCATAGCCTTCACGATCGGGCCGAATGCGGCTCCTTTTGAAAGGGCTGCAACTGCTGAACCTTGAATGAGGTCACCGCCGTCAAGAATGATGGTATTTGGGTTTGATTCGCGCTCTTGGTCGAAGAGTGTTTTCATGTTTGCCAGTCCACCCAAAGTCTTGAAAGAGATTTGCTCGTCTTCCCAGAAGAGTTCACTGTGGGGCATGACTTGGCCGTGGATATCGGCGGTTTGTAGAATGGTGATTTTTGTAGGCTCGCCCGAAGACTCTGCCTCTGGCGTATTACAAGCTGTTAAAGCCACGCCTAACGCTAATGCGCTTAACCAATAGGTTTTCATGGTAAAAATTTTAAAGAGTACTTGTGAAAATAAAAGCGGTGCGAACCCGATGAATACCGGGTGAATTCGCGCGTTATTACTACCTAGAGATGGTATTTACTGCTTCCGTAGAGAATGTAATAGGGGACGTTCAACGTCCGCAATAACTCGTTTTGATGGGATGTCGGTACAGCCGAATAGGTAAAGGAAGGACTATGAGTTTCCTCGATAGTAGGGGCAGGTTCAAAGCTCAAGTGAGTGAGCGTCGATTCTTGGAGATTATATGGTGAAGCCTGTTCAAAGGCAGCACAGGATGCCGTCTTGGATTTGTTCGAGACTTCGGTTGTAGGAACTTCTAGAATGCGTTCGAGATGATTTCGTACCGAGCACGGCGAGGTGAGCACTATAAGTGCTAGCAAAAGCGCTGTGGTTAGGGCTCTCCATGTGATATGTACGTGGTTCACTTTCATCGTTCGACCAATATACGTGATTTTGTGGAGATATGCGTTTCAACAAATGCATTGTCCAAAGGTTTTTAGTGTACTTTCACCAAGCGCTATCACAGGGCTCGTATCTGGCAAGCCTTGGCAGAGGGCGCTTTCTTAATTTCTTCTTTTCGCTAGTGTAGCGTCAAACATGTGGCCTGAATTTACGAGTGCGACTTGGGACCATGCGATGGACCTTTTCGCTGAAAGGCACTTCGTGGTGCTTGATGATTTTTTACCTCAGGAAGTTTTAACTGTGGTATGTAGTTATTTTCAACAGGTGGAGGCTGAGGATTTACTGAAAGCCGCTTCAATAGGTCCAGGACAGGAGCGTTCGAGGATTTCTGAGATTCGGTCAGATTTCGTGCATTGGTTAGACCGTTTTCCAGAAGGGGAATTGGAGGTGTTTTTCAAAGGGATGGATGCGCTTCGTGGTGCTATTGCGAGGGCGCTTTTTCTTTCGCTTCGTGGATATGAATTTCATTTGGCAAAATATCCCGAAGGAGCTTATTACAAGGCCCATTTTGACCAGTTCGGTGATCGAGAGAACAGGATGATTTCAGTGGTGATTTATTTGAATGAAAATTGGCAACCTGAGCATGGAGGAGCGCTGAAAATGCACCGTCCACAGGAACAGTTAGTAGAACCGGTGATGAATAGAATGGTGCTGTTTCGTTCGGATACGGTACTTCACGAGGTATTGCCGGCAATCAGAACGCGTCGAAGTCTTACGGGTTGGCTATTAAAGCATCCAGCTTCGGTGGGGATCTTAGGCTTATAGACTAGCTGAAGAGCCCGCTTTTCTTCTCGATCAACCCCGCAGCAGCGAGTCGTCCACTTTCCATGGCAGCATTCAGTGAGCCGTTAAAGAGTGCGTCTCCTGCAAGAAATAAGTTATCGGTCAGCTGACTGGCGCTTGGCTCGCTGGTATGCTTGAGGTTGGTAAGGTCTGGAAGGGCCCTTTTGATGTTGAAATTCGCGATGTGTTTTAGGTGCTTTGGTTGACAGTAGTCGCGTACTTCTTGTTCTATTTCAGCGGTAAGCTTTGACTCGTCTAGCCCTTGGTAGTTTAGGCTCGTGACCGAAAGAATTTGACGTCCTTTTTGATCCGTATAGGCGTATAGGTTGTTTGCGCGTTTGTTCGGATCTGCGATCAGGGCGATGGTTTCCGTTGGAATGGTGGTGCTGTCTACTTCAAAATAGAGAGACATGCACGATTTCCACGGGGTATCTTGCCCTTTAAGGTTTGCGATAAGATCAGATGCATTTGATGTGATAATGACGCCTTGATGCGCAATAGTCTCGCCACTTTGAAGCGTGATGGTTGTATCGGTTACTGCTGTGGCTTTTTCACCAAACTTAAAGGTAGTCTGGACCAATTTCGCCTTCAACTGCTCGCCAATCGCACCTATGCCATCCTTGGGAATGGTGGCAAACCCTTCACCGAACATTTTGTAGACAAACTCGAACATGCGGCTCGAGGTGTGCAGGTCGGTTTCTAGAAAAATTCCCGCAAAAAATGGTTGGAAGAATCGTGCGATGATTTTGTCAGAAAACCCGAGTCCCTTTAGGTAATCTAGGGTACTGGTTTCAGGTGAGTTGAAGATGGCCTCGATGCTCTTTTTCTTGAGTGTAGCATTGAGTTTCAGCACTTTTAGTTTGTCTGCTACAGAACCTATGCCCGCAAAGACGGTAGGGAATAAAAGACGCAGGTTACGCAAGGGGTCCCCGATAACGAAGGTTTTTCCATCGACGTGGATTTGTGCTCCAGATTCGAGTTGGCGCAATTCGAGCGCATTCAAATCCAGGTACTTTTGGGCTAAGGGGTAGGCGCTCAGTAGGACTTGGAAGCCGATGTCTAGATCGTGTCCGTCGACGTGAACTGTTCTTACGCGACCGCCTACGGCATCAGACTGCTCGATGATGGTAGGGTGGTAGCCCGCTTGTTCTAATTCATAAGCGGCGATTAGGCCGCTAATACCGGCTCCGATGATGTAGACTGACTTCTTGTGTTCCATAGCGGCAAAATTAATTCACGTGGGGCGAATAATATTTTTTACGAAGCCAAAATGATACACGGACGAGTAAGATGAGTGCAGGGACTTCGACGAGCGGTCCGATGACGCCGGTGAATGCTTGACCGGAGTTCAATCCGAACACGGCGATGGCCACTGCGATGGCGAGCTCAAAGTTGTTGCCGGCTGCGGTAAAGGCGATGGCGGCGTTTTTATCGTAATTGGCCCCAGCTGCTTTACTGATGAAAAATCCGATGAGGAACATGACGGTGAAGTAGATCAGCAGTGGGATGGCGATGCGTATCACGTCCAAAGGGATTTGAACGATGAGCTCCCCCTTGAGTGAGAACATCACTAAGATGGTGAACAGCAGGGCAATCAAGGTCATAGGGGAAATGGAAGGAAGAAAGGTGTTGCGGTACCATGCTTCACCTTTGAGTCGTACCAGGAGGAATCGGCTTAGGATACCAGCGAGGAAGGGAATGCCTAAATAGATGGCTACGCTTTCTGCGATGGTGGTAATCGAGATGTTGACGATGGCGCCCTCAAACCCGAAATAGGGAGGGAGTACGGTGATAAATAGCCATGCATAAAAGCTGTAGGCGAAGACTTGGAAGATGCTATTCAGTGCAACGAGTCCAGCGCCATACTCACTGCTACCTTCTGCGAGGTCGTTCCAAACGAGGACCATGGCGATGCAACGTGCTAGTCCGATGAGAATCAGCCCGACCATGTATTCTGGGTAGTCTTGCAGGAAAACTAGCGCTAGGATGAACATTAGCAGAGGGCCTATGACCCAGTTCAGCACTAGCGAAATAGAGAGCACTTTTACGTTTCTGAACACTTTTGGAAGCAGTTTATAGTCCACTTTAGCGAGGGGTGGGTACATCATAAGGATCAGGCCTATTGCGATAGGAATGTTGGTACTTCCCGAACTGAATGAATCTATGAATCCGGCGCTGGAAGGGATGAAGTAGCCAATTCCCACACCGATCGCCATGGCGAGGAAAATCCACAGGGTGAGGTTACGATCTAAGAATCCGAGTCTTTTAGGTGTGGACATGTCTTTGATTTTTTAACTGATTTGAGAGAAAACATACAACAATTCGCTCGCGATTTGCATCGAGCGTTGGTCGTACATCGCGCCTTCTTCAGGCGTGTCATCAAAGGCTTTTGGGTCTTCGTAGCGAACGGGTATTCGTTGCTCCGTGCCAGGAATAAAGGGACAATTTTCGTCTGCATGCGAACAGGTCATGACCGCTGCAAACTGATCTGCATCGTTGATAGGGTCATCAAAGAGCTTGGAAAACGCGATGACGGGTGCTGCGTCCTCGGCAAAATAGGTGGTGTAACGCGGGTTCTCTCCTGGGCTGGCGTCGATGTGAAATCCGCTGCGCTGGATGGATGCAACGGCACGCTCATTAAATGCGGTGACTTCAACGCCCCCGGAGTAGCATTGGGTCGGAATGCCGTGCACGTAAGCTGCGGTTTGCGCCCAGATCTGCGAGAATTGGCTTCTGCGAGAGTTGTGGGTACAAATGAAATTTAAATGCGCTATTTCGTCCAGATCTCGTTTGCCTTGTATGTAGTCGATCAATGGTTGTAAAACGGCCTTGCGTTCCTGGGAAATGGATTGAGACTGGGCTTCTTGAATAGTGCTTAGAAGCTCTGGATAGAAATTGTTAGACATGATTTTGAGTTAGCAGCATCCTGATCCTGGGATGCATTGTTTTGATGTTGATTTTTGAACTTCTTCTTCGAGGCTAGGTGCTGAAACTGGAATTCCGCAGTTGTCTTTTGCGAGGCAGTCTGTTTTGGTGCTTACGAGATGAAATTGATCGTCTTTGAATTCAAGCTGGTATTTACCTATGGTTTGATCCTGGTATTCTACTTCGATATCAAGGTCTTCTAATGCAAGCATTTTCTCAGAGACCTCGATGATAGATTTTAGCTTACTTGCACTTAGGCGGTGGTCATAATCGTCTGCGGTGAAGAGTTGAAAGTTGATGAGTGCCGTTCTTCTTACAGTTCCGCCACAGTCCACGAAGTGCTTTTCGATTCTTCCCACTTCTGTTACATGGAAATGTTGGGGTACTCGGTTGCCATCAGGCAATACGAAGCGTACTTGCGTGAGATCTTTGAGGGCGTCTTTGACTTCAGAAAGTTTCATATATGATTTGTTTATTGCGATTTTACGATAGCTGTGGCCAATTTTTTTTAGCAACATTCATCCGTGGCAGTAGGAGAGTACTGGTCGAACAACACAGAGAATTGGTCACGGATCATCGACCAATTTTTGGCATTTATGCAGTAACTCACCTTGGAGCCGTCGATGGTGCCTTGAATGATTCCGATCTCTTTGAGCTCTCTTAGATGCTGGCTAATCGTCGCTTGTGCAAGTCCTAATTCCTGAACTAAATCGCCGTTAATACACGCGTTCGACTTCAAAAGATATTCGATGATCGCTACACGTGCGGGGTGCGCAATGGCCTTCGCATAGCGCGCGATGTCGTTTTGTTTCTCCGAGAATAGATCAGATTTAGTGACTCCCATAATATGTCTTCGTTAGATTGCAATATTACGATGAATAAGCTTCTGACCACTGAAGAAATTGAAAAAAAATCGCTTAGTCCCGAAATTTAGATTCGTGAGATGTGTCCGCTTAATTCAAGGGTATAGCGCAACTAAAGTCGAACAGATTCACATTGAGTAGCTCAAACCCGTTACGTGGCCTGCCGTATTCCCATGTTGATCGTATATCGATGTAGCCTGCTGCGATAGCGACAGGAATGAAGTTGATGTATGCCTTATTCTTGAAGTTATATCTATAGCCAATTCCCACCCGAATTCCGGTGAATAGTCCAAAACGCTTTTCATCTAGCGGTAGGTCTTCGAAATAATCCCAAGTGTGTAAAGTATGTACTCTTTGATCACCGAATCCTCCCATTAGCCCTAACTGATAAAAGAGATTGTGCGGTTTGTAACCATCGCTCTGGTTACGATTTCTTCCGTACCAAGCCATCAAATTTTTATCGTAATTGGCTTCTAAATAGTAAACGTGGGCTGTTCCGTTCCAATCCCCCGAGTCTTGAACGGGAATGATATAGATATCGCCTTGGCCGTAATTTCCCTTAACACTCCAGCGCCGGTCTGGTGTAGATGGATTGTGCCATTCCAAACCTAGCGCTCCTTCAACAAGACCAAAAGACATGGGTCCAAACGAAATACTCGGGTCTAATAGGATATTGTAGTTCAGTTTTGGGGCCGTGTCGGATTCTTGTGCCTTAAGTAGGTGAGCGAACATCAAAGCACTGAGTACAGCTACGATTTTTAGTTTCATTGGTAGGATAGGCTTTGTGTTGGATAGCCAAATCGTTTTTAGCGTATCTCAATTGTTGATGGTACGGAGTATTGAGGTTAAGTTATTTAACTAATTTCAAATTATGTGTTTTTCCGTTATACATGAACTTTAGGAAATACATGCCTGAACTTAAATGTGAAATATCTATTGTCTGTCCCTTGCCGAGAGTAAACGTGGAAATTTTCATTCCCGAGGCATTGAGTAATGTGACTTCAGCCAAAGATGCATAAGGTCCAATTATTTGAAATGAATGTAGTACAGGATTAGGAGCGACAACGAATGCATATTGTTGATCGCTTTCATTTAAACCGATACCGGAATAGACATTTAATGTGTAATCTTCGGTTTCTCCACCGGAGTAATTCGAAGAGTTGACTGGATGCGGTGTATACGGATTAGTAGCAAATTCACGTCGTATCCGCACTACTTTCGGTCCGAGACTTATGGATTGCGGAACTGTAATTGTGCCCGTAAAAACTTGATTACCATAGGTATGAGCAATCAATTCAGTGGTTTGGAAAATTCCATCAGCATTCCAATCAATCCACATATGTGATTGCGATCCTGGCCAATTCCAACCATTGGTAACGGTAAAAGATATTTGATCCCCTCTTAAATGTGAAGTTGAAATAGATCTATAATCACTGTAGCCTACCACGTCTTCACATGTAGCATCGGTCGATAAATTGTTGATGGTGCCGAACTGTACTTGCTCTATTCTATCGCCAGATAGGGGTGGAACATGAATTGGGAAATCTATGGCAACGACACCTGGATCAAAGCATGGATCATTAGAATGGTAGGCAATCCTATGTGTCGCATGTTGTGCAATAATACTTTTGCGTTCTTTCAACAGTCTTGCGTTGTCATTAAATGCGGTTCCGATTGAACGAGAATTTACGTTTACGGTGGTAGTCGAGTAATAACCAATGTCATTTCCACACATTATTGTTTTCTCGTAGCCATTATCATATCCATTCGCAAAGGAGTAACCGGTGCTACCACCGCTACAATGATTAGAGCCAAAGTTGTGCCCTATTTCATGTCTGAAGACCGTGTTGTCTTCAACCATACAAATAGAATTACGTCCTTGGACGGTTGCCCAACCACCAGCCGTGTTATAACTGCTGGTGTTGTAATATTCTTGGTACATGCAGATATAATCGGCTCCGCTAGAGATCATTTCGCTCTCAAATAGTGTTGGAACATAGTCGAGACCTGTTGAAGTTAGGTTTATACCGCCATTGTGATTTTTTATTGCTGTTCCTACTAGGCGTAAATAAACCGAATCTATTTGGGAATTAGTCAGCGCTTGATTTACCGATTGAACTTGCGCAGCGGCATGGTTTTGATATAGTGTTCCACCTCCTAAATAAGTCACAGCCTCATTAGAATAACCAATAAATACATCAATAACGAAGTTTCCCACCGAGTCTTGCTCGGTACATACGATCGAACCACCAGCTGGAGAACAATCCACTGTCTTCTTCTTAGTAGTGCTCTGCTCTTCTAAATGCGACGCGCTGTCATTAATTCTTGCTTTTTGGAAGTTTGACTTATTCAAAGGATGATTGCCGCATGGAATGGTCGTCTTATTTTCTTTTACAATCCATTTGTTGGATCCATCTTCTGTAGGGGTAACATAAAATGAACCGTCGTGATCTTCAAATAAAATGGTGAATACGGAAGATTCTCGGTGAACAGTGAGTACAGCATTAAGGATACCTGCCCTCGGAACCCTTTGATCTTTAATACTACCATTCACAAGAGTCACGTCACCAAAGGTTACTTCATTTTCAGTTTGAAAGTGAATGAGCTTTAGCCCATATGCAGTTGGAATTTCGAGCTCGCTTGGTAAATTGGACCGGTTAATTGAGGTTCCCGTCTCCGATAATTCATAAGCGCCGTTAACAGGAAGGGTGCTTGTAAAAATGTTCTGACTAACTAAATGTGCGTTAGTCATTACGAAAAAAATTGCTAAGAATAATCTGGATCGCATAATTAGAAAATATAGGTAACCTAAATAGAATTGCAAAATACAATTTTCGTCGAAGTATTTTTAGTTTCTGCAGGGGGGGATAATCGTATGTCGGGCAAACCCATTCCATGTACAATTTTACTATACTTTAGTTAAACCGAATCTTTTATAAATGACATTAGAATACCTTACGGGCAGTCAAGACGTCGTAGGTACGCATCCCTTATACTCCAGGGTACAAAACGCTTACGAAGTATGCTGAAAAGCAATAAAAAACCCCGCGGAATCGCGGGGTCTGATTTGTGGCTTTACGTGTAATTAGATTTCTTTCTTGGCGAGATAAAAATCAACGCGTTCAATGCTATCATCTGCCAAGCGGATATCCATCTCCTCCAAAGTTTTTGGTGGAGGTATAATCACTTTTTCACCTGGTTTCCAGTTCAGCGGCATTGCCACTTTGTGCTCATCGCTGAATTGAAGCGCCTGCAAAGAGCGGACGATTTCGTCCATGTTTCTACCTACATTTAGGGGGTAGTACATAATCAGGCGGATCTTATTTTCAGGATCTACGAAGAATACTGCACGAACTGCTGCAGTTTCACTTTCGTTAGGTTGCAACATCCCGTATAGCCTGCTCACTTTCATATCTAGGTCGGCAATGATTGGGAATTGAAAGTATACCCCCGTGTTCGTACGAACATTGTTGACCCAAGCCAAATGACTGTGAATAGAGTCAATGGATAGACCTATGAGGGCAGTGTTCATAGCTTCGAATTCTGCTTGACGCTCTGCAAAGCCGCTCATTTCAGTGGTACATACTGGGGTGAAGTCTGCGGGGTGACTAAACAAGATTTTCCATTTGCCTGGGGCATAATCGGAGAACTTGATTTTTCCGGTAGTGGTTACCGCCTCAAAGTCGGGCGCTACATCGCCAATTCTTGGCATGCTGTAGACTTGTGTTGAATCTTCCATGATATACAGATTTAGTTATTGATGTTTTTGAACAATTCAAATGTCCGTCTATCAAAAAAAATATCCAATCGAATACGTCTATTGTGATATTTGTCTCATTTGAAAATCCGGTGATTAAGGTCAATTCCAGCAAGGAGTAACTGGTTTTCGAACCATTATTTAATAGAAGTACTAGACTGACGAGTTTAATCAAATATCCATTAGTATTCTACAGACCGTACTTAAAGGCACTCGGAGAGAGGTACTGGAACTTTTTCTTGTAAACCTTTGAAAATCAAAATTTAACAACGCTTGTTTCCAAGCAGTATTACGATTTGGATACTTCTCCTCCGATGGAATGATGCGTAATTCAAGAATCGCGATCTCTTCAGAGCGCAATTGCTACCGTTAAAAACGCTGATGCAGTAAATAGTTTATGTACGGTAAATGCCGTACATGGCTCGCTCCATTGCCGGAATAACGGTAAACCCATTCAATGCCCTATTTTACTTACCTTTAGCTAAACCGAATCATTTATGAATGACATTAGAATACCTTGCGGGCAGTCAAGACGTCGTAGGTTCGAATCCCAAATTCTCCATGGCGGAGGGACTTTCCGATGAGATTATTAAGTGGCGCAGTTTAGAGGTATTGGAGAAGTTGTCTGCTTCACCTAATGCTAAATTGATCATCACCGATGGGAATGCACCTGTCTTGATCAACGAGGATAGCAAATAATCCGAATACATAAAGAGTACCTACGAGCCGGTTTTTCTGTCAGAGAGAAGCTGGCTTTATTTTTCGAACACCTTTTTTGCAACAGTGTTGCAAAAAAGATATGTTTGCTTCAAATTTAAAAGTATATACCGAATGAAAAAGTGGTTGGTAGTACCTGCTGTAGTGATGGCGATGAGCCTTTGGTCGTGTGACCCCGTAGATCCCGTGGATCCGCACGATGAAGAATTGATCACCACATTGAATATTGATCTTGATGGTGGAACGCATACTGCGACGTTGAGTTATGTAGATGCCGATGGTGATGGGGGGAATGATCCAGTCATTACTGTGGATACACTCCTCGCAAATACGACCTACCAAGGCGCTATCACCGTTTTAAATGAAAGTGAGACTCCTGCTGAAGACATCACTTCGGAGATTTTTGATGAAGCGGAGCAGCACCAATTCTTCTTTGCCACCACAGGTTCTGCAAACTTTGCTTACCTCGACCAAGACAATGACGGCAATCCAGTAGGTCTGTCCTTTGAGCTTACCACTGGAGTGGCAGGTACAGAAAACATCACGGTTACTTTGCGTCACGAACCTGCAAAATCTGCACCGGGTGTTGCAGACGGCGACCTTACCGAAGCGGGCGGAGAAACCGATATTGAAGTCGTTTTTGAGGTGATCGTTGAGTAAACATATTTACATATTCATATTGAGCATTGGGTGGTGGCATGTAGTTACCGCCCAATCTTGTTTTATAGATCTTTCGGGCGCGGTCACAGATGTACATGACGGCAGCCCTATGGAACAGGTTAGTGTGTACGTTCAGGAGGTCGGGCGCGAAGTTTGGACAAATCCTCAAGGCCAATTTTCTTTCGACCACCTCTGCCCAGGAACGTATCATTTGACCGTACAGCACATCGGCTGTCCGCTGCAATACCTTCTTATTGAGCTCAACGCAGATACCTCCATCGCTCTAACCATGGAGCATCATCAAAATATGTTGCATGAAGTAGATGTCCACGACCATCACGAGGGTGCGCTTATAGAACAGCGCATCGCCCTGTTGACTTTAGACGAACAGCAGCATACTTCTTTCACTGATCTGCTTTCGACCCTCTCTGGAGTGAGTGCCCTGGGCAATGGAGCGGATGTAGGGGTACCGATCGTCCAAGGACTGTCCGGAAATAGAATGACGATCGTGACAAACGGTGTGATGCTGACAGGCCAGCAATGGGCCACGGATCACAGTCCGGAGATCGATGTGAATGCCGCCGGTGAGATTGCGGTGGTTTCTGGTGCTGCGACTTTGCGTTATCCTGGGACACATATGGGCGGTTTAGTGGTAATGGATGCGGCGCCTATCCCGGTAGACCCCCACGTGCATGGAAAAGTCCGTACCACGCTCGTTTCGAACGGCCGCGGCATAGCTACGCATATACGTTTATTCAAAGGAAAGGAGCAGTTGCAATGGCAGGTCGGAGGGACATTTAAGCGTTTTGGCGACCGTCGCGCTCCTGGGTATTTTCTTAACAACACCGGGACGGCCCAGCAACATGTAAATGCTGAGGTACGCCGTCAGTGGGGTGAACACACAGAAGGGGTCGTTCAGTACAGTTTTTACGATGCGGAATTTGGCATTTTGCGTGGGAGTCACATTGGGAATTTGACCGATTTGCAGTCTGCTTTTGTGCGCGAGGTGCCGTTCTATACCGAAGAAGCGTTTTCGTATGGGATAGAAGCGCCGCGACAACACGTAAAGCACCATACGCTGAAGACTTCTGTTCAAACGGAGTGGAGGGGCAAGGAGGTGGAGTGGAATCTGGCGGGACAGGTAGACGATCGAAAAGAGTTTGATGTGCGCCGGAGTGGACGTAGTGCCTTTCCAGCGCTGAGCTTGATGCAGTTGAGTTTTCAAAACGAGGTGCTGCTTTCGCATCAGGAGCACTGGCAGATCGGAGTGCAGATGCTGGGACGGAACAACTGGAATGTTCCAGAGACTGGGATTTTGCCGTTGTTGCCGAACTATACGTCGTTTAGCAATGGGCTGTTTGCGTTGGGCAGGTTGCAGAGAAATGCAATACGTGCAGAATGGGGTGCACGGTATGATTATACGGTAAGGGACATTGCGGCATTGAGTACGGATGTGCCACGAGAGGTGCTGCGTTTTCAGGAAGGTTGGCACATGCTTTCGGCGGTGGGGAGTATGGCGTACCGTTTAGATCCGAAGTGGGAAGTGTTGACTCAATTAGCGTTGAGAGAACGACCGCCGGGAATTAATGAACGGTATGCGTTTGGC
>CBFHKC010000011.1:0-1457 GCA_965656315.1 uncultured Schleiferiaceae bacterium | reverse complement strand
TAGATCCGAAGTGGGAAGTGTTGACTCAATTAGCGTTGAGAGAACGACCGCCGGGAATTAATGAACGGTATGCGTTTGGTTTGCATCAGGGAGTCAGCGGGATTGAAGAAGGAAACATAGCGCTGGATTCTGAACGTGGAATAAAGGCCAGTGTGCAGCTTCGTGGACGGTTGAATGATCGTTTGCACGTGGAGTTAGGCGGGTATGCGCACTATTTCGACGGGTATATTTATCTGCAACCGCAGCAAGAATTTCGGTTGACGATACGAGGAGCGTTTCCTGTGTTCAGTTACGAGCAGTGCGATGCATTGTTGCGGGGTGCAGATTTGAAGCTCAGGTACGCTTTGGCTAGGCATTGGGATGTTGAGGCGACTTGGGCGTTTGTGCATGGCGAAAACCGTACGAAAGATCTACCACTGAATTTTATGCCGCCATTGAACGCTCAGCACAGTTTGCGGTACGAGTTGCCGGAATGGAAGGGGTGGAGAAACATGAAATTGGCGCTGGATCACCGGTATGCGGCGCAACAAACGCATTGGGACGAACGTTTGGATTTTATGGCGCCACCCGCTGCGTATCATGTGTTCGATCTGAATGTAGGCGGGACGTTAAAACTTTGGAATGTGGAGCCACAGCTGAGGTTGAGCGTGGAGAATATCGCAAATACCAGCTATAGAGATTATCTTAACCGACAACGCTATTTCGCAGACGCTTTGGGGCGTTCGGTGAATGTGAGTTGGATTCAAAATTTTTAGAATGGACGTTGCATTGCTATTGAAAAATGAAGGCTTGCGAGTCACCAAGATTCGTGTGGAGTTATTGACGGCTTTGAATCAAGAAGGGGCGGCGTTGTCACAGTCTGATCTTCAGCTGAGGTTGGCTTCTTTTGATCGGACTTCGTTGTATCGAAATTTAGGTTTACTGATTGATCATGGGCTTATCCATAAGGCACTCGAAGAGAACGGAACGTCATTTTATGCGGCTTGTTCGGGGTGTGATTCCGTGGTGCACAGGCATGATCATGTGCACGTGAAGTGTACGGAATGTGATCGCGTTGAGTGTCGCGACCTCCCGGTAGAATTGGCTCAAGGGCTGCAAGCATTAGCTTTAGCGGAGTTAAATATTTCTGCAAAAGGATTGTGCACTTTTTGCGCGGCCTAGCTCCGTGCTAGAGGTCACAGAACTTCATCTTTTTGGCTGTATTTTCGACGCATGCAAAAACGACTGTCTACGGAGAGAGGGAACTGTGTATAACGATTCAATACGCTCAATATCAGTTATTTACGAGAACTCATTTCGCTAAATCAACCCGCTAAGCAACCCAATCGGCCGCCGGAGAGAGGTACTGGAACCTTTTCTTGTAACCCTTGAAAATCAATAATTAACAGCGCTTGTTTCCAAGCGGGGTTACGATTTGGATACTTCTCCTCCGACAGAGGGCTTCTCCGGAAGATGCG
>CBFHKC010000010.1:35586-75920 GCA_965656315.1 uncultured Schleiferiaceae bacterium | reverse complement strand
GTTGGAGCTGAAATCTGGCTGAGTACGGACGGCGCAGGTTTGTGGCGTTGGAATGGCGAGAATTGGTTTCAGTATACAAAGACGGATCCTCAACAAGGTTTAGTTACCGACCAATTTTACAATATCACACGCATCCACGAGAAATTATGGGTCGGTTCATTCAATGGCGGCGTCGCCTTAGTGCCCCTAGAGACATCGATCGTCAAGCCTATCAGAAAACCATCGCGCTTTATTTACACCAGTATTCAAAGTGCACTCACGCTTCAACACGTGGGCAATGAACTTTGGGTGGGGTTTGATGGCGAGGGTCTAGTACGTTATGGATGGGGTCAAGATGCTCTGCTGCCTTTAGACTTTGAGCTTGAGGAGCGCCCTAGGGTAATCACTAGTTCATACTGGAATGGTGCAAATGAAGTATGGGTCGGAACGTTTAACGAAGGAATTTTCGTGGTGGACTCTTTAGGTCGTTTGCAACGACGCTTTGTTGCATTTTCTGAAATTAGTGCAGGCTTAGGAAATAATAATATCTGGTCACTTCAAGGCGGCTTAGGCGATTCTCTATATGTTGGAACGCTAGGCGGGCTGTATCTCTGGGACGGTCAGCAGATGACTATGCCGTGGAAGGACCCATGGGCCTTGGGTCGAAATATTTTGGATCTAGAACGCGTCGGCAACGACATTTGGGTTGCGACTGAGTTTCAAGGCATCTACACCATAGCGCCTGACGGCAGCTCGGAGAATATAGCAATGCCGTATCCAGTGATTGATCTTCATGCATTCGAAGATTACATGTACATAGGGACCGAAGGGGGTGGACTTTATCGAAGAGATGCAACAGGTGCTATAGATACCTTGCTTTCTCCCGACGACTATCTTACTTGTTATGCAGTCGAAGATCACCAGGGCAGTTTATATGCACTTACGAGCGTTGGATTAATGCAGTTTGATGCCGCCTCAGGCATGCTTCTCGACCAATTCTCTCAAGAGTCCCTGCAGTGTGGTCTTTTTAATCGCAAAGCCCTTAAAAGCATAGATGATCACCTCTATCTCGGTGGCGCCAAGGGACTCGTAGAGTTTGTGCCACGCGCTGATACCACAGTCGAGTCTGTCCGAATAGCCATTACTGGAGTTTCTTTAGATAATCAGCCCGTCGCTGGGAGCGTGTACTATTCAGGAGCGCCACGACGCTCCCTGTATATAGAACCTGGCAACAAGAACGTCGAGGTTCGCTACGAACTCTTCACGGGTGGGGAAAATAGGAGATCACGTGTAGAATATAGACTGGTGGGTCTTTCGTCCGATTGGACGCCGATGAACCCATCAAGTAGGTCGGTCTCCTTTAGTAACCTCGAGCCCAATACCTACACCCTCGAATTCCGTGTTCTTAATGAGGTTGATGAAATGCACAGCGTGCTGGCCCTGAACCTTGTTCAGGAAGCGTTTTACTACCAAGAAGCTTGGTTCAAGTGGTCGCTTGGACTCTTAGCTTTCCTCGGTTTCGCGGGCATTGCTGCAGTGATTCAAGAACGCCAGCTTCGTGCAACGCGCTTACACTTATTAGAAACCGAAAAGGAACTGCTCGCAACAAAGGCCACTGCCATGGAGGCGAAGGCGAAGGAGAAAAGTGACGAGTTGAACTTTCAGTTGCTCAAAACATCCTCTCGCGTTGAGCTACTTAAGGAATTTAAGCAGCGCTTAGAGCAGGAAACCTCAAAGCCAAACCGGTCGGATGAGACCGTGTCCATGTTGCGCGGATTGATTCGTGAGCTGAACCGCGAATTGCAAAGTGAAAACTACTGGGACAACTTTGAGCAGAACTATCGAGATCTGCATGATGAGTTCTCAGAGAGACTGGTGGCAGTACATGAGAAATTGACCAAAGGAGAGATCCGATTGAGTTACCTCATCCGACAAAAGATGAACAATAAGGAGATTGCTACGGTGCTTAATGTCAGCCCTGCAGCGGTTGAAAAAGCGAAATACCGACTTAAAAAGAAGATTGACTTGGGCAAGACAGATTCTCTAGATGCCTATATTCAAGGGCTGTAGCGAGTGTCCGACTATTGTCCGGCAAGGTGCCTTGGGTAGGAGTTAGAGGTTGCGCATATTTGCTCATGAGTTAACGACGTAGAGCTGGTGAGAAAGGTTCTACAACAAATAAGTAAGGGCGGATTCTTAATTGAGTCCGCCCTTGTTTTTTGCTCAATTTTTCCAATACAACCTACTCGATAATTCCATCGCCCAACCACATGTTTTGAAGCTTCTGTGCCTGAGGAGTCGTTTTGCGTTGGAAACGGATGAAATGACCTTTCGCTCCTTCTTTGTAGCGAACCGTGTAGGGTAGTTCGAGTTTTTTTTCGTTACGAATGACCTGAAGCGGAATCACGGTGCCTTCTTCGATAGGCCCATAAGGTGTTTCTAGCACAGCATCGACGATCGCAACACGATCTTCTGATTGCAGTCCTAGTTGTTCTTTTTTGCCTGTCTTTTTAACGAGCATATACTTGGAGCCGCGCAGACGTTTGGTCTTGACATCGTTGTCGCGCAATGGGTGTGCGGCAACCGGCCCTACATAGGAGCGGTCGTAGTCAATACCTACTTTGCTCAGGTATTCTTTTAGCGGTAAATCTTCATTCCCGGTAATGTAACGGTCAAAGAAGTCTTGGAGGTCTGGATGAACAAGATCAACAAACTCCGCGATGATTTCTTCGTCCTTAAAGCTTTTTTGTGCGCCATAGCGATCGCGTAGTGTGAGAATCACATCGCGTAAATTGACTTTGCCCTCGGTGAGTTCCATGATTCGAATATCTAAGAGTGCTCCTAGAACCGCGCCACGTTGGTAGACTTGGAGGTACTGCTTTTTGTACGGCTTCTCAAGCACGTTTTCGCTCATCTCTGTGAAGGACATCTTATGGTTCGGGAATTTGGCACTGGTGACCAATTTTTCTCGGAGCAAACTGCGAACATATTCGTCTTTCGAGATGACCCCGCCCTTTACTTGGCTGATGCCAGCGAAGTATTCAGTGATGCCCTCGTAGAGCCAAAGGTGTTTGCTCATTTTTGGGTCGATGTAGTCGAAATCGCCAATTTCTTCACTGTGCAACCCTAGTGGAGTTAGGATATGGAAGAATTCATGGATACACACATCGGCCATATCTTCTAATACGGAGTTCCCTCCGAAATCGGGCAGATAATACACTGAACTGTTTCCGTGTTCGAGAGCTCCGAAACCCTTACCTGAGAGTTCGCGAACAGCTTTGAGGATTAACCCAAGGCTGAATTCCGAACCGTTAAATAGTCCTTCGAATTCAGTGTAGTCTTTGATATAAAAGATGAAAGCATAATTATCTACAGGTAAGTCGCCGTCTAAGAACTCTTCTATGGCTTTCATGCTGGTTTCTACCGCACCATAAATTTCGTCGGATAACTCTCGACCGTTTTCCGTGAAAACACTGATCGTCACCTTCGCGCCGCCAAGCTTGAAACTGGTGGTGTCCGGCTTACTAACCATGACTGGGCGGTCAAGAAAATGATGGTAGTTACGTGCGTTAAAGACCTGAGTATTGCCGTATGTGTAGCTCTCCATAGCACTTACACCATATAGCGTGGGGCTTTTAAGTATTTCCAGGGTAACGGGTAGTTCTTCTTGACCTTCGAAGAAGCCAAAGTAACCGGCGTGGTTGAGAAGAAAATTACGGCGCTCTTGATTGTTGGTGCCTGCAGGTTCAAATACTTTGTTTTTTCGAATTTTCGAATCGAATGTATCGTCGGCCCAATATTCTAGACGAACAGGCTTTCCGTAGATGCGGAAGCTATTCTTCGATTTTTTAACCTTGAGTACGTTGCCGTCTGCATCAAACGCTAGGAATTCGTGGATAAAACGTCCATAGTCCAGCGTCGCGTATGTTCCTGGAATAGTCGCGGGAAAATGAAAGGTATAGATGTTGTTTGGTGCCTCTCCTAATCCAGCTGCGGTAGCGTCTACAGTGACCTTTACTTGGTCATTTTTGACAGTGGTTAGATCGATTTGATAAGAGTGCGCTCCGGTTTTTTGACCAAAACTTAATAGAGGCAGGCAGAGTAGTGCGAGGAATGTGATTTGCTTTTTCATCGATCAAGGGCTGTTAATTAGCGCTAAAGATAAAAATAGCAAACAAAGAAAGCCCCGCCCTTCAAAAGAAGAGACGGGGCCAAACACACTAAAGAATCTTATTAGGCCGCAGCTTTCTCGTCTGAGCTGCTAACAGCTAGAGAGTAGATTACGAGTCCAAACCCGATCTTGTTTACAGCATCACCGATGTTGTATACCACGTCCATGTAGGCAGAAGCCGCTTCAGGATCAGATACCAGTTGGATTCCAAATAGACCTCCAGGTGTTCCGAGGATGTAACCTAGTGGATAGATTGCCCATCCCACGAGTACAAACCAGAATAGCACCTTGACAGCCTTAGCAACTGCAGGACCAGCGTTTTGTGCCAATTGAGCAACTTCGCCTTTCCAGACCAAGTACACAATGTAGAAGTAAGCTGCACCTGAAAGAACACCCCACATTACAGACTGCTCGCGGTAGATAGTCTCACCGAAGTAACCTGTTACAAGCATGATTACAGAAGCTGCGATAAGCTTCCAAAGCAAGCTCATTTTCGCTCCTGCTTTTTTCGTAATCAAATAGAACTCTACACACATTAATGGCACAGTCAGCGTCCAATCCACATAACGGAAGAACGTCGGAGAGTCACCTGTTTCGAAGTGGTAGCTTCTCATGTAGTAGTAGTGTACGAATGCGATAAACGTAATCAAACCGCTCACCAATAAAGAGGTGCGCCACTTTTTATCTACGTTCCACATTTCGAAGAAGAAGAAGACAGAAGCCGCCATCATCGCCATACACCCTACGAAGAAAGTAAACGACGTGATCGTGGTAATGTCTGTGTACGCAGTAAGATCTACTGCCGATGCGCCAGCTGTCACGCTAGCAAGTGTTGTTGTTAAAGACATGGTATTAATTATTAAATGGTTAAACTACCTCTTATAACGACGGGGTTTAGTTTTTGTTCATTCTTTTTGAAAATAAATTAAACAGAGTACAAATACCTAAGTAATTGCATGACAGAGTATTGAGTGATATTTATTTTTAAAACAATCTATAATGAGTTGTGTTAATGCTTAATCTATAAAATGGTAAACACTACGTTTAATTGGAAACTATCGCACTTATTGGCCTAGGCGCTTCAAACACACTATTGCTCCATGCTTTGGACCGTACGGGTGTATTGAAGGATATGCGCATTTTGGTTTTTGATACCTCTAATAAGGGAGAAAACGATAAAACGTATTGCTTTTGGGCACATCCAAAATCTACGATAGTTGCAGATCTGAATGACTTGATTTTAACTTCCTGGGAAAAGGTCTACAGTGGAGAGCGTGTACGTCACATGACAAGAATGTGCTACTACATGATCGAAGCTGCTGCACTCTACACGCATGGAAAATCACTTCTAGAACATTATCCCAATATTGAATTTATTCAAGAGTCCGTGTCTAGCTTAGTCTCTTCTGATGAGGGGTGTACGATCACGGCGAACGATGAACAGTATTTTGTTGATCGAGTTTACGACAGCCGACCTCCAAAAATGCAGGAGGAGATTGGCGATACCGTGCTTCAAAGTTTTGTTGGTTGGAAAATAAAGACGCTAACGCCTGTGTTTGATCCCTCAACATTTACGTTAATGGATTTCTCAGTTCCTCAAGACGACGGTACACAGTTCGTGTATGTGCTGCCCACGAGTGAGCGGGAGGCGATGATTGAATTGACGCGGTTTTCAACGAAAAAAATAGACGATTCCCGTGCAGCGCATGTTTTGGCAGAATATTGTGCACAGCAGGTCGATGCCTACGTCGTTGAGGATAAGGAATTTGGGGTGATTCCTATGTCGCAGGATATACAGGTAGAACAGCAAAGTAGTGTCACTCCCATGGGTGCCCGAGCAGGCAAGGTGAAAGCGACGACTGGGTATGGATTCAAAGCTATGTATGAACATGCTGAGGCAATTGCAGCATTATATGCCCAACCGGAGAAGACCGTTTCGAGCCCTTCATGGATCGCACGTCGATTCCAATGGTACGATACGTTGTTGTTACTCATTTTAAAGTTTAGACCCGAATGGGGCGCCACTATCTTTAATACATTGCTCAAAAACGAGCGTACTGAGGAAATCTTCTGTTTTTTAGAAGAACGCTCGACACTCAGCTGGGAAGTTCGAATGTTCGCGCGCCTGCCCGTTCCTAAATTTTTGTGGAGTGTAGGCCTGTATGTCCGCTATAAAATTTTAAAACACGCTTGGCGCTTCATCCCACTAGCGCTGACTTTTATTGCATTGGTTTTAAGCCAATTTCAGCCCCAACTCGTTCTTCCCGTTATCGGAGGAATTTTAGCTATTGTGCTATTTGCCGTTGGTATACCGCACGGAGCATTGGACGCGTACGTGGAGCAACGAAAAGAAGCGTTGCCGGTGTTCATTTTGAAATATGTCGGGATCATGGCTGCGGCGCTCCTGCTGTGGTGGTGGATGCCCGCACTAGCGCTGATCGGATTTTTGGGCTACAGTGCTTGGCATTTTGGTCAAACCGACCTCGAAGAATGGCGCATCCCTGCGCCTGGCCTGGCCTTGCTCTGGGGCACGGTCCTGATGGGCATGTTGCTCGTTCCGCACTGGGACAGCGTAGTTGCTGTACTCGGTACGATGGGCGTTTCGGCTTTTGAAGCAACGTTTGAGCAGACCCAAACGGCGACTACAGTCTTAAGTGTTATTGGGCTCCTACTTGCGTTGGCAAAAGGTTCTTGGAAGTGGCTACTCACGGTGGTGACGTTGATCGCTACTACGGGACTGCCGTTAGTGATCGCCTTTGGAGTCTACTTTGTGCTTCGCCATAGCGTCGTGGGTTGGCGGCATTTGAAGCGTAGTCAGCGCTGGACAACGGCTGTGATGTGGAAGCGGGCTGCGCCATTCACCTTCGGTGCCTTGCTGATGTTTGGTGCCTTGCTGTATGTCGGTACTTTAGGGTCTGCAACGGCGGTTTTCGGTAAAAGCATGATATTTCTAAGCGCACTGAGTCTACCACACGTGTATTACATGTCGTCGTTCTATCGGAATCGGACGCATTAGCGGATTTTTCTACGCCAATTTCTTTTTCAGCGTAATGTGCGTAATTTCCGGCCACATGCCCACACGTCCTGGGAACGCGAGGAATCCAAACCCACGATTCACGTGAAGAACTTGTCCATCGTCTTCCGGATATAATCCAGCCCATTTCGGGTATTTGAACTTCACGGGCGACCATTTGATCCAGCCTGGAATCTCAATCCCAAACTGCATTCCGTGCGTATGGCCGCTTAAAGTCAGGTGTACTTTTTTGCTGTGCTGCTTGATTTCAGCATCGAAGTGCGATGGATCGTGGCTCAGCAATACGGTGAACGCATCTTCTGGAATTCCTGCTAAGGCCTCATTGAGATCACCGTATTGCGGGAAAGGCGGTAAACCCCAATTCTCAACTCCAGCCAAATACAAGCGCTGTCCGTCGCGCTCAAAATAGCGGCTATCGTTCAAGAGTAGGTCCATGCCCATCTCGCCGTGAATGGCCTTGAGGCGGTCTAAATTCTGCACCTTCGCTTCGGCGGTTGGGAATTTCCAATAGTCGCCATAGTCGTGGTTCCCGAGAATTGAGAACACGCCAGATTTTGCAGAGAGGCGCTTGAAGGTTTCAATCCAAGGCTCTGCTTCATCTGCGGTGTTGTTCACTAAATCGCCTGTGAACATGATCGCATCGGCGCCCAGCTGAGTCACCATGTCGACGCCGTATTGTACTTTTTCTTTATTGTCAAAAGAGCCACTGTGCACATCTGAGATTTGGGCGATGGTGAATCCGTCGAAGGCTTCGGGCAGGTCGTCAAACTCTAGGGTGTGGCTAAGGACGCGGTAGCGGTAGCGTCCTTTCCAGATCCCGTCGATGATGCCGATAAAGGGTATTGCTGCTAGACCGAGGGCAATTTGTGAGATGAAGGTGCGGCGCTCCGGCATGACGGTGGGTTGGGTGGTGGTAGCACGAAAAACGAATTGGCCCAAGCGGACGATGTCTTCGAGCAAGAGTGGAAGGATCGCAACAAGTTTTGGAACGGACAGCAAAATAGTCACGCCCATCAGCAAACCGACGTATTTATAGTCTACTTTTCCCGTGCTCATCATCGAGCTGATGGTGATGCTGAAAATGATATAAGCGATGGTGACACCCCAGTAAATCCAGGGCGTGGCAGGGCTTTTAAAGGCGGTTTTAAACGCTTGGAATGCGTAGGTGTCTATGGCTAAGACAAATCCTAGGGTGAACAGGATTCTAAAGATCATAATGTCAGATTGTATGCTCAGTAACAACGCCATGAATGAGGGGATTGTTTTGTGCTACAAAACTCGCTATTTCGACTTAAGTAGCTAACTTACCTCCTCTTATTTTTACACGCACTCCAAAGTTCCGAAGTCCATGGGCCAACAAACGCCAGATACCGACAAAAAACTCTTTCTTTTAGATGCTTATGCGCTCATTTTCAGGGCCTATTTCGCTTTTGCAAAGAACCCGCGCATCACTTCATCTGGGCTGGATACGAGCGCTATTTATGGTTTTACCAGTGCGCTGTTAGATCTGTTGTCGAAAGAAAATCCGACCCACATCGCCGTTTGCTTCGATTTACCGGAGCCGACCGAGCGCCATGAGATCTTCCCGGAGTACAAGGCGAATAGAGATGCCACGCCGGAGGCGATAAAATTGGCGGTGCCGTACATTCATAAAATCCTCGAAGCGTTTGATATTCCGGCGATTGGTGTGAGTGGATTTGAGGCGGATGACGTGATTGGGACCCTCGCGAAGAAGGCGGAGAAGGAAGGATTTACCACCTACATGATGACGCCCGATAAGGATTTTGGCCAATTAGTCTCCGACAACATCTTCATGTTCCGTCCCGGCCGTGGTGGCAACCCGCCCGAAGTTTGGGGGACGGAAGAGGTGTGTGAGAAATTTGGGCTCGCGAACGTCGATCAGGTCGTGGATTACCTCGGAATGATGGGCGATGCAGTAGACAACATCCCAGGCCTTCCAGGCGTGGGTGCGAAGACTGCCACGAAGCTTTTGGCGCAGTACGGCAGTTTGGAAGAAACACTGGCGCACGCCGATGAGATTAAGGGTAAATTAGGAGAGAAGATTCGGGAAAATGCGGAGCAGGGGATACTATCGAAGAAATTGGCACGGATTATTACAGAAGTTCCCGTGGAGCTCGAATCAGATACGTTGACCCGCAGCGATTGGAACGCTGAAGCGCTCTTGGATATTTTCGAAGAGTTGGAATTCCGCACCCTAGGTCGCCGTTTAGGTTTGACCCACGGTGGTGATGCGGATCAAAGCGATGCGCCGAAGAAACCTACGAAGAAAGTCAACCTCACTTCGAACGACCAGATGGATTTGTTCGGTGGAGGAGCGCCGGCTTCAGAGGCTGGTGATGAAGCGCCGGCAATGAGTTCGCGCAAGACGGTGAGCACGGAATTGCACATGTATCAGTTGATTGAACATGTGGACGAGGCGCGTGAATTGGCTGCACTTTTAGCAGAGCAATCTAGCGTTGCGTTTGATACCGAAACTACGTCGCTGAATGTCTTAGATGCGGAGCTCGTGGGAATGAGTTTTGCCTATGAAAAAGGCAAGGCGTACTATGTGTCGGTGCCCGAGCAGCGCGACAAGGCACAGGAAATGGTGGATGCGTTCGCGCCATTTTGGACGTCGCAGGTCGTGGAAAAAATTGGTCAGAACATAAAGTATGACCTGAGCGTGCTGATGAATTACGACGTGGAGGTCCGCGGACCAATTTTCGATACCATGATCGCGCATTACCTCATTCAACCCGACATGCGTCACGGGATGGACATTCTCGCCGAGACATACCTGAATTATGAAACCATTTCCATCGAGACGCTCCTTGGGAAAAAAGGAAAGAACCAGAAAAACATGCGCGATATTCCGGCCGCTGAGGTCGTGGACTATGCGTGTGAAGATGCAGACATCACCTTCCAGCTGAAGCAGCTTTTTGAGCCGATGCTCAAAGAAACGAAGGTAGATAGCGTGTTCCGTACCATCGAAATGCCCCTCGTTCCAGTGCTTGCGCGCATGGAGCGTGAAGGGATTCGTGTAGATGTAGACGCGTTGAACAGCTACAGTAAAGAATTGGGCGGATTGATCGTAACGCTCGAGGAAGAGATTATTGAACTCGCGGGTCGTCCGTTTAATGTCGGCTCACCGCGTCAGCTTGGCGAGGTCTTGTTTGACGATTTGAAGCTTTCTGAAAAGCCGAAAAAGACGAAGACCGGGCAATATGCGACCAGTGAAAATATTTTAGAAGACTTGCGATCTGTACATCCGATCGTGGACAAGATATTGACCTTTAGAGAGTTGAAAAAGCTCAAGAGCACCTATGTGGATGCATTGCCGGAATTGGTCCACGGGAAGACGGGTCGTATTCATACCAGCTTCAACCAAACGGTAGCCGCTACGGGTCGCTTGAGTTCAACCAATCCGAACCTTCAAAACATTCCGATCCGCACCGAGAACGGGCGTAAAGTCCGCGGCATGTTCGTTCCAGCCAACGAGGATCATGTTTTACTTGCAGCGGATTACAGCCAGATTGAGCTCCGAGTGATTGCGGCATTAGCGAAAGACGAGGCGATGGTCGCTGCGTTTAAAGCAGGAGAGGACATCCATAAAGCCACTGCTGCGAACGTGTTTGAAGTCCCGTTAGAAGAGGTGACTCGAGAGCAGCGTTCAAATGCGAAAACGGTAAATTTTGGAATTGTGTACGGGGTGAGCGCCTTCGGGTTGAGCCAGCAAACGGACATGAGTCGAAAGGAAGCGAAAGCAGCGATCGACGGGTATTTCAGAACGTATCCGGGCATCAAGGCGTACATGGATGAGCAGGTGAGTTTTGCGCGTGAACATGGGTATGTAGAGACCATCACGGGCCGTCGCCGCTATTTGAAGGACATCGAATCGCGCAATGCGGTAGTTCGTGGACACAGTGAGCGCAATGCGGTGAATGCGCCGATCCAGGGTTCTGCTGCCGATGTGATCAAGCTCGCTATGATTCAGGTAGATCAGGCGATGCGCGAAGCGGGAATGAAGTCGAAAATGCTGTTGCAGGTGCATGATGAATTGGTCTTTGACGCTGTGAAAGAGGAGCTGGAGGAGTTGAAAGCACTGGTCGTGAAGCACATGGAGGCCGCAGTGGAGCTGGACGTCCCGATGATTGCTGAGGTCGGTACCGGTCAGAGTTGGCTCGAGGCTCATTAAACGCGTTCCTTGGTGGCGTCTTTCCATGCTAAAGCACCAATTTTCTTTGTTGAAACAATTTGTTTGGCATTGTTGTTGTACATATGCAACAATTCTAAACGATCTGCATGGGACTTGACCCAAATGACCTTTCTAACAGCTTAGGCTTTCTTACCGGCAAGGTGCATCGTTCGATGCGCGAGGCGATGGGGCGGGCACTAGCCGCAGATGGCATTGAAATCAATTCTTCGTACTTGCCGTTTATAGGGTGCATGGTCATGCGCGACGGAGCTCCAATGAATCAAAGCGAGCTCACTGAAGTCATGGGAATGGACCGCCATCGCGTTTCTCGCATGGTCAAAGAATTTCAAGAAAAAAATTGGATACAGACCTCACCGAATCCACAGAACCGACGTGAAAACAGGGTCGAGCTTACGGCAGAAGGAAAGTCGTTTCTTCCTGCGGTTGCGGCATGTGCGCAGCGCGTTCGCGAAGGCGCTACTGCGGGACTGAGTAAGGTGGAGCTGGATCTGGTAAAAAATGCATTGAACAAAATCAACAACAATCTGAATAATAGCGAATTATGAAATTGGTAAAGAATGCAATCATTGCGGTTGCGATCCTCGTAGTAGGAATCCTCGTGTCGAAGAAGCTAGGAAGCATGTCGCAGAAAGAGGAGATTAAGGAGGATATGCGCAAAATGGAGCTCCGCGTGGTGACGGCCGATACCGACACTATCGCGGTTCCCCTGAAAGTGTACGGTAAGCTTACGGCGCAGAAACGTGCCAACCTCCTTGCTGAGGTGAGCGGTATTTTCCGCGGTGGCGATCGTGCGTTTTTAGAAGGTACTTCCTTCAACAAAGGCGAGGTGATGATCCAGCTCGATGATGCAGAGGCGCTCGCAAACGTGATGAGTTTGAAAGGTAACTTTATCAATGCCTTGCTTGGCGTTTTACCGGATATCAAACAAGATTACCCAGGCGACTACGAGCGCTTTGAAAGTTATTACGAAGGCTTGAGTCTCGAAGCGGCGCTGCCAGCATTGCCAGAAGCTACGGGTAAACTAGAAAAATTCTTGATTGCTCGCGGAATGTCGAGTGCCTATTACCAAGTAAAAAGTGCTGAGGAACGCCTCGAGAAATTTGCAGTGAAGGCTCCGTTCGATGGCGTTGTAGCTAGCGCTTTAGTGAAGCCAGGGAATTTGGTTTCACCGGGTCGTGCTCTTGGGACATTCCTCTCACCTGCGAGCTACGAAATGACCACAGCTGTGACCTTAGCGTATGCAGATCAGCTCAGCGTAGGGCAAACGGTGTTGTTTAGTTCACCGGATATCAAAGGAAATTGGTCTGGTAAAATCACACGTATCGCACCCGTTGTGGATGATGCGACGCAAAGCGTGTCAATAGTTGTTCGCGTCTCTGGTAAAGACCTTCGTGAAGGGATGTATCTAACGGGTAAGGTGCAAGGACTTGAGGTGCGCGATGCATTGAAAGTACCCGCACACATGGTTTCAGATAATGAATTTGTGTACACTATCGAGAACGACAGCATCTTGCAACGCAAGGCGGTGAATGTGGTAGAATGGCTCGATAACGAGATCATTATTACTGGTGTTCCATCGGGAACTATGCTTGTAGATGAGCCTACCTTAAAGGCTGCCTCAGGACTTGTTGTTATTCCAGTGAAATAAGGATATGAAGAAGTTAATAGAATTTTTCATCAAATATCCCGTCGGCGTAGATGCGCTATTGATCGGGTTCTTCCTGTTTGGCTACATCAGTTACAACAGTTTAAATACAACCTTTTTTCCGCTCGTTGAATCGCGCAACATTACCATAAGCGCGGTGTACCCAGGGGCCTCTCCGGAGGAGATAGAAGAAGGGGTGATCAATAAAATTGAGCAAAACCTCAAAGGACTCACTGGGGTAGAGCAGTATACCTCGACTTCGAACGAAAACCGAGGGACCATCACAGTTGATGTCTTGAAAGGCTATGACGCGAATATGGTTCTGGAGGACGTGAAAAATGCCGTTGAAAACGTCGCTTCCTTCCCGACAGGGCTGGAACCTGTGCGTGTGGCGAAGCGCGAAAACCTTACCCTTGCCATGAGCATGGCACTTACGGGTGAAGGCGTAGATCTGCACAGTTTGAAGTCTGAGGCGAGACGCATTGAGCAGGAGCTTCGACTAGCGGATGGCATTTCCAAAGTGTCGCTGAGTGGATTTCCTGCCGAAGAGATCGAGATTGCCTTAGACAAAAGCACGCTTCGCAAATACGATTTGACCTTATCGCAGATCGCAACTGCCCTACGCACGACCAACCTAGACATCACCGGTGGGACCATCAAAGGAACCCAAGAAGAGATGCTCATCCGTTCGCGCAACAAAAACTACGAAGCACAAGACTTGCAAAATGTGGTAGTATTGAGCCGACCAAGCGGTCAAACGATCCGCTTAAAAGATCTTGGTGAAGTGCGTAATCGCTGGGAGGATAGCCCTTCGCGCGCTGCGTTTAACAGCATTTCGTCGGTTGAGATTACAGTAAATAATACCGATCAGGAAGATTTGCTGCAGACTTGTGAGTTCCTCAGAGAGTACATCGACACCTACAACGCGACTACGGATCACATGCAGTTGGATATCATTACCGATTTCTCGGTAACGCTTCAGCAGCGCAAGGAACTGTTGTTTGAAAACGGTTTGCTCGGGTTCTTCTTGGTACTCATTCTTCTAGCACTCTTCTTAAACCTGCGTCTCGCTTTCTGGGTAGCGATCGGTATTCCAGTATCCTTCGCCGGGATGTTTGTTTTAGCGACCTTCTTTGGCATCACCATTAATGTCATCTCGTTGTTCGGGATGATCGTAGTGATTGGGATTCTAGTGGATGACGGGATTGTCATTGCCGAGAACATTTACTCTCATTTCGAGCGTGGAAAGCCGCTATTAAAGGCTGCGTTAGATGGAACCGTTGAAGTAGTTCCTTCTGTAGTAAGTGCTGTTTTGACCACCATTATTGCGTTCTCCTCGTTCTTCTTCTTGGACGGACGTGCGGGCGATTTCTTCTCGGAGATGTCCTTTATCGTTGTGGCAACGCTCGCAGTATCTCTCGTGGAGGGCCTACTGTTCTTGCCTGCCCACTTATCGCATTCAAAGCTCGAGCGCAATGCAAAAATGAATCCGGTACAGAGTGCAGCAACAAATGCCTTATTTAAGTTCCGCGACCGATTCTATGCGCCATTTTTAAAGTGGTCGCTTCACAACAAAATCATCACCATCAGCTTCTTCATTGCCATAATGGTCATCACTTTCGGAGCGATCGGTGGCGGTGTGATTCGTACCCAATTTTTCCCGTTCATTGAACGCGATAACCTCAACATCAGTCTCGACATGCCAGCGGGAACAAACGAGGCGGTTACCCAAAAATGGATTGACCATATCGAAGCCAAGGTTTGGGAAGTGAATGATGCTTACAAAGCAGATCGAGAAGACAGTTTGAATGTCGTAAAAGCCGTTCAGAAGAACATCGGACCGATCTCTTCCAAAGCTCGTCTGAATGTGATTCTACTCGATTCTGAAACGCGTCTAACACCTTCCTATCTGATCCAAAACGACATTCGTGCCGCAGCAGGTGATATACCGGGCGCGGACAATGTGAGTTTCGGTGGTGCACAAGCCTTCGGTAAGCCGATCTCTATTTCGCTCGTGAGTTATGATCTCGTGGAGCTCAAGGCGGCTAAAGAAATGCTCAAGTCGAAACTCAAAGGCATGGAAGCCCTTGCCGATGTCATCGATAATGACCAGAAAGGGATCCGCGAGGTGACTTTAGAGCTGACCGACAAAGCCCGCTTTTTAGGCATGACCCCTGGCGCTGTGATGAGCCAAGTTCGTGAAACCTTCTTCGGTGCGCAGGTGCAACGCCTGCAGCGCGGCGAGGACGAGGTGAAAGTTTGGGTACGCCTGAATGAAAAGGACCGCAAGCAACTTTGGGACTTGGAAGAATTGCCGATCACTACGCCTTCGGGCAATGTACCGCTAAGGGAATTGGCCAATTATACCATCGAACGTGGAACGGTAAACATCAACCACCTCGATGGCCAGCGTGAATTCCGCGTGGAGAGTGATTTATCCTCGCCAAACGGCTCTGCGCCAGCCCTCTTGTCGCAAATCAAAGCAGACATCCTACCTGAAATTTTCGCCAAGTATCCGTCTGTAAATGCGCGTTACGAAGGGCAGCAAAAGGAAAGTCAGAAGACGCAGAAGAGCTCACAATCGGTGATGCCCCTCATCTTATTCTTGATTATCCTGACCATTACGTTCACGTTCCGTTCGCTCGTGCAAACCATCGTCATCATGCTCCTCATCCCGCTCAGCTTAACGGGTGTTGCATGGGGCCACTACCTGCACGGCATGCCGATGTCCATTTTAAGTTTCCTCGGTGTAGTTGCTTTGATCGGGATCATCGTGAACGACTCGCTGGTATTGGTCAGCAAATACAACATCAATGTGAAGTCTGGACAAGGAGTATACGATGCCATCTATAACGCTGGTATCAGTAGGTTCCGTGCCATCTTCTTGACGACTGTCACAACGATTGCGGGTCTTGGACCGCTGATTTTCGAGACGTCTTTCCAGGCCCAATTCCTCATCCCAATGGCCGTGTCCATAGCCTACGGGATCGGATTCGCCACCATGCTTACACTTGTTGTGCTTCCTTCCATGATGGCTTTAGTGAATGACGCTCGTGTGCTCATCCGCCACATCTGGACGAACGAAAAACCCACTCGTGAAGAGGTAGAACCTGCGATCATTGAGATGAAAAGCGAACAATATTTTGAACAAATCAAAAACGACGCGCAAGATGAATAAGTGTTTCACCCTTTTGGGCCTCGTGCTCAGCGCAACATTGGGCGCACAAAACTTGGTCACCCTCGACGAGGCCCTTACTAGTGCGCTCGAACACAATCACGACCTGTACATCGCTGATGTTTCTGCGCAGCAAGCGGCCAATTCTGCCACGTACGGTAACGCCGGAATGCTCCCATCCGTCACGGCTTCTGCTGGCGCGAATGCGAGCAACCAAAATTCCAACCTCGAATTTGCTACTGGTCAAACGCAAGATGTGGCCGGGGCCCAGTCTCTGAGCCAAAACGCATCCCTCGGAGTGAGCCAAGTGCTCTTCGCCGGAGGCCGCATCCAGCGCAGCTATGGCCTTTTGAAAAAATCGCAACAAGCCGCCGATCTCAGCTACCGCCAGGCTTTAGAAAACACGGTTGCGGGCGTATGGTCGCAGTACATGGCCATCGCGCTCTTGCAAGAATCGGTCGCCGTTTCTACCAAAAGTGTCGCCATCTCTCAGGAACGCTACGACAAAGCCGTATTAACGAACGATCTAGGCGGGTCCAATTCTACCGACCTGCTCGCCGCCGAAGTCGACCTGAACCGCGATAAAGTCAGCCTGCTCGATCTACAAACCCAGCTTGAAGCTGCGCGCAACACCTTCGCGAGCTTCGCCGGCCTGTCCTCTAGAGATTTCATCGTAGCACCAAACACTTCGCTAGACGAGCATGTGATTGGGTCTAATGTGGATGAAATTTTAACTGCGGTGATGAATCAGAACGCCACCGTGCGCCTGGCTGAAATTTCATCCGAGACTGCTGCACTTCAGCAAAAACTGCAGCAATCGACCCTGTTCCCATCGGTAAGTGCCCAAGCGAGCTACGGCATCAACCAAAGCCAAGCTGAAGCTGGATTTTTGTCTTCGCAGCAAGTCACGGGCTTCTCGGCAGGAGTGAGTCTTCAGTACAACTTGTTCTCAGGCTTCCAAAGCGCTACCCAGCGCCAAAATGCGGTGCTGGAGTCGATGAAGGCTTCACGCCGCCTCGATCAAGTCCGCGAAACCATGGAAAATACAGTTCGCAATGCCTACCGCATTTTCCAAAACGCCCAGCAGGTAGCGACCTTGGAAGCAGCGAATGCGACCGTCGCTTTCCAGCGTTTCGAAAAACTCCAGGAGCGATACGCCCTGGGCCAAGCCTCGAGCCTCGAGCTCCGTCAAAGTCAACTGGCATGGATGGCCGCAGAACAAGGCAAGATGAGTGCTCAGTTCCGTGCTACCAATGCCCAAATCGCGCTGCTTCAGCTCATGGGAACCATTCACTCGGATCAACCCTAAAACGCATTGTATAAATGGCCGATCGTACCGAAGTAACCCTACGCAACCCCAAAGTCTACCGAAGTTTCATCACGAACGGCCGTCATATTGTGGAGGCCGACGAGCCCGAAGATTTTGGCGGTTTTGACTCTGCTATGAATCCCGTAGAGCTGGTGCTTGCGGGATTGGCAGAATGCAAGGCGGTTACGGTACGTGCAAAGGCTGCTCAGCTCGGCGTGGACCTCGGTGAAATCCGAGCCACAGTTGCCATAGAAACAAGAAAAGGCGAGGGCAGAGCCCTCGCCTCTAAAGTTGATGTGAAACTGGATTGGGAGGGTGCTACTTCAGAGGAGCAGCGTGAAAAAATCCTTGCATCGGCCTCGCGTTGTTTCGTCCACCGCATGCTCCAAGGGAGCTTCGAGATCGAGACGGGTTACAACGACTAAAGTTTCATTTCAGGGACGTTGCCCTCGACGATCAATCGGCCAGCAGTCTTTTCCCGAATTTCTTCAACAGTTACCCCGGGAGCGCGCTCGATCAGTACGAATCCGCGCTCGGAATCCACTTCCAAAACGGCGAGATCCGTGACGATACGCTTTACGCAGCCCACACCGGTTAACGGAAGGCTACACGAAGGAAGAAGCTTGCTTTCTCCTTTGCGATTTGTGTGTTGCATAGCAACGATAATGTTCTCTGCTGAGGCCACAAGATCCATGGCGCCACCCATACCTTTAACCATCTTACCTGGTATTTTCCAGTTGGCGATATCACCGCTGTCACTGACTTCCATCGCGCCTAAAACGGTGAGCTGCACGTGCTGGCCACGAATCATGGCGAAGCTGAGCTCACTCGAAAAAAACGAGGCTCCAGGAAGGGCAGTAATGGTCTGCTTTCCGGCATTGATCAGGTCCGCGTCTTCTTCCCCTTCAAACGGGAAGGCGCCCATGCCTAAGATGCCATTTTCACTTTGAAATTCTACATTGATACCTTCAGGGATGTGGTTCGCAACGAGTGTTGGAATACCGATTCCCAGATTTACGTACCATCCATCGCGCAATTCCTGCGCAATACGCTGTGCGATTTGGTCTTTGCTCAATCCCATAATTATTCAGCTTTAGCACGCACGGTGCGTTGTTCAATTCGTTTTTCGTAGTCGGTTCCTTGGAAGATTCGCTGCACAAAAATCCCAGGGACGTGTATAGCATTCGGGTCCAATTCTCCCACCTCAACCAATTCCTCCACTTCAGCAACGGTGATTTTACCCGCCATTGCCATCATCGGATTGAAATTTCGCGCAGTGCCTTTAAACACAAGATTACCAGCCTTATCGCCTTTCCACGCTTTCACAAAAGCAAAAGGTGCATCAAAGGCGTGCTCTAAAATGTGTGGCTTGCCATTAAATTCGCGAACTTCCTTGCCTTCAGCCACCTCCGTACCGTATCCAGCCGGTGTGAAAAACGCAGGAATGCCCGCTCCAGCAGCGCGACAACGCTCCGCAAGTGTACCCTGCGGCACGAGGTCAACCTCCAACTCTCCCGAGAGCATTTGGCGCTCGAATTCGTCATTTTCGCCCACATACGAGGCAATCATTTTCTTGATTTGGCGGGTGTGCAGAAGCAGCCCAAGGCCGAAATCATCCACCCCTGCATTGTTAGAAATACAGGTGATATTATTGGTTCCCTTGTCGCGAATGGCGAGAATGGCATTTTCCGGGATTCCGCAAAGTCCAAAACCGCCAAACATCACGGTCATTCCATCTTCAAGGCCTTCAACGGCCTGGTGGGCATCCGCTACGACCTTGGAAATGTAGCTGTGTTTCTGTGACATAATACTTTCGTTTTTGATAGGTTCGAATGCTAAAATCAGTCCTCGATTGCAGGTAAAATTTTGGTACGTACTTCCCCAAAACCGATACGAACATCGCCATTTTGACACCAACCGCGCATGCTTACCGTGTCGTTGTCTTCGATAAACGTTCGGGTCTCGCCCGTAGCCAAAGTGATTGGTTCTTTCCCTGCCCAAGAAATCTCAAGCATCGATCCATAGCTGTCTTTGGTCGGTCCAGAAATGGTCCCTGAGGCCATCATATCGCCGGCATTCACGTTACAACCGTTCACCGTATGGTGCGCAAGTTGTTGACGCTGATTCCAGTACATGTATTTGTAGTTCGAACGCGAAATCACCGTCCCTTCTTTCCCTTCCGGGGCCAATTCCACCTCAAGGTTAATGTCATAATTGCATTCCCCGCTCGTTTCCAAATAAGGCAACACCGGCGGATCTTGTTTCGGTCCCTGAACCTTGAACGGCTCTAGCGCATCCATAGTCACAACCCAAGGGCTGATGCTCGAGCCAAAGTTTTTCCCAAGGAACGGACCTAACGGCACATACTCCCACTTTTGAATGTCGCGAGCACTCCAGTCGTTAAAGACCACCATTCCAAAAATGTAATCTTCAGCTTCTTCGGCTTTAATGCGGTGTCCTAGCGGCTTTCCTTCCCCAGTAATGAACGCCATTTCTAGCTCAAAGTCCATGCGTACAGACGGGCCGAAAGTCGGTGCGTCCGCTCCTGGAGCCATGCGCTGTCCCTTCGGACGGTGCAAATTCACACCACTAATCACGATCGAAGAACTGCGGCCGTGGTAACCCACAGGAATGTGCTTCCAGTTCGGTAACAAGGCGTTTTCTGGATCGCGGAACATCTTACCTACGTTCGTCGCGTGCTCTATCGAGCTGTAGAAATCGGTATAGTCTTGAACGAAAACAGGCATCAACATTTGCACGTGGTCCACAGGGAAAAGTGCTTTATTTTGGTGCGCCACTTCATTCTTAAGGGTCGTGTTGTTCTCGTCAAACAGCTCTGCCAAACGGTTTCTGACCGCGCGCCACATCGGACGGCCTAAGGCGATAAAGTCGTTTAAGGTGTCTTGTAGGAATACATCGTCTGGAAGGTCGATGCCTTTAAAATAACCCAATTGCTGAAGGACGCTTAGGTCAATCGCAGTATCCCCGATACGCGTTCCTGTGGTGATGATATCGTCTTCAGGGATGAACACCCCGAACGGTAAATTTTGTATTGGAAAGTCACTTCCTTCAGGTACTGGAATCCACGATGTTCTCGAGGGATCGTTGGCTAGATTCTGGATCATATGCTCTGTATTTAGGTCTTCTAAAAGCTCTAAAATACAATGGAGAAGACGACTTTCTCAGCGGATGGGGCTATAAATTTTCTGTGTCCAATTTCTTGCTTCCACCCCTGCGCAAAATTGGGATAAAAAAAACTCCGACCCGAAGATCAGAGTTTTTCTAATGGTCAAATATGCTGTGAATTATAACGTACCTCTATTCTCTTGTTCGCGCTCGATAGCCTCGAAAAGAGCCTTGAAGTTCCCTTTGCCGAAGCTCGTCGCGCCCTTGCGCTGAATGATTTCGATAAAGACCGTTGGGCGATCCATAAGCGGCTTGGTGAAGAGCTGGAGCAAATACCCTTCGTCATCACGATCCACTAAAATCTTGTACTTCTTCAACACTTCGATGTCCTCGTCGATCGCACCTACACGGTCTTGCAAATCGTCATAGTACGATGCAGGTACATCTAAAAATTCCACCCCGCGCTCACGCAATTCGTGAATGGTGTAGATAATGTTGTCGGTCGCTAGCGCCAAATGCTGCACCCCTGCGCCGTTGTAGAAGTTAATGTACTCCTCAATCTGGCTGCGCTTTTTACCTTCTGCAGGTTCATTGATCGGGAATTTGATACGACCATTTCCGTTCGACATCACTTTCGACATCAAAGCAGTGTATTCTGTAGAAATGTCATTATCATCGAACGAAACGATCTGCGTAAAGCCCATCACTTCTGCGTAGAATTTCACCCAAGTATTCATTTGTCCCCAGTCCACGTTGCCGACCATGTGATCGATGTACTTCAGACCTACAGACTCCGGCTGGTACTTCGGGGCACGCGCAGTGTATCCTGGAAGGAATGGACCATTGTAGTCGTTGCGCTCCACGAAAAGGTGGACGGTCTCGCCGTAGGTGTAAATCCCTGCGGTCACCACTTTTCCGTTCTTGTCTTCGTGTGTGGTCGGCTCTTGGAATGGCTTCGCACCACGTGCAGTCGTTACTTCAAACGCTTTCTTCGCGTCAGGTACCCAAAGCGCTACGACTTTCACACCATCGCCGTGTTCGTTTAGGTGGCGGTTGATGTCGCTGTCTTTCACCATAGAAGAGGTGATGACTAGGCGAATTTTATCTTGTTGCAGTACGTACGAAGTACGGTCAGTAACACCTGTTTCCAAACCGGCGTAAGCGACTTCTTGAAAGCCGAAAGCGGTTTTAAAGTAAAAGGCACTTTGTTTGGCGTTTCCGACGTACATCTCGACGTAATCGGTTCCCCACAGCTCTAGAAAATCCTGAGCGTCTTCGTATTGTTTTGGTAATGCAGTGGTGTTCATAATGTGTATTTGAGGCTACTAAGTTAGTGGTATTATCCAATTAAATCTAAGGCGGAGTGGAGGTCGCGAATCAGGTCATCCGCATCTTCCACGCCTATACTTACGCGGATCAGACTTTCTGTGATGCCCAATTCTTCCTTCAGTTCATCCTCTACTTTGCTATGCGTCATGCTGTAAGGGTGCTCACACAAACTCTCAGTACTTCCAAGACTTACACCGAGCTTGAACACCTCAACATGGTCCAGCACTTTAAACGCTTCTGCTTCCCCGCCCTTGATGTATAAAGAAATCATCGACCCGGTACCGCTGTACTCCTTACGAAATACATCTGCTTGCTGAGGGTTCCATTGTTCGATGTTTCCTAAATAACGGACTTCAGCCACGGCAGAGTGCTGCAGCAGACCTTCCGCAACCCGGTGCGTATTGGCTTCTTGTGCCTTCGTTCTCAGTACAAAAGTTTCCAGCGAACGCAACAGCAACCAGCTGTCCATAGGTCCCAAAATACCTCCTATAAACGTACGTGCTAAACGCAGTCTGTTGATCCACTCTCTCGCACCTGTAGCAGCTCCGGCGATCACATCACTGTGGCCCCCGAGGTTCTTGGTCGCAGAATACACGGCGATGTCTGCACCGTGTTCGTGTGGACGGCTCATCAGCGGTCCCATGTACGTATTGTCTACAACGACCGGCACCGGGTGGTCCTCGCTGCTCAAGGCATCGGCAATCTCCCTGGCTTGGGCGATGGAATAGATGTCCAAAGTGGGATTAGCGGGTGTTTCAGTGAAAAACGCGCTAATGGTTTTGTGGCCGAATTGGTCACGGACTCCGGCGATGACCTCTTCAGTCGACGCTCCATGGGCGACGTGGTAGGTATGCACTTGGTACTGGGAGAGATAGTGGTTTATGAAACTGTGTGTTCCTCCATAAACGGGGCCCGTATGCAGTAAAACGGTATCCGGTTTGCAGAGTTCTAGGAGTGTTCCGGAGATCACGGCCATACCGCTGGCGAACACCAGCGCATCTTCTGCGCCGCCTAATACCGCAAGACGCTTTTCGAGGAGTTGGGTGTTAGGGGAGCCCAGACGGCTGTAAATATTGCCCATTACTGCGCCTTCAGGCATCTCTTCCTTTCCGGTTGCCCAGGAAAAGTAGTTTTTGCCCGCTTGCGCATTAGGGAACTCGTAGGTGGAGGTTTGGTAGATGGGTTGCTTCATACTGCCGTGGTAATCGGCTGCGTGATAGCCGTGACCCAGCATCTCGGTTTGTGGTTTCTTTTGCATTGTTGTGTGTTGTGATAGGTACTAAAAACGAGCGCCCCTTGCTAAAAAGAGGCACTCGTGAGTGGTTTTGGATGCTATTTCATCCAGCTTTTATGGTAGTCTCCCGCGTCGAGCGAAAGGGCTTGCTCTGTGATTTGAAGGGGCGCAAAAGTATCGACCATCACGGCCAATTCTAACGTCTCCTTCTTCCCAATGCTTGCCTCGTACGTCCCCGGGTGTGGTCCATGTGGAATGCCCGCAGGATGCAAGGTGATCTGTCCGCGGCCGATATTGTTTCGGCTCATGAAATCACCGTCCACATAGTACAATACCTCATCCGAATCGATGTTGCTGTGGTTGTACGGTGCTGGAATCGCTTCTGGGTGGTAGTCGTACAAACGGGGTACGAATGAACAGATGACGAACGCTCCGGTTTCGAACGTTTGGTGCACCGGAGGCGGTTGGTGGACGCGTCCAGTGATCGGTTCGAAGTCATGAATGCTAAAGGCGTAAGGATAGTTGTACCCGTCCCAACCGACCACACCGAACGGATGCGCCGCATAGGTGTAGTGGTGCAACATGCCTTGTTTTTTTACTTTAATATCGAAATCGCCGATCTTGTCCACAGGCTCGGTAAATTCCGGTGTACGTAGATCTCTTTCACAAAATGGACTGTGCTCTAAAAGCTGCCCGAACCAATTGCGATAACGCTTCGGTGTATAAATTGGTTGTGCGCTCTCCACGATAAACAAGCGGTTGTCGGGCGTGTCAAATTCAAACTGCTGAATCATCCCGCGCGGTATCAAAAGGTAATCGCCCGGACCAAACGCAAGTGCCCCGAACTGTGTCTTTAACGTTCCGCTTCCCTCATGAATAAACACACATTCATCGTTCTGTGCATTCTTATAGAAGTAGTCCGTCATACTTTTGGTGGGCGCGGCAAGGGTGATCGTACAATCCTTGTTGGTCAGCACCGGAACGCGACTTTCGAGGTAATCTTCCTTGGGGGCGACGTCAAAACCTTTGAGTCGGTAGGCCTTCATGTTGTGGTCCACGGCTATTCTTGGGCGTACATCTTTGCTCTGGTGCACTTCTTTCACCATGGTTGGCGGATGGCAGTGGTAGAGCAGTGAAGACATCCCGTCAAAACCTATGGTGCCAAAGAGTTCCTCGTGGTAGAGCTCCCCGTTTTCCTTGCGGAATTGGGTGTGTCTCTTGTGCGGAAATTGGCCTTGTTTCTGGTAAAATGGCATAAAAATCTGCTGTTTGTATCGTGTAGGTTCGTACAAATATACACTACTTTAGGGGAGTTAAATTTTGATAAATGTCAACACCCGTACGCATTGCAACCGCACTTTTTGAAGCCTTAGAAACAGGAACGCCCATCGCCCCACTGCGTGATAGCATCGATAATGATGTGGATCAGGCCTATGCCATCCAGCAAGAACTCGTTGCACTGCGTCAAGCCCGCGGAGAGAAGATTGTTGGAAAGAAAATTGGTTTGACTTCTCCGGCTGTTCAAAAGCAGCTCGGCGTAGATCAGCCAGATTATGGCGTGTTGTTCGATACCATGGATCTGTCTAATCACGATTCGATCGACATGTCACTGTTGATGCAGCCGAAGGTTGAGGGCGAAATCACCTTCGTACTAGGTGCAGATCTTGATCAAGACCAAATCACCATGGACACGCTCAAATCTTCGATTGCTGAGGTGCGTTCGAGCATCGAGATTGTCGGCTCCAGGGTTCGAGACTGGGACATTCGCATCTCGGATACCATTGCGGATAACGCGTCAGGTTCACACTTTGTAATCGGCACTCAGGCACGTACGCTCAGCGAAGTCGTGCCCGCTGAGGTAGGCATGAAGTTGTATAAAAACGGTGAACTAGAGAGCGAGGGTCGTGGCCAGGCCTGCATGGGTAATCCGCTAAATGCCGCACTTTGGTTGGCGCAAACTATGAAGGAGAACGGCCGTCCCTTACTGAAAGGGGAGGTGCTCCTTTCCGGCGCTCTAGGCCCTATGGTTCCTGTGGAATCGGGCGATGAATTCGTCTTGGAGATCGATGGTTTTGAGCCAGTCAAGGCTAGATTTGTTTAAGAAGTCATCGCAAGACTGAGGGCACGGGGAGTTGCGACTCTTTACGTCATTCAGCCATTGCCGGCGTTAGTGAAATTCGTGTTCCTTCTCCTACACCGGATTCCACCTCTACGGACAGTCCAATTTGTTCTAAAACGTTTTTAGCAAAGTAGGTACCAAGCCCATTCCCTTTTTTGGAAGGTTGAGGTTTACCAAACTGGTTCAATTTTTCTTTCTGCATGCCGTGTCCGTTGTCCTGAATCACTATCTCAGGGTATCCACTGACGTCGACTTTAATTTTAGATGCGTTTCCGTGTTCAATTGCATTGTCGATGAAAACTTCTAACCCAAGAATAATAGCAGTTTGATTGGATTTAGTCATTTCAATAGGTTGAGAAGGTAAAACGAGTTCAACTGATTCAATCCCATTTGCAAATGCCATTAAGTTTTCGCAAAACCGGTTGTTGTGCACAAGTCTACCTGGGTTGACCCATTGATTAATTACCCGTTGCAGTTGCCCCTCAGCCAGGTATACCCGATCAAAGTGGTCTTGAATCTTGTCCATTTCCCCTTTCGGGAGCTTTAAGGATATCAAATCAATATTTGAAGTAATTGACGTCAAAGGGCCACGTAGGTTATGACTTGCGATATTGAACAGGTTGGAATACCAGAGGACTTCATCGTTGCTCATCTTTAGTTTGGTATCAGTTCTTTTAGCTTTAGCGTGTAGCGTATGTGCCATTAATAGAGATAGTGATGATACTGTAAAAAAGTGCAAGAAGTTCGATACCCCTTCATTTAATCCTGTAAACTCGTGTTGATTAGAGTAAAAGCTGAAATATGTTCCGAGTACAAAATTGAGTGCTACAACGGCGTAGACGTAATACATTACCTGTTTCTTTTTCGTAAAGAGGTAGGTGTACAAGGCGCGTAATAGAACGTAGATGTTAATACTAGTTAGAACGAATAGGATATTGGTATCTGTGGGGAAAAGAGCAAGGCTGATTGAGCTCAAAATGAAGCTCCCAAGTTCGAAGTGATATGCCTTTTTATAGCGTAGTTCAGCCGCGAGTAAGGCGGGTAGTGATACAAAAAGGCCTATCCCATAAACCATTGACATTCCTTGGTTAGCTACACTCAAATAATAAAGGAACGCAATGCTATATCCAGGCAACATGAACGTAATGATCAGCCAAAAAATCTTGGTAAACTTTTTTTTGGATAAAATCTTCATGGCGTTCTCAATTAACGGTTTGACCACAAACTTACTAGCAACAGTACTCGACGCCATGCCTCTACTTCTATTGTTAAGCATACTTTACAGAACGAGGATTATAGGTGACACTGTGGATGGGTTTCGGTGGTCTTGTGATTTAATCGACGGGATTATTTTGTCCGTATATTGAAAAATTAATTTGGATGAGTTTTTCAATTACATTTGCGCACCTTTTTTTGAGATGAAAAATAAATACGCTGATTTAGTAGAACAGACCTTTGTCTGGCCTACGGAAGAATTTGGAGTCACAGAGGACCATACCCTCACGTGGAACGGTCTTGACTTGCGCCCGCTGCTAAAGCAGTACGGCACACCGCTGCGCTTGACGTACTTGCCGAAAATCGACGAAAACATCCAGCGCGCTCGTCGCATGTTCCATGTCGCCATGGCGAAGGTGGACTACGATGCAGAATATCATTTCTGCTATTGTACCAAAAGCAATCACTTCAGCTTCGTGATGGAGCGCGTCTTGCAAAACGAGGTACACCTGGAAACTTCCAGCGCCTTCGACATTAACATCGTGCGTAACATGGCCGCCAAAGGTCTATTGCCTACTGAGCGCCACATCGTCTGCAACGGCTACAAAACGCCGAAGTATTTGGACAACATCGCGGGTCTCATCACCGATGGCTACGAGAATGTTGTGACCGTTATTGATCATGTAGAGGAGTTGGAGGAATTGACCAGTAGGATAAACAAGAAGGCAAAAGTGGGCATCCGAATCGCATCAGAGGAAGAGCCGAAATTTGAATTCTATACCTCGCGTTTGGGCATCGGCTACCGCGATATCGTGGATTTTTATAAGATGAAAATTGCCGACAATGAAAAAGCAGAGCTCAAAATGCTGCACTTTTTCATCAACACGGGCATCAAAGACACGGCTTATTACTGGAATGAATTGCGCAAATGTGTAAACGTCTACATCGACCTCAAACGCATCTGCCCAACTTTGGACAGCCTGAACATCGGCGGTGGATTCCCGATCAAAACGAGTCTCGGAATGGACTTCGACTATGAATACATGGCGGAGGAAATCATCCAGCAGATCAAAACCATGTGCAACTATGCGGATGTACCTGAACCGCATATTTTTAGCGAGTTTGGCTCCTACACCGTCGGTGAAAGTGGGGCCAATTTCTATTCGGTCCTCGGCCAAAAGAAACAAAACGACCGTGAGCTCTGGTACATGATCGACAGCTCCTTCATGACCACATTGCCGGACAGCTGGGCGATCAATAAGCGCTTTATCATGCTGCCCATCAACAAATGGGACAAGCCCTACGACCGCGTGCTACTCGGTGGGTTGACCTGTGATTCTGACGATTACTACAACGCGGAACAACACGTGAATGCGATTTTCTTACCGAAGCTTCGCAAGACCGACAGCGAACCGCTCTATATTGGATTTTTTAATACCGGCGCGTATCAGGAATCGCTCGCAGGCTACGGCGGAACCAAGCACTGTTTGCTCCCTTCACCAAAGCATGTCGTGATCAACATGGACGAAGACGGAAATACCTCATCAAGCCTCTTTGCAGAAGAACAAACTGCCGAGAGCATGCTCAACATTTTAGGCTATGAATAATGCATCACAAAAGGGCCCGATCTCTCAGTTCATGGCTCACAACTACCGCCACTTCAACGCTGCGGCGATGATGGACGCGGCTAAAGGCTACGAAGCACACCTTACCGCAGGTGGGAAAATGATGGTGACCCTTGCTGGGGCGATGTCCACGGCAGAATTGGGCATCTCTCTTGCTGAGATGATTCGTCAAGGAAAAGTCGACATCATCTCGTGTACCGGGGCGAATCTTGAAGAAGATTTGATGAATCTAGTAGCACATACGCACTACGAACGCGTGCCGGAATACCGCGATTTAACGCCGCAGCAAGAACGCGATTTGCTGGATCGTGGCCTGAACCGTGTCACCGATACCTGTATTCCTGAAGAGGAGGCGTTCCGTCGCTTACAAGGACATATTGAAGACATCTGGCGCGAGGCTGAGGCGAAAGGGGAGCGTTATTTCCCGCACGAATACATGTACAAAATGCTCCTGTCAGGCGTATTGGAACAGTACTATGAGATCGATCCTAAAAACTCGTGGATGCTGGCTGCCGCCGAGCGCAACTTACCTATCGTGGTCCCTGGATGGGAAGACAGCACCATGGGCAACATCTTTTCTTCGTACTGCATCAAAGGCGAATTACAGCCTAGTACAGTGAAGAGTGGTATCGAATACATGATGTGGCTCGCCGGCTGGTACACCGAAACTTCGAAAGATGCATCGATCGGATTTTTTCAGATCGGTGGAGGTATAGCGGGTGATTTCCCGATCTGTGTCGTGCCGATGCTCTACCAAGACCTCGAGCTTGAAGAGACCCCGTTTTGGGGCTATTTTTGTCAGATTTCAGACTCGACGACTTCGTACGGATCGTATTCTGGTGCCGTCCCTAATGAGAAGATTACCTGGGGAAAATTGGACGCGGATACGCCGAAATTTATTGTTGAAAGTGATGCAACCATCGTTGCTCCATTAATGTTTGCTTGGATTTTAGGTCAATAAAAAAACAGTGGCTAAGAGAAATGTGATCAAAGACTACAAGACCATGACGCCGGAGCTCATGGCGCTTCTTGTAGCAGCGTACCCGGAGGGATTCGAGTACGACACCGTGTATTTTACAAATGCAAAAGGTGAAAAGGTGGAAGCGGTGCCCTTAGAAACGGAGGACACAAAATATCTAATCAAGGTCAGTACTTCGCTCGAGAAACAATTCGAAGCATTTGACTTAGAGGCCTTTGAAGACGAGGAAGTGATCGACAAAGATTTTGACGAGGAAGCCCTAGAAGACTAGCAGCTTTGTGTAATTTGGTCGTATGAAAGTACGCCTTACCACACTCTTACTTATTGTTTTTTCCTTGGGACAGCAAGCCGTTGCGCAGCGCGTTTTTATTCCAGAACAAGGGGAAGGAATTAGCTTTAATGTGTCTTCGCTTTCCGTAAATGGAGCACCTGCTGGTTTTCAGCCCGCCCCATTGGCCAATTCTCTCGAGATCCAATTCCTCCGTGAGCACATCATCGGACTCTCACACTTTTCCATCGCCTACGGGCCTGGATACAGTGGGCATTACTACCACGGGAATTTGCACATAGAAGTCGACGAATCGGGCAACCAAGACCTTGTAGATCTCGCAGCAGCAGACTACAAGTCGAATCGTTTCGCCACAGAATACCTCGACGCAGTATTGGAGCTACGCTACCGTGGTCGTGCAAATAAAAAAGGACGATACAACCGCTTTTACTTCGGTGGACTGGCCGGGTACCGTACAAACGCGTATTCCTACTTTAACTCCGAACAGCTTCGTGTAAAATTCTATAACATTGAGGGATTTAACCCCGTGCGCTATGGCATCTATGTCAAAGCAGGGCGTGGTCCGATCAATCTCTATGCATTCTATGGGCTGAGTCCGCTAGTCACCTCTGGCGCAATGCTCACCGATTGGAACCAGGCCACCAGCCAGAACGTCGGCTTGAGTATCTTGTTGTAAGGGATTTATTTCAATGGAACGGCAGAACAGGCCTCTCCATAGCTGATTTTCTTTGCCACCTTTTTTAAAATCGCCGTAACCTGCACATAGGCATCTTGTGGTACGCGTGGATCTCCACACCCTTTCACAATCACTGGTTTCCCCGTTAAATCACTAAAATCATAGGTGCTCAAGGCTTCCCGATAGTAGAGGCTGTAAAAGGCTTCGGAACTCGCTGCCCAGATCGAAGCAACACCTACATCGCTCAGCTTAGAGGCGACTAACAACGTGGCCCATGCGGGTAGAATGGCATCCGTAGAGCAGTGAAGACGCACAACGCTTCCGGTGAATGGAGCATAGTCAAAGGCCTTCAGCGTGCTGCGAAACTCTTTTTCACGCAGGATGAATCCGCCTTCGAGGAATTGGGCAATGTCGAGATCTATAACCTTGCCGGGCATGAGGTCCTCAAGGTTAAAGGTGATGAGTGGACTTTGGTCGACTTTATTGATGATCTCGTCGCTCATAGACTTAGGCGTTAAGCTTGTAATCTCTGAAAAATTCTTGGTTTTCTGCGGTGCGTAGTCCATCAAATACAAAACCAATTTTCGATGGTACAATCGGCGCCGATAGACGTTCGTTGTGCCAGGCCTCATACGTTTCAAAGTCTACTGCTTGACGTGTTTCCAGTGCTTCAAACAATCCAAGTGCCGCAACCTTATTCCAACCCGCTTCCACGGTTCCTTGGAATACTTTTGCCTTACTTCCCGAGCCGTAGCCCATGAATCCAACGGTTTTTCCTTCGAGCGCTTCACCTTTTTGTGCAGCATCACACAACGTACTGAGCAATCCCATAAAGATCGAAGCGGTATACATGTTTCCGATCAAGCTAGACGCTCGCTCCGCTGGGGCTAATGCTTTGGCGACATAATTGCGGTAATACGCACTTTTACTAAACGCTTTGACCCACGCTTTTGCTTCTTCTTTATCGCTCGGCTGATCTCCACCCATGGCTTCAACGACCTCGTCCCAGCTTCCGTTCGCTTTCATCCAATCCAGATAAAAGTTTACGAGCATGCGGCGTCCCTGAAAAGCATACGGCAGGTGCATCACGACTTTTTCCCAGTCTAACGCAGGATTCACCTGCTCCTGAGTAGCAAAATGAACAAGCGCTTCTTGAATACGCCCCACATAAGCACTATTGCTGTATTGTCCATCAAAAACGGGCTCCTCGACATAGGCGCGCAACATGCGGTTGCCGCCCCAGAATCCGTCCGCTTGGAGTAATTTTTCTTCGGCTTGTTCTTCGGTAATCGTCTGACCGAGCAGCGCTGCGGCTTCCACCAAAACACTTGCCTTGGTATAGGTTCTGCGCGGTTTAAAGAAGTCACGTTCACCTTTGGTAGCTACACCTATGGCAGTCCCAAGACTGATGATGTCGGGATCCACGCTCACAAGCAACGCAACAGCTCCTGCACCTTGGGTATATTCCCCAGTAGAGTTGAGGTCATATTTGGCAAGATCTGAGGCGATCACGATCGCTTTTTTACCGGGATGTTGTTTTACGTACAAACAAGCATTCTCTAAAGCATCCACGGCACCGATACACGCAAACGTCATATCTACCGCGTCGACATTGCGCAAACACGTTGCACCATAACGGTCTGCGAGCGATTGCTCGACGAGATCTAAAATGTAGGTGGCCGTGGGTTTTGCACTGTCTAAGGCACTTTCAGTACCGAGGTACAACCGACCTACTGTAGAAGGGTCGAGCTGCTCTTGTTCGAAGAGTCGTGCAACTGCATTAGCACCCATTGAGGCGGCATCTTCGTCCACGTCCGGGAAGGACATCGAAGTAAGCCCAAGGCCTTTGTTGAGCTTTGCATATTCGATCCCGCGCGCGTTGGCGAGGGACTCAATAGGTAGGTAGTGTTGTGGTACGTAGTACGAAATGGCGTCTATTCCAATCTTCATCTTGGCGGATGGTTTTAATCAGTATTCAACAAACCGCCCGGAAATCTGCGATTTGGGCGGCTAAATAACGAATACCTTAACGATTTATGGCGAAAAAGGTTTTGGTTTTAGCACATCTTTAATAGAAGTGCTACGAGCGAATGTGTGTTAGAGCATTCCAAGCTCGAGCATGGCCTCTTCACTCATCATGCTTTTGTCCCAAGGTGGGTCGAATGTAATCTCGACTTCAACCTCGTTTACGCTGTCAAGTGCTCGTGACTTTTCCTTCACTTCCTGCGGTAAACTTTCGGCTACCGGACAGTTCGGCGAGGTCAAGGTCATGAGGATATGCACATCGCGTTCCGTGCTCACTTTAACGTCATAGATCAAACCAAGCTGGTAGATGTCTACGGGGATTTCAGGATCGAAAATGGTGCACAATACGCCCACGACTTCTTCACCAATTTTTTGCATTTCGCTATGTGTCAACTCCTCACTCATGATTGCTCTTTTTTAGCATTTATCCGGCGTAAGCCAGTGCGTAATATTTCATTTGTTTCACCATGCTCATCAAACCGTTTGCACGGGTTGGACTCAGGTGGTCTTGTAAACCGATCTCTTTTAAGAACTCCAGGTCTGCCTTGGCGACTTCGGCTGCAGGCTGGTCGTTAAACACCTCTACAAGCAAAGCGACAATTCCTTTGGCAATGATGGCATCGGCATCGGCCTTAAAAAGAACATGATCTCCCTTTTTCTCTGCCTTGAGCCACACCTTACTCTGGCACCCTTGCACAAGCTGATCTTCAGATTTCTCCTCCTCAGGCAACAGCGGCAACGTACGTGCGAGCTCGATGATATAGTTGTATTTGTCCATCCAATTGTCAAAGAAATCAAATTCTTCAACGAGTGCTTTTTGGCGTTCACTAATCGTATTTACTGTCATCGTTTCCTTGTTTAATTGGAGCCCTCTATTAACGCAGCATGCTCACCGCTTTCTCAAGCGCAGCCACAAAAAGGTCAACATCTTCCTTGGTGTTGTAGCACGCGAAACTAGCGCGAGCCGTTCCTGCAATGCAAAACGCATCCATGATCGGTTGGGTACAGTGCTGACCAGTACGCACGGCGACGCCTTGCTGATCCAAAAGCACTCCCAAATCATACGGATGGGTACCTTCCACTAAAAAGCTCAACACGCTTGCTTTGTGCTTCGCATCGCCGATCACTTTGAAACCTTCAATCTCACGGGTGCGCTCGAGTGCGTATTCGAGCAGCATGTGCTCGTGTTCTGCAATCGCTTCAATCCCCACTTCATTGATAAAGTCCAAGGCCGCTCCAAAGCCGATCACACCCTCGATATGCGGGGTACCGGCTTCAAACTTGTGGGGGATATCGGCATACGTACTTTCTTCCATGCTTACGGTTGCGATCATTTCACCACCACCTTGGTGCGGCGGTAATTCTTCGAGTCGCTCACGTCTTCCGTACAACACACCTAGTCCCGTAGGACCGTACATCTTGTGTGAGGAAAGGGTAAAGAAATCCACACCCCATTCTTGCATGTCTACTTTGGCATGCGGTCCGCTTTGGGCACCGTCTACGAGTGTCCAAGCACCGACCTGCTGTGCTTTGCGAAGCAGCTGCTCAACAGGGTTGATCGTACCAAGCGCATTGCTGATGTGGTTAAACGCAACTAGCGCAGTGTTCTCATCAATCAAGCTGTCGATCTGATCCAACACAAGCTCACCATTTTCGTTCATTGGGAAATAGCGCATTTCAGCTCCAGTACGTTGACAAAGCATTTGCCAAGGCACGATATTGCTGTGGTGCTCTAAGGCCGTGATCACAATGTTCTGACCTTTCTCAACGAGGGTAGTCATCCCTGAGGCAACGATGTTAATGCTGTCGGTGATGCCACGGGTAAAGATGACTTCGGCAACCTCACGGGCATTGATATGTGCACGTACAGACTCTCGAACACCTTCCATGGCATCTGTGGCGCGCTGACTCAGCGTGTGCACACCGCGGTGTACGTTCGCATTGTAGCGTAAATAATAGTCTGAAATGGCTTCGATCACGCGCAGCGGTTTCTGTGCCGTTGCCGCATTGTCTAGATAGACGAGCGGTCTTCCATGAATCTCTTGATTGAGAATGGGAAATTGGGCACGTATTTGCTGAACGTCGTAGGCCATATTACAGGGCAAATTCTAGGTTAATTCCTAATTTCTCTGCGATCACCGCATTCAAGCGCTTCTCTAGCTGAGGGATTTTTACATATTCCAGCGCATCCGAAGCAAAAGCATAGGTCATCAAACCTTCCGCCTCACGTTTTGGAATACCCCTAGAACGCAAGTAGAAGAGTGCATTTTTATCGAGCTGCCCGATCGTACATCCGTGCGAACATTTCACGTCATCTGCGAAGATTTCGAGCTGCGGCTTGGTGTCCACTTTGGCTTTGTCGCTGAGCAAAATATTGTCATTCTGCTGGAACGCATTCGTCTTTTGTGCTTTCTGACGCACCATCACTTTACCGTTAAATACGCCATGGCTTTTTCCAAGGTAAATCCCTTTGTAGAGCTCACGCGAGTAACAGTTCGGTTCGATGTGATCGACGAGCGTATGATGGTCCACCGTTTGGCCGTCACCGATGATGGTAATCCCGTCCATGTGGCTTTCACAGTGTTCTCCAGCGGAGTAGAAGTGTAGGTTGTTACGGACCAATTTTCCTCCGAAACTATACGTCCCTACGTGCACGTTGCTCTGACGCGCTTGCTGCACATGCGTGTTGTCCACGAGCGAAGCATGCGTAGCGTCATTCTGTACTTTGTAGTACTGAACGCGTGCATCTTGAGCGGCAAAGACTTCACTGACGAAATTAGTAAAGCTGGCTTGGTCACCGATGTTCTGGTGGCGCTCTACAATCTGTACCTCCGCATTCTCCTCTACAATGATCAGGTTGCGCACTTGCGAGAACGCTGGCCCATTTTCATTGGTAGTCAGGTACAATACTTCTATCGGTTTGTCGACGGTTTGCCCCTTTTTCACACGGATGTACACACCATCATCTGCAAACGCAGTGTTCAGGTCAACAAAGGTCTCACCTTTTGGCGCGCTCTTGCCTAGGTACTCAGCAATCACGTCCGGGTACTTATTAAGTGCTGCCGCAAACGTACAGATGTCAAAATCGCGGTGCGTGGTTTCGCTCAACCACGAGCTGTATTTCCCGTTAATAAAGACGAGCTTGTAAGTATCGAGATCGCTCAGCAAATACTGCTTGATGTCTGCGAAGGATACGGCGTCATCTCCCTTGAGCATAACCTTGTAGTCGTGCTTCAGAACGGGTTTTAGGTTAGTGTATTTCCACTCTTCATTGCGTGTGGTCGGGAAACCGGTCGCTTCAAAACGATCCAGGGCTTCCTTGCGCAAGGCTACCACACCTAGATTTTTGCTGCCGTTGAGCTGTGGCTCGGCGACAACAAAAGAGGAAAGTAAATCTTGTGCTAAATCTATCATGCGTTTTCTGCCTTGATCCAATCGTACCCTTTTTCTTCAAGCTCGAGTGCGAGTGATTTATCGCCGCTCTTGACAATCTTACCGTTGTACAATACGTGTACGAAATCTGGCTCGATGTAGTCCAAAAGACGCTGGTAGTGTGTAATCACAAGCACTGCATTGTCTTTGCTGCGGAGTTTATTCACCCCATTAGCTACAATCCGTAATGCATCGATATCCAAACCAGAATCGGTCTCATCTAGGATGGCCAATTTCGGCTCCAACATCGCCATCTGGAAAATTTCATTACGCTTCTTCTCACCACCGGAGAATCCTTCGTTCATGCTGCGGCTGAGGTAACTTTTGTCCATCTCGAGCAATGCCGTTTTTTCACGCATTTTCGCAAGCATTTCACGTGCTTCCATCGGCTCCAGACCACGGCCTTTACGGCTTTCGTTGATCGCGGTTTTGATGAAGTTGCTCACGGTGACACCTGGAATCTCTACGGGGTATTGGAAGCTCAGGAAAATCCCTTTGTGTGCGCGCTCTTCAGGATCTAGGTCCATCAGGTCCTCACCTTCAAAGTCGATCGCGCCGCCGGTCACTTCGTAATCTTCACGACCAGCAATCACGTTGCTGAGTGTAGATTTACCTGAACCGTTAGGCCCCATGATGGCGTGTACTTCGCCCGGTTTGATTTCTAGATTGATGCCCTTGAGGATTTCCTTTTCCTCTACTCTGGCTTGTAAGTCTTTGATTTTGATCATGGCTTATCCTACGGAACCCTCTAGCGAGACCTCCAATAGTTTTTGCGCTTCCACGGCGAATTCCATCGGAAGCTGGTTGAGTACTTCTTTACAATATCCGTTAACAATCAGTGCAATGGCCTCTTCGGTACCGATCCCGCGCTGGTTGCAATAGAACAATTGGTCTTCACCGATCTTAGAGGTAGTCGCCTCGTGCTCGATCTGAGCAGTTGGGTGCTGTGCCTCGATGTACGGGAAGGTATGTGCGCCACACTGATCGCCCATAAGAAGGGAATCACACTGGCTAAAGTTGCGGGCGTTTTCTGCACGAGCACCTACGCGAACTAGGCCGCGGTAGCTGTTGTGGCTATGCCCAGCGCTGATCCCTTTCGAGATGATGGTACTCTTGGTGTTTTTACCCAAGTGAATCATCTTCGTTCCAGTATCTGCTTGCTGGTATTTGTTGGTAACGGCAACACTGTAAAATTCACCGATACTATTGTCTCCTTTAAGAATACACGACGGGTATTTCCAAGTAACCGCAGAACCAGTCTCTACTTGCGTCCAGCTGATTTTTGCATTGCGCTCGCAAATTCCGCGCTTGGTCACAAAGTTGAAGACCCCACCTTTCCCTTGTGCATCACCAGGGTACCAGTTTTGTACTGTGCTGTATTTGATCTCTGCATCGTCCATCGCAACGAGCTCTACCACTGCGGCATGCAACTGGTTCTCATCGCGCTGAGGTGCGGTACAGCCCTCTAAATAACTAACGTACGACCCTTCGTCTGCTACGAGTAGGGTACGTTCAAACTGGCCCGTTCCTGCCTCGTTAATACGGAAGTACGTGCTCAATTCCATCGGACATCTCACGCCTTTCGGAATGTAACAGAACGATCCGTCCGTAAAGACAGCGCTGTTTAACGCAGCATAGAAATTATCGCGTTTTGGCACCACAGTTCCCAAATGCTTGCGCACAAGTTCTGGGTGCTCCTGAATGGCCTCACTCATCGAACAGAAGATAATTCCCTTCTCAGCAAGTGTGGCTTTGAAAGTGGTCGCCACGGAAACAGAATCTACAACGACATCCATCGCTACACCGCTAAGGCGCTTCTGCTCGTCCAAGCTAATCCCTAGCTTTTCAAACGTTTTTAACAGCTCTGGATCTACTTCATCCAGGCTTTCTAAAGTTTTCTTTTGTTTCGGTGCGCTGTAGTACGAAACCGCTTGGAAGTCTGGTTTTTCATAGGTGACATTGTGCCATTCAGGCTCCGTCATCTCCAGCCAAGTGCGGAACGCGTCCAAACGCCATTCCAACATCCACTCTGGTTCGTTCTTCTTCGCACTGATCATACGAATCACGTCTTCATTCAAACCAGGAGGCACAGTATCGCTTTCGATGTCTGTGGTAAACCCGTATTTGTATTCGGATCCAGTGATTTCGTCTAGAATCTCGTCGCTCATAGACCTTAATTAAACCGCGAAACTCTCACCGCACCCGCAGGTACGTGTCGCGTTTGGATTATTAAAATTGAACCCTTTCCCGTTAAGACCACCGCTGTATTCAAGGGTAGTGCCGATCAGGTACAATAAACTTTTTTTCTCAACAACGACCTTAACGCCATTGTCCTCATAGAGTTCAGCATTTTCCGGCATTTCGGAGGTGAATTCCATGGAGTAAGACAAACCAGAGCATCCGCCACTGGTAACTCCCACGCTGATATAGGTAGCATCAAGGACCTTGCCTTCCTCAGCAACGAGTGCGGCGAGTTTATCCTTGGCTGTACTAGATACTTTTATCATAATTATTTAGACTCATTCTAAAATCAGATGCAAAGTTAATGATTATAGCGGTCTTTTGTTGTTATACATAGACTATAACGCAATAACTTTGCTCTATGTTTGAATCGAAAAACCCACAGCGCACTCCTATTTCGGAGCTTGGAGAGTTTGGTCTTATTGACCAATTAACCAAAAACACCAAAATCAAAAACGCTAACACCACCCTCGGTATCGGCGATGACGCAGCGCTCATCGACCAGGGAGACTACTATACAGCGATCTCTACGGACCTTTTGGTAGAAGGTGTACACTTTGATTTAAGCTATGTGCCCCTCAAGCATCTCGGCTACAAAAGCGTCGTGGTAAACCTTAGCGACATCTATGCCATGAATGGCGTTGCCGAGCACATCACTGTTGGAATCGCTGTCTCTAACCGTTTCCCAGTCGAGGCCCTCGAAGAAATTTATTCAGGTATTCACCTCGCGTGTGAGCGCTATAATGTAGATCTCATAGGCGGCGATACCACAGCGTCGCAAAGCGGTTTGATGCTTTCTATCACAGCTGTCGGTCGAGTTGAAAAAGAGCAGACAGCCCGCCGTTCAGGTGCTCAAGAAAATGATTTAATCGTCGTTTCTGGTGATCTTGGTGGAGCGTATATGGGACTTCAGATTCTCGAACGTGAAAAGCAGGTCTTTTTAGAAAACCCAGACATGCAACCAGAGTTGAACGGTCATGAATATATTCTTGAACGTCAATTAAAGCCAGAGGCTCGTAAAGACATTGTGGAGCTGCTCAAAGGACTAGACGTGAAACCCACATCAATGATCGACGTTAGCGACGGTTTGAGTTCGGAGATTTTACATTTGGCAAAATCGGCAAACATGCAGTTCAATGTCTACGAAAGCAAAATCCCAATCGACCCATCTATCTTCACGCTCTGTGAGGAATTCAACATGAATACCACCACTGTGGCATTGAGTGGAGGCGAGGATTATGAATTGTTGTTTACCGTTCCGATATCGGATCATGAGAAGATCAAAGCGAATCCGAACCTCACGGTGATCGGTTTTGTCAAAGAGGGAACGGGCTCAAATCTGATCACGCGCGACGAGAAAGTGATAGAATTGAAGGCGCAGGGCTTCAAGCATCACGAGTAAACCATTCGTTTTTTAACATTAAAAACCCGATTTTTCACTTGAATTGAACAAATGCAGACTCAAAAGTCTCATTTAATACTAATTCACTTCCATCTGTTTTAGGTAAAAATACTTGTTGTAGTTTTAAGGAACCAATCAATAATCTATTAACCTAGAGCTATCATGGAAGAAAAAATCATCAACAACCTCATCTACGGTTTTCCGTTTTCGTTCCCTTTTTGGAGAGGAGCTATGGATCAGCAAATGACATTAACCACGGCATTTGAAACGGGTCGAATGAGTGAACTGCCCGGTTTCGAGCAACTCAATGAGGACCAGATGGAACGCGTAATTAAAAACACCAAGTACTTGTTCGCGATCTATGCCTCAGGCGATACGACACATCCAAAGTGGAGCGAAGCAAAACATGCGGTACGAGCCTTCCCGAACAGTTACCAAGAAATTATGGGCGTTACCGCTCCTATGAAGTCTTGGATTCCGAAACTAGTCTAACTTAAGTTCTGGAAAGACACGCATCCATTGCTCGGCGGTGAACCAACCTCTGCGTCCGTCGCCGAGCTCTATGTAGTGCCATTCGCCTTCAGAACTCAATACTTTACCTGCACTGCCTTCCGCCAGCATAACAATACGTGTACTTTGCGTGGACGGTTCGCTATACCCATAACTACTGGGTGATATTACAATGGCATTGGTATTTTTTGGAGTGCTTATAAATCCCGCACCAAGCAGCCCAAGGCCTACGAGTGTGACGGCAAGATTAACTCTCCAAGAGATACGAATATTTCCAAACCGATGAAGCAGCAGGAGTAGAGTGGCTATAGCTAGAACACTCCAACCAATCATTGCCCATGTATTAGCATCGGCAATACCTCTTAGTACGATACTGAGCCATTCGGTAAGTTCTTGCCGTGGTTCTACAAGTGCATCGGTAATGCGCAAATTTACCCAATCAAGGTTGTAAGCAGCATCTGCATTTGAGGGGTCAAAAATCAGTGCACGCTCAAAGAATGCCTTGGCTTCGCCCATCTCACCTTGACGAGCATAGCAGTTCCCCATATTGTAGAACAATTCACTGTCTTTAACCTGAGCCGCCGATATTTGCTCGTAGAGTGC
>CBFHKC010000010.1:32550-35490 GCA_965656315.1 uncultured Schleiferiaceae bacterium | reverse complement strand
TGCAAGAGCTTCTCGATATTGACCTTGATCATACAGACTTTTAGCAGAGTCTGCGAGCTGGTTTACATCTTGTCCCATAATGCATCAAATCTAGTTACTAATTCAGCATCGTCTGCAGCAGAAACTGGGGCGTACTGCGCCATCAAACAGCGTTCCTTGATGTAAGAGAATTCTGCTGCGACTTCTTTGCCTTTGACTTTTTCAAGTGCGCTTTCATGATTTTCTTCCCGACCTATTCCTTGTTCCAGCAATAGCTCTTCAAGTGCATTTAGCATACGCCCATAACGATCGGTTTGTTTTGCAGAAAACGCCTGGTCAACCCCTCGTTTCAAGTCTTTACGCTTGGAGGTTGGGACTACCGCTTTTTCTTTACGCGGCAAGGCCTGAATGCCCCAGCCTAAAGCGACAAGTAGCAATACAATCCACGACCACTTTTTTAATTGAATCTCGCTATACGGTTCAAAATCGCCTTGTTGTAAATAGCGAATATCTTCATCGATTGTCTTTACCTCACGCTTCTCGATACCTTCATTTCCTGAACGTTTTGCTGGTGTAGCAGCTAGATCATTACTTTCAACCTTAAGGGTATCTGCAGGTGCAATGACAGTTTTATAGTCTTGGCTTTTTGTATCGAAATAAGTGAAACGCATTTCAGGTAAGATGAACTCTCCTTTGAATTGGGGAACGAGAAGGTATTCATACTCCTTGAAACCACGAACCCCGCGCTCCGAGTAGCGTATGCTTTCGTTGTATTTGGGATCGTACACGTCAAAGCCCTGCGGTTGGAGAAGGTCGGGAACAGATATGGTGTTGAAGTTTCCGTTGCCCTCGACACGAACTTTGATAGTGATGCTTTCATCGCCACTAATGGTACTGCGACTTACTTCTCGAACGAAGTTTAACTTCCCTACTGCGCCTGAAAAATCACCAGGTTTCGGTGTGGGCAGCGGTTTGATTTTAACCGCCGGTATTTTCGCGGTTGCTACTTCCTGGACAAATTTGGTTAGCGGCATTCCGAAGAAATCGCGTCTTCCCGTAGGCACTTGAACTTTCCCCGATATTTTCAATTCTTGGCCGCCTAAAGTCCCTGGTTTGTTCGGCAGAATGAGTCGTTTACTAAAGTCGAGAATCGTAGCCAATTTTCCTCCGACCATCTCTCCACGCTGGCTCTGCTCAAAGTCCAATTCTTTCTGGAGTACGTTTTCGAAATTGGGCGCCTGCAACATATTCAAATCACGCACCGGCTCATAGAGGTAGGCCTGCATCAGCAGTACGATAGGCTCACCGACATATACCTCTTTTTTCGAGGTTAAGATTTGTACATCGAAACTCTCCTTCGCCTTTTGAGACAGTGAATTCTTACGCTTCACGCCTTGCTTCACCTCAATAGTAAGGGGGTTGCTCTTGTACAATTTCCCTCCCTCCATCAACGTCGCTGGCGGAATAGTGAAACGTCCTTCCTTCGTCGCTACAACTTCATAAGAGACCTTGCGCGTAAAGCTTGCAGACCCATTAATGATTTGCGTCTGAGAGCTCTGGTAGGGGCCGGAGACAATAATGAAATCCTGTAGGTTCGGAGGGGTGAGCTTTGTATTTCGGGCGCTCCACGACCAGTGTATTCTAAAGGGCTCATTCAACCCGACGGTCGTCCGTGAGCTACTTGCATTTATCTGAATGCCTTGACCCCATACCGCACTACTCAGCAATATGGCGACCCACAATCCTGTTAATCTACCAATCCTTTTCACCGCTCTTCTTTTTTCCTTTCGCCTTCTGTGCAGTGACTTTTTCGGCAGTCTTTTCTTCTGCACGTTGTATAGCTTCGAGCAATCCCTTGATTTCTTCCGGCGTCATCTTAGCCTTCGCTTCTCCGCCTTCCTGGGGTTTGTTTTGCTCTGAATTGCCGTCCTGCTCCTCAGGCGATCCATTTTCATTCTCGTTTTTGTCTTGGTTCTTTTCATCCCCATTTTCTCCGCTTTGATCCTTCTGATCTTGCTGTTCTTTTGAGTTCTCCTGCTCAGGATCTTGCTCTTGCGGATCGTCCTTTTGATTCTCCGGCTGTTCTTTATCCTCTTGGTCCTGCTTGTCCTCGCTATCTTGCTGATCCTCCTGGTTTTGTTGTTGTTTCAGTAGAGAAACCGCTTTATTGAGGTTATAAATGGCATCGGGCTGATCTGGCTGCAAACGCAGGGATTCTGAGTACGAGCGAATTGCAGGTTCGTACTCCTCACTAGCGAGGAATTGATTGCCGAGATTGTGCAAGGCATTGCTGCGTTGCACATCTGTTTCAGCGTGTTCTAAGGCCTTCTGCAGAGCATCTCGAGCTTCATCTGTAGCACCTATTTTGTCCAGGCTTTGCCCGAGGTTGTAGTACGGTTCAAAAGCACCTGGCTCACGACGGGCTGCTTCGATAAAGTCACGCGCTGCAGCATCGTAATTGCCTTCTTCTGCAGCTTTTACACCGCGCTTCATGGTCTCAGCGTATTCGTATTTACTTCCTTCAATAGGCTCAAACACTTGTGCGGTGGAATCGATATTTTGACCGAAACCGCTGAGGCTAAACAGTAGTGCTAGGGTGAGCGGAGCAGCTTTTTTATCCAATGGATTTCCGACACGTGAAGGGAGCATCAGATAGAGCAGCAAGAACAAAACTCCAGGAAGCAGAAACCATGAGAATTGCGCATCGTAATCAATCGCTATTTCTTCGGAAATGTCGGCCTTTTCGCCGCCTTCTACAAAGGACTGGATTAGCGAAAGAGACTTTTCAGTACGGTTTCCATCGACATAGTTTGCACCCAATCGGTCACTTATCGAGCTCAATTTTCCTTCGTCTCTGCGCGTAATGACCACCTCGCCATTCTTGTCTTTTTTATACGTTGTACCTACTCGAGTCTTTGACATCGGTATCGGTCCTCCGCCTTGCGTTCCCAAACCAACCAC
>CBFHKC010000010.1:8929-32451 GCA_965656315.1 uncultured Schleiferiaceae bacterium | reverse complement strand
CATGATGTTGACAGGGAAATCGGGTAGCAGATCACTATCGATGCTTTCGTGGTCTTCACCGTCGGTAAGCACCACGATAAATCTACCAGCTGGCGATGCCGTATTGAAATAGCCTAGGGCATATTCCAGAGCGGCACTGAGGTTAGTTCCTTGGGAAGGAGCGGCATCTGGCGTAGCTGCTTGTAGGGCCATCTTTGCGGCCGCATAATCCGTAGTAATGGGAAGAGCGGGGTAGGCACTACCTGCATAAGCAATGATCCCTACGCGATCTCCACCAAGCTGATCTAGTGATCTTGAAATGAGTAATTTTGCTTTCTCTAGGCGCGAAGGTGCAATGTCTTCTGCGAGCATAGATCGACTCACATCGAGTGCAAAAACTATATCCGCGCCCTTGCGATTCACCTTTTGCTTTTTACCGCCCATCTGAAGGTTGGCCAAAGCAAAGCCAAAGCAAAGTAGTGCTAATGCGAGTAAGGTTTGACGGGTGAAGTAGCGTGCTTTTCCGAACGATGAGCGTACGAGTTTAGTATGATCAGGGTCCAGTCCTAGTGCCACCCAGACGTTTTTACGCCAGCGCTGAAAAGCAAAGGAAGCTACTATGACAAGCAGAAAAAGTGCCGGGCCTAGCCACAAATACTCCGGATGTTGCCATTTAAAATCCATACTAAAAGGCTGTTTTTAACAGTACAAAATTGATCAAAAGCTCTAGCCCAATTAAGGCCAATGCAATCCATACAAATATGCTGTAATGCTCAGTGTATCTGTAAAATTGGAACCCTTCAATCTCGCTTTTTTCCAATCCATCTATGATGTCGTAGATTTCTATGAGCGATGCCTTGTCGGTAGCACGAAAATACATGCCATCGGTGATCGAAGCGATGCGTTGCAGTAATTCTTCATCGATGGTGACCTGACGCGGGCGGTACACAAACTTTCCACTTGGATCCAGGGCAACAGGCGTCTGCGCAACTCCATTGGTTCCAAGCCCGATCGTATATACTTTGATGTTTAGACTTGCGGCCAATTCAGCCGCTTGAATAGGATCCACCAAACCGGCATTGTTCTCTCCATCCGTCAGTAGAATCACCACCTTGCTCTTAGCGGTACTTTCTGAGAGTCTATTTACGGCAGTACTCAGTCCCATTCCTATCGCCGTACCCCCTTCCAGTAAGTCCCAGCGCAATTCGCGAATCTGCGTGTTCAGTAAGCTATGATCTGTGGTCAATGGCACCGGACTGTAGCTCTCTCCGGCGTATATCACAAGGCCCATGCGATCCATGGTGCGTTCCGTCACAAAATTCATTGCGACTTCTTTTAGGGCTTCCAGACGATTGGGCTCCAAGTCTTTCGACATCATTGAGGCACTAATATCAAGCGCCATCATCATATCGATTCCTAGATTTTGACTCGGTTGTTGAATCACCTCTGAACTCTGTGGTCGAGCTAAGGCGGTGAAGATCATTCCTAGGGCAAGCCATGAAAAGATCGAGCTGTTCGTTCTTAAACGGGCGATAGATGCATCACCTAGGTGCATCACCGAGGAGTATTTATAGCTGTTGAAACGTCCTTTACTTAGACGGTTCAGGCCGAAGATAGCTAAGGGGATAGCAGCCCAGCCAATCAGCCATAGCGGTTGATCAAAGTTCCACTCAGGCAACATCTTCCGTCGGTTTAAATTCAGCAATCAAGCGACCAGCGCGCTCCAAACAATCTAAATGTTCGCTCACATCCATTTTACCGCGAGCAAATTTCACAATATCAGCGCGCATCATGATGTAGCTGTAAGCATCCAGCTGATTTCCTGTCCAGCGATTGTGCAGCATCTCCATACTCTCTGAGGTGGTTTGCTCAGAAAGCGGAAGTCCAGTGCGATGGGCAAGATAGATGCGAACTAGATCACCAAGGGCAACATAAAATTCCTTTTCATCCTGTTCCCAAGGACGTCCTTCTTTTAGAGCTCGGAGCCCCTCGACAGCTTCTTTGTAGTAATCGCGTGGCGGTGCAACGGGTGCAATAGATTCAGGTGATTTGCGGTGTTTCAGATAACGGCGTAGGAGTAGAGCGAGTATAAGACCAGCACCTGCTGCGGCAAAGTAGATCCAATAATGCAAAAACCACCACCAGAGTTTAAAAGGTACTTCTTCCAGCGGTCGATCGGGTGCAGGGGCCTCACTTTCATCGCTATCAAGCAATGCGACCTTGACGCGCTGTATTTCCATGCCATAGGTTTCGCCTTCAAAATTGGCTTCACAAACGGGCAAGGTAATTTCACCGGTATCGAGCAGCAAAAAAGTGCGAATTAAATGAATACCAGGTTTTGATGTGTCCATTCTTGAACCCACTTCCACTGCACTGCTGATGGAGTCGTTCCAGGTTAGTGTTGCCCCAGGTGTAGCATAAATGTGCAGATCGACACTGCCGCCGAGTACTTGAGCTGTAGTGTCGACAAATCCGCGGAATACACTGCCATCACGCAACACACTTTGTGCATGTGCGGTGATGCTTATCGCAGTTAAAAGAGCGAATACAACGAATTTTCTCATCCTATTTGCCTTTTGTTTTGAGGTAGTTTAAAAGAGGAGGGACAAAATCCTGGTCCTTCTCTAAACGAATATATCCAGCGCCTGAGCGTTTTGTAGTCAGGGCCAATTCTTCTTGTCCTTTCAAGTAACGTTCCTCTAGTCGCTTTCTGAAACTCTTACTCGCGGTGTTTACCCATTGTATTTTACCCGTTTCAGAATCACTGACCGGTAATAGCCCCACTTTAGGCAGTAGAATTTCCTTGCGGTCGAAGGTGTTGATAGCGCAGAGGTCATAGCGTTTTGCCGCAATGCGAAAGTTGCGATCTACAGCGGCATCCATAAAGTCACTCAATAAAAACACATTGCTATGTCTTTTCTGAAGTTTAAGCAGGTGCTCGATGGCCTTTTCGACATCGGTACCTTCGCTTTTCGGCTCCCATTCTAAAATGGTACGGATAATCCGCATCACGTGCTTTTTTCCCTTCTTCGGAGGAATGACTTTTTCAACCTCGCCGGCAAAAAGAATGAGTCCAATTTTATCATTGTTCCCCATCGCACTAAAGGCCAAAGTTGCCGCAATCTCCGTTTGCAAATCTTGCTTGGAGCGTTGTACCGAACCAAATTTGGTCGAGCTACTGATGTCAATCACCAAAAATAGAGTCAGCTCCCGCTCTTCCTCAAAGACCTTGATATACGGACTTCGCTTTCGGGCAGTCACGTTCCAGTCAATAGCGCGAACATCGTCGCCACTTTGATAGGGACGCACCTCCGCAAAGCTCATGCCGCGGCCCTTGAATGAACTGCTGTACTCACCAGAGAACAATTGGTCACTCAAGCGGCGCGTCTTGATTTCAATGCGTCGTACTTTTTTTAAGAGCTCTAATGCATCCACAGGTTAAGGCACCATTAGGGTGTTCAAAATCTCAGTAAGGATGGTTTCAGGTGTGATTTCTTCTGCTTCCGCCTCGTAGGTCAGCCCAATTCTGTGGCGCAGCACCGACGGCGCAACCGCACGAACATCTTCCGGCGTTACGAATCCACGGTGACGCAAGAACGCATGACATTTAGCAGCCTTCGCTAACGCGATACTACCGCGTGGAGAAGCTCCAAAGCTTATTTTATTCTTGAGTCCGATGATGTTGTACTCTTCCGGATAACGTGTCGCAAAAACGATATCGAGGATATAGCTCTCGATCTTTTCGTCCATGTAAATTCGATCCACAGATTTGCGCGCATTCAAGACGCTCTCCATGCTTACCACGGCGTTGAGCTTTTCAAAGGCGCCTGCCATTTGTTTGCGCATGACTTGGCGCTCTTCTTCTTTTTTCGGGTAGCTCAGTGTAATCTTCAATAAGAAGCGATCCATCTGAGCTTCTGGCAATGGGTAGGTACCTTCTTGTTCCACCGGATTCTGTGTTGCCATTACTAAGAATGGAACGGGAAGTTTAAAGCTTTGCTCTCCGATAGTTACTTGGCGCTCCTGCATGGCTTCAAGCAAGGCACTCTGCACTTTAGCTGGTGCACGGTTGATCTCATCCGCTAATACAAAATTGCTAAAAATCGGTCCCGTCTTCGTTTCGAAAGCATGCTCTCGCATGTTATAGATCTGTGTACCCACGACATCTGAGGGGAGAAGATCTGGCGTGAACTGCACACGAGAGAAACTTCCTCCGATCGTTTGGCTTATACTATTAATAGCTAGGGTTTTCGCAAGTCCAGGAACCCCTTCTAAAAGGATATGTCCATCCGCAAGTAAGCCTATTAAAAGACCCTCCACCATACCTTTTTGGCCAACGATAACCTTGCTTAATTCGCTTTGAATCAAATCAATAAACGCACTGTCGTTCTTGATTTCTTCATTAAGGGTAATCAAATCTTGTGCACCTTCCATGTTTACTACGTTTTTTGACGAGTCAAAAGAATAAAAATTGACCCGATGCTGCCGTTAAAAGAGGGTTAAAATAGTCCTATTTAGACCAACTACCTAAGTTTAAAATACTATTTTCAACGATGCCGAAGTATTGACCGTTTTCTTTGATGGGATAATGCCCGGTCAAGGCACCGTATGCCGGTAGAACAGCAATGGTCTCGCCGATGAAAAAGGCCTTAATTCGCGCTCTAGAGCGGCCCTTGCCACGTAACGTAGCTCCGGGATGTAAATGACCGCAAAGGAGGAGGTGGTTTTCGCCAGAACTAGGGTACTGTTGTTTAATCTTGTCGAGGTCAAAAGGGAGATCGATGTTGAAATCACTGCCCGGAGGTTCATGTAAACAAATGAATGGACCGATAGTAATTTCTTCGTAAACCTTGAGTTGTGGCCAATTAGGCAAATCAAAGTCATGATTGCCTTTCACCAAGACAAAGGAAACCTGTGGAAATTTCTCGAAGAGGCTTTTTAAGTCTTCTGTCTCTTTGTTCTGTTTCCCTTCAAAAAGATCTCCGAGAAAAACTACTTGGGTGGCGCCATCGCGCACAATGGTTTTTTCTAAACGAGAAAGTGCGAGTCGGTGGATGGCTTTAGGAGCAGGAATGCCCTCTTTTCTGAATTGACCTGTTTTACCTACATGGATATCTGCAATAAACAACGTCTGCAAGGAGGGCACATAGATGGTTCCATCTCCGTGCAACTCGCAGGTTACGCCACAAAGTTCATGCGTGATTTTGGGCAGCATTATTTGAAAACACCCCGTTGAAAAACAAATAAAATACCGACGCCCGTCGAGATCGCTACATCGGCGATGTTAAAGATGGGCCGGAAAAAAGTGAAGTATTCGCCACCCCAGATAGGGATCCAAGACGGCAATTCTCCTGCAAAAAGCGGGAAGTAAAGCATGTCGACAACCTTCCCTTGTAATACAGGGGCATACCCACCGTTTGCAGGTAGAATTTCGGCGACACGCCCTAAAGAATCACTGAACAGTGGGCCGTAATACAGACTGTCTAAGACATTGCCTATTGCTCCGGCTAAAATGAGGCTGATGCCCCATACCGCTACATTGCTGGCTCCTTTGTTGAGGATGCCCCGTAGCCAGTAGATAATACCTACAATGGCAAGAATACGGAAAATGGTGAGCGCAAGTTTCCCTGCAACTCCGCCTAGCTCCAAGCCAAAGGCCATCCCTGGATTTTCAGTGAAGTGAATGTAAAACCACGAGGTAATCTCATGGCTTTGTCCGAGGTACATGGTGCTCTTTACCCAAAGCTTGAGCGCTTGGTCGATAAAGAGGGTCCCTAAAACAATCAGCAGGGCTTTTCTCAACGCTGCTTCATTTTAGCTTCCATGCTAAGTGTTGCGTGCGGTACGAGTTTCAAACGCTCCGCCTCAATCAATTTACCTGTAACACGGCAAATACCGTAGGTTTTGTTTTCGATACGCATGATGGCGTTTTTCAAATCGCGGATGAATTTTTCCTGACGCGATGCAAGCTGCGAATTGCGCTCTTTGCTCATCACCATAGAACCTTCTTCAAATGATTTAAACTGTGGAGAGGTATCGTCCGTACCGTTGTTCATATCGTTTGCAAATTGCTCACGAAGTAGTTGCAAGTCCGCTTCCGCTTTCTCGATCTTTTTCTCAATGATTACTCTAAACTCCTCGAGTTCAGCATCATTATATCTGGTTTTTTCTTGATCAGCCATAAGCCAATTTCAATTAGTGTATATTACTATCTGTAGAAGAAGCTTCGAATGTACTATCAATTCTTGTTAATTGAAATACAAATTTCGTGCCCTTCAACTTCAGTGGAATTTTCCTCGGTTGCACCAAAAGAGAGTGTATCCGCTAAAACTTCCTCTTTAACATAGTCTTCGAAAGCTCCTAAGGCTTGTTGGAACTCAGAAGATGCGGTTATCGTGATGTCGATTCGATCGGTGACTTCCAATCCTGTGGATTTTCTCAAATTCTGTAATCTGTTGACCAATTCACGAGCCAAACCTTCACTGCGTAATGCATCAGTAAGTTCTGCATCTAGCGCCACTGTCAAACCATCTCCGGTGGCTACAAGCATGCCTGGGATATCTTCAGTAACCACTTCACAGTCTGCAATCTCGATGGTTACAGTTGCACCGGCATCCTCAAAAGATACTGAGCCATTTGCTTCAAACGAGTCGATCGCAGCGCTGTCCATACTAGTAACGAAAGCTTTCACCGCTTTCATATGGCGGCCTACTTTGGGGCCGAGTGCTTTGAAGTTGGGACGAACCTTCTTGACGAAGACTCCTGCATCAGGCGCAATCACCTCGAGGGCCTTAACGTTGACTTCCGCTAAGAGAATGTCCTGAATACTTTCGAGTACTTCAGCATCTTGTGCATTGAGCGCAGGAACTAAGATACGAGCGAGTGGCTGGCGTACCTTCAGGTTCTCTTTCTTACGAATAGACAGTACTAACGAAGTTAATGTTCTCGCCGTGTTGATCTTGTGCTCGAGCGCCGGCTTGATCATTGCCTGATCAGCAGTAGGGAAGTCCGTAAGGTGCACACTTTCCTCGCCCTGAAGTGACACACCGCTGTAGAGGTCCGTGTAGAGCTTGTCTGCGTAGAATGGAGCAAGTGGCGCCATCAGGCGGCTCAAGGTCTCCAAACAGGTCCATAATGTTTGGTAGGCAGAGATTTTATCTTCGGCATACGCACCTTTCCAGAAGCGGCGACGTCCTAAGCGTACATACCAATTCGAAAGTTTTTCCGTCGTAAATTCTTGAATAGGACGGAAGGCACGCGTCGGTTCAAAAGCTTCCATGCCGTCTTCAACTTGTGCGATCAGCGTGTTCAATTCTGATAAGATCCACTGGTCCATTTCAGGACGCTGATCTACCGGAATTGGCGCTTCTTCAAACTTAAATCCATCGACATTTGCATAGAGCGCGAAGAAGGCATAGGTATTGTGCAACGTCCCGAAGAACTTGCGTTTTACCTCGTCTAAACCGTCCATGTCAAAGCGCAAATTGTCCCAAGGAGACGCATTGGTCAGCATGTACCAGCGCAAAACATCCGCACCATAAGCATCCATCGTAGTAAAGGGGTCTACGGCATTCCCTAAACGTTTCGACATTTTCTGCCCGTTCTTGTCTAATACAAGACCGTTAGAGATTACATTCTTATAGGCGACTTTGCCGAAGACCATAGAAGAAATCGCGTGCAGGGTAAAGAACCACCCACGTGTTTGATCCACGCCTTCTGCAATGAAGTCTGCAGGGTAGGCTCCTGCTTGGTCTACTTTTTCTTTGTTTTCAAACGGATAGTGCCACTGTGCGTAAGGCATTGAACCACTATCAAACCATACATCAATCAAATCGCTTTCACGATGCATAGGCTTCCCGCTTGGGCTAACCAGAATCACTTTATCCATCAAATGACGGTGAAGATCCACGCCTTCGTAGTTTTCCGTGCTCATATCGCCCGGGGTGAATTCTGAGAGCGGGTTCTCGCTCATGTGTCCAGCACTAACAGACGCATCTATCGCAGTTTTGAGCTGTTCTACGCTGCCGATACATACAGTTTCATCACCCTCTTCTGTACTCCAGATTGGAAGTGGGATACCCCAGAAACGCGAACGGCTTAAATTCCAATCGTTCAGGTTCTCCAGCCAATTCCCAAAACGCCCTGTCCCAGTCGATGCCGGTTTCCAGTTGATTGTTTTGTTCAACGCAATCATCGTATCCTTTTTCTCGGTACTCTTAATGAACCAGCTGTCAAGCGGGTAGTAGAGCACAGGCTTATCGGTACGCCAGCAATGCGGGTAGCTGTGTTCGTATTTTTCGATCTTGAAGGCCTTGTTTTCCAACTTCAGCTTCAAAGCGATCCGCTCATCTACGCTGAGGTATGCTTTTAGCTCAGGAATGATCGGCTTCAAGCGCTCTTTTTGAAGTGCAAATTCAGCCTCTTTTTCCTCTTCGCTGAGGTATTCTGCCTTGATATATTCTTCTCCCAATCCAAACATAGGATCGGCCAATTCTGCTCTGAATTTCCCGCGCAAATCTACAAGCGGTACTAAATTCCCTTGCTCGTCTTCGACCAACAATGGTGGAACGCCTGCGTCTGCAGCTACTTTGGCATCGTCTGCACCAAAAGTCGGTGCTGTGTGGACAATACCCGTTCCGTCTTCGGTGGTTACGAAGTCGCCAGGAATGACACGGAATGCCTCCTCTGGGTTTTCATGCGGTAGTGCATACGGCAACAGCTGCTCGTACTTTAGACCGACAAGCTCCTTACCGCTCACTGTTTTGAGGATCTCGTAAGGGATTTTTTTATCTCCAGCGTTATAACCTGAGGTTTCTCCTTCAACGAATTTTTTACCAAACAACTTGCCGAGCAGAGGTTGTGCAGCAATAATAGTGACCGGCTCAAAAGTGTACTGGTTGAACGTGCGAACCAGTGCATATTCGATTTTCGGACCTACCGTAAGTGCGGTGTTCGACGGCAAGGTCCATGGCGTAGTCGTCCATGCAAGGAAGTGTGCCTGCTCGTCTCCGAAGAGGGCTTCACTCTGCCCGTTATTTATCATTTTGAATTGAGCAACTACCGTATTGTCCTTGACCTCACGGTAACAGCCCGGCTGGTTTAACTCGTGTGAACTAAGCCCGGTACCCGCTTTAGGCGAGTATGGTTGGATCGTGTATCCTTTGTAAATCAGGCCTTTGTTGAAGAGCTCTGAAAGCAACCACCAAACGCTTTCCATGTATTTGGAATCGTAAGTAACGTAAGGCTTCTCCATATCCACCCAGTATCCCATCTGGTCAGTAAGGTCTTTCCAAATGCCTGTGTATCGCATCACTGCTTTGCGACAAGCGTCATTGTACTCTTCGATCGAAATGCTCTTACCGATGTCCTCTTTGGTAATTCCCAATTCCTTTTCAACACCCAGTTCTACCGGGAGACCGTGTGTATCCCATCCCGCTTTGCGGTCCACTAAATACCCTTTTTGGGTTTTGTAGCGACAAAACACATCTTTTAGAGAACGCCCCATCACGTGGTGAATCCCAGGAAGTCCATTAGCACTAGGCGGTCCTTCGAAGAAAATCCAAGGCTCGGCATCTTTGCGCTTCTCTAGGGTTTGTTCAAATACGTGAGTGTCTTTCCAACGCTGCAACACAGCTTTGTGAACGTTAGCAAGATCGAGGTGTGAATATTCAGGGAATGTACTCATGAGTTTAGTCTACGGTGGCGATACATTTGAGTTCGATGGCGATCGGTGTAGGTAAGCTATTGATTTCCATCGTGGTGCGACAAGGTTGGTTGTCTTTAAAATATTCTGCGTATAAGCGGTTGAACGTGTGGAAATCTCGCTTCATATCGACGAGAAAAACAGTCACATCTACCAACTGGTCCCAGGAAGAACCGCTCGCTTCTAAAATGGCTTTTACATTGGCAAAAACGCTGCGAACTTGAGCCTCGAAATCAAAAGATTTAAAGTTTCCATTGTGGTCCAATTCTAGTCCGGGAACCCCGCTGTCATTGGCGTCACTACCTGCAGTACGTGGTCCTACGCCAGAGAGGAAAAGTAAGTTCCCCACCTTTCTAGCATGCGGGTACAATCCTACCGGTTTCGGTGCGCTTTGTGTCGAAATTTTAGTTGAATCAGACATACGTGTACATATTTTAAGGATGCAAAAATAGGGAATGCACCTCGGACGCTCCTTATTTCTACAAAGAACACAAAAAATAAAGTAAGTGTTATTTGGACACTAAGTCATTTTGTGTATCTTTGCCCTGTATGTGAAGATTGGTGGTTCTTTCTTTTCATGCTTCTGTGATAGGTTCTAGGGGCTATTTGGCAGAGTTTTCAAGTGTTACTGAGCCGATTTTTAACACGAGAGAGTCCTTCCAAATTCCCCTTTTTTTATGCCCGAATGTTTCGTTTCGTGCTTTTCTTCTGCCATTTCTCGTAGATCTTCTTTGAAAATCGTCTTCGGCGGTGACAATCTGACCTTTTTTTACACCAAGCCCCTATTTTGGCTCTTTTTTAGTGCTTAGAAAATGGCTACATGTGGTAGCTACGATTATTTTTGTGGACTATTTATAAGAATACGACAGCCTCATGCTGAAACTCATATCTAAACTTGTTGGATCGAAAAGCGATCGCGACTTGAAAAAATTGCAACCTGTTGTTGCTACCGTAAATGCACATGCAGAAGCGATCGCCTCGATGTCAAACGACGAACTTCGCTCAAAGACGCTTTCGTTCAAAGATGCGATTGCTACAGCTACTGCCTCGCTTGAATCAGAAAAAACAGCGTTGTACGAGCAAATCAAATCCACAGAGGATTACGATGCTCGTGAGCCGCTTTACGAGCAAATAGAAGCTATCGACAAACAGGTACTCGAGCAGATCGAAGGCGTGCTGAAAGAAATTCACCCAGAGGCGTTCGCAGTGATGCGCGAGACGGCGAAGCGCTTTACGGCGGGTCCGCTACGTGCGACGGCAACTGAACTCGATCGAGAATTGGCCCAAAGGCATCACCACATCACTATCGAAGGAGATGAGGTGATCTATTCAAACACATGGAAGGCCGCTGGTGGAGACGTGACTTGGAATATGGTGCACTACGATGTGCAGCTGATCGGTGGTACGGTACTTCATGATGGAAAAATTGCAGAGATGCAGACGGGTGAGGGTAAAACACTCGTTGCAACGTTGCCGGTATATCTCAATGCCTTGCCAGGACGTGGGGTACACGTGGTAACGGTGAACGACTACCTCGCTAAACGTGATAGTGAATGGATGGCGCCGGTGTTTAATTTCCACGGTTTGACCATCGACTGTATCGACAAGCACGCTTCCAATAGTGAAGAGCGTCGAGCAGCGTACTACAGTGATATCACGTACGGTACAAACAATGAGTTCGGTTTTGATTATTTGCGTGACAACATGGCGCGCCGTGATGAGGACCGCGTTCAAACAAGAGGACACCACTTTGCGATTGTCGATGAGGTAGATAGTGTTTTGATTGATGATGCGCGTACGCCGCTGATCATTTCTGGACCTACAGCGAAAGGCGATCAGCAGCAGTTCACAGAACTAAAGCCGTTCGTTGAAGCGCTGCTGACTGCACAGAAAAATTTCGTTCAAAAGGAATTGAGCGATGCGAAGAAATTGATTGCGGAAGGAAATTCAGACGAGGGCGGCGTGAAGTTGCTGCGTGTCTACCGCGGTTTGCCAAAGTCGAAGCCACTGATCAAATTCTTGTCGCAGGACGGAATGAAAACGCTCCTTCAGAAAACTGAGGCTGCGTACATGGCTGAACAAGGCAAGAAAATGAAATTGATTGATGAAGATTTGTTCTTTACGATTGAGGAGAAAAACAACCAGATAGATTTGACGGGCAAGGGGATCGATTTGATTTCTAAGAGTACGGCCAAAGACTTCTTCGTAATGCCGGACATCACTTCCGAACTAAGTGCATTGGAAGAGGCTGATATTGCGGTTGAAGAAAAAGCAGCACAAAAAGATGAGCTTCTTCGTGACTACTCTGTAAAGTCTGAGCGCATCCACACAGTGAACCAGCTCTTGAAAGCGTACGCGTTGTTCGAAAAGGACACGGAGTATGTGATCATGGAGAACAAGGTCAAGATTGTCGATGAGCAAACAGGTCGTATCATGGAAGGTCGCCGTTATTCTGACGGGCTGCACCAGGCGATTGAAGCGAAGGAAAATGTAAAAATTGAAGCCGCAACTCAAACCTATGCAACCATCACGTTGCAGAACTACTTCCGTATGTACCACAAGCTTGCGGGTATGACAGGTACGGCAGAGACTGAAGCGGGGGAATTCTGGGAGATTTACGAACTCGAAGTAGTCGTGATTCCAACCAACCGTCCGATCCAGCGCGATGATCGTGAGGATATGGTCTTCAAGACGGGGCGCGAGAAATACAATGCGGTCATCGAAGAAGTGGTTAAGCTTCGCGATGCAGGACGACCAATTTTGGTTGGTACCACCTCAGTTGAGATCTCGGAACTTCTAAGTCGCGCACTTAAAATCAGAAAAGTACCACACCAGGTACTCAATGCAAAAATGCACCAGGCCGAAGCTGAGGTAGTCGCCGAAGCAGGAAAGCCAGGAATGGTTACCATCGCAACGAACATGGCGGGACGTGGTACCGATATTAAACTCTCTGATGAGGCAAAAGCTGCAGGCGGTCTTGCGATCGTAGGTACGGAACGTCACGATTCACGTCGTGTTGACCGTCAGCTACGCGGTCGTGCCGGTCGTCAGGGTGATGTAGGTTCTTCCCAATTCTTTGTTTCGCTCGAGGACAAACTCATGCGTCTATTCAACTCTGAGCGTATCGCAGGTCTGATGGACCGACTCGGCCTTGAGGAAGGTGAGGTCATTCAGCACAGTATGGTTTCAAAATCGATCGAACGTGCACAGAAAAAAGTAGAGGAAAACAACTTCGGTACGCGAAAGCGCTTGCTCGAATATGATGACGTGATGAACAGCCAGCGCTCTGTGATTTACAAGCGCCGTGCAAATGCACTCAAAGGTCAGCGTATCAAGGTGGATATCGCAAACATGATCTTCGATACCCTCGCTGATCTAGTAGAAGCATACCAGCCTTCCAAAGACTTCGACGGGTTTAAGCTCGACTTCTTGCGCATGTTCGCGTTTGAGCCTGTGATGACTGCGGATGAGTTTAACGGACAGAACTTCGATGTTGTTGCAGAGAATTTATTCAAGCAGACGAACGCATTCTACCATCAAAAGAGCGAGCGCATAGCTACGGCTGCACTTCCTGTTTTCCAGCAGGTATATGACGATCCATCAAACTCGTTCGATAAAATTCTCGTACCCATCACTGATGGCACAAAAGCACTTCAAGTGACCGCAACGCTGAAAGAGGTGATCGACTCTGAAGGCTCAAGTTTGATTTCAGACATCGAAAAAGGAATTTCAATTGCCATTATCGATGACAAATGGAAAGATCACTTGAGAGCGATGGATGATTTGCGTCAGAGTGTTCAAGGCGCTGTGTACGAGCAGAAAGATCCATTGTTGATTTATAAATTCGAATCGTTTGAATTGTTCAAGGGATTGATCTCGAGGGTGAATCAAGACATCGTAAGCTTCTTGTTCCGTGGAAATCTTCCTGAAAACAATCCAGATCAGGTACGCAAAGCGCCTGCAGCTGCACCAAAGCAACCAAAACTGCAGGAAGGCCGCCCAGGAGGAGAGCCGCAGCAAAGTACGCCGCGTCAGCAGCAAGCACCGCAGCCTCCACGTCCTCAGAAGCCAGTAGTGAATACGGGTAAAACGTACGGTCGTAATGATGCAGTGACTGTTCGCAACACTGCTACTGGTGAAGAGCAAAACGTGAAATACAAAAAAGCAGAGACCCTACTTGCAAAAGGCTGGGTGATCGTCGACTAATTAGACAACTTAACCTTAGGCCCCATGTTCTGGAATTTCATCGCTAGAATCTTACTGCGAAACCGCATAGCGTGGCTGGCCACAGTGCTGCTGTCGACCGTATTCATGGCCTATCAGGGATCTACGGTTCGAATGAGCTATGAGTTTGCGAAGCTCATGCCAGAGACAGACTCAGTTTCTATCGACTACAATATGCTGGTCGATGAGTTCGGGCAGGCATCGAATACCATTGTTATCGCGATGGAGGATGCCGATTTTTTTACCAAGGAGCACTTAAGCGAATGGTTGGAATTGGTCGATTCCTTGAAAAGTGTGGACGGAATAACAAACGTCCAAAGCCTCACGGAAGCTTACGGGTTGACGGTAGATTCGGCAACGGAAAAATTGGCTCCAGATACTTTGTTTAATGCGTTACCGCAAAACGGCGAAGAGGAAATTGCATTAGAAGCTCGCGTGAAATCTTGGCCATTCTACAAAGGTGGATTATACCAAGGGGACACCTACATGATGATCTTACGCATCGACGAAGCGCGCTTGTACAATGAGCAGATTGTGCCGGTCGTTGAAACGGCGAAAAAGCACATTCTTGCCTGGGAAGAGGCATACGGTAGGGATCTACACATGAGTGGATTGCCATGGTTGCGTATTGCAAACACAAAGAATTTGCAGGCAGAGATATTCCGTACAGTCGGCTTTACTTTATTAGTAACAGTGGTCATCTTCTTTGCCTTCTTAAAAAGTGTGCGCGCAACGCTCGTGTCCCTGACCATCGTGATCCTCGGGGTCATTTTCTCAGTAGGAGCCATGGGCTTGTTCGGTTTCGGCTTGACCCTGCTTTCGTCGCTTATTCCGCCGCTGATCATTGTGATTGGGGTGCCGAACTGTATTTATCTGATCAATAAATACCACCAAGAATACAAGAAGCACGGCAACCAAGTTCGTGCCATCCAGCGTGTCGTTAAAAAGGTCGGGTACATCGCCCTTATAACTAACACGACGACCGCTCTAGGCTTTGCCGCGTTTATCTTGACGGACAGCGATAATCTAGTCGAATTCGGGATCATCAGCTCCATAAGCATTCTTTCAGTCTTTGTGCTTTCGATGATTGTTATGCCCGTCATCTACAGTTTCTTGGCGCCTCCAAAAGAGCGCCATATGAATCATTTTGATGTGGGTTGGCTGGTCAATTTCCTCGACTTCCTAGATGTCTCTGTGGAAAAGCGCCGTCCACTGATCTACGGAGTCACGGCAGTACTTGTAGCGCTTGCAGTGGTGGGTCTTTTCAAAATTGAAACTGCAGGAAACCTTACGGCAGACTTCAACAAAAAGGAGCACATTTACAAGGATGTCAAATACTTCGAGCGCACCTTCGGAGGTGTGGTGCCGATGGACATCATAATCGATACAAAACGTGAAGGCGGTGTCGAAAAGCTCTCGAATCTTCGACGTATCGAAGCGCTTCAAGATTCCTTAGCTACCTTTCCAGAGCTTAGTCGTTCAGCCTCGCTGGTTGACTTCGTAAAGTTTGCAAAGCAGGGTGTTATGTTCGGCAACCCAGACATGTATTCACTTCCTTCGCGAAGCGAACAGCAATGGCTCTTAACCTATTTGCCGAGAGGGGTGAAAGATGAAACAGGGCTCATGAAGTCCATGGTTACTCCTGATGGGCGAAAGGCGCGTATTACCGTACAAATGGCAGACCTCAGTACTCCTGAGATGCGTGTATTAACGGCACGTGTGGAGGAACTCGTGAACACAATTTTTCCGGACAAGCGCTACGACGTAACCATCACTGGAGCTTCGATCAAATTTATTCGTTCGACGACGTATCTGATCAACAATCTCATACTTTCTCTTGCGCTCGCAGTGGTCGCAATCGCCATTATTATGGCCTTGCTCTTTATTAGTTGGCGAATGGTGCTCATCTCACTGATTCCAAACTTGATCCCAATGCTACTCACAGCAGGGATTATGGGATATGCCGGCATTCCACTCAAGCCTTCGACGATTCTAGTATTTAGCATCGCCTTTGGTATTTCTGTCGATGACAGTTTACACTTCTTGGCTAAGTACCGACAAGAGCTCAAGGCGAATAACTGGAACATTTCCTGGGCAGTGAAAAGCTCCATCATGGAAACAGGATTGAGCATGTTCTACACGTCCATCGTATTGTTCTGTGGTTTCTCTGTCTTTACAACGTCCAATTTCGGCGGGACTCAAGCCCTCGGTTTACTCACTTCGATCACGTTGTTGATCGCTATGTTCAGTAACTTGTTACTATTGCCTTCATTCCTGTTAACTATGGAGAAATGGTTGACTAGAAAAGATATTAGCGATAATATCCTCGATATTTACGACTCCGAAACGGAATCGGACGAAGAAAACCAATAAACCTATGAAAGGCATTATCCTCGCCGGCGGCTCCGGCACCAGACTCCACCCACTTACCCTTGCCGTAAGTAAGCAGTTGATGCCGGTGTATGACAAGCCGATGATTTACTACCCCCTCGGTACCTTGATGCAGGCGGGCATTCGTGAGATATTAATCATCACTACCCCACACGACGCACCCTTGTTTGAGAAGCTTCTTGGTGACGGAAAACGCTTAGGTTGTGAGTTTCATTATGTGATTCAAGAGCGTCCAGAAGGATTGGCACAAGCCTTTATTTTAGGTGCCGATTTTATCGGTGACGACAGCGTCGCTTTGATTCTAGGAGACAACATCTTCTACGGTTCGTCGATGACACATGTACTCCAAAAGAGCAAGGATCCGAAAGGTGGTGTGGTGTTCGCCTACCGCGTGAGCGATCCTGAGCGCTATGGCGTCGTGGAGTTTGACGAGCAGATGAAAGCCTTGTCGATCGAAGAGAAGCCAGATGAGCCGAAGAGCGATTACGCAGTTCCGGGCTTGTACTTCTATGACAATAGAGTAGTAGACATTGCGAAGAATCTCAAGCCAAGCCCGCGTGGTGAGCTAGAGATCACCGACGTGAATAAGATATACTTGGAATGGGGTGAGCTCGAAGTAGGGGTGTTGGACCGCGGAACGGCGTGGTTGGATACGGGTACTTTTGCAAGCCTTCAACAAGCAGGTCAGTTTGTCGAGGTGATCGAGGAACGCCAGGGCTTGAAAGTCGGCTGTATCGAAGAGATTGCCTACGAGCAAGGATTTATCGACGCAGCCCAGCTTGAACAAATCGCCCAGCCACTCGTTAAAAGCGGGTACGGTAAGTACCTACTTAAACTTATAAAGTGACATGAATAACCTCGCCGCCCTCCAGGAACTTTTTCAAAAGGAAGTGGACCAATTAAACTTGGGCACCGCCCCTTCGAAATTATACGATCCCATGCATTACATCATGGGTCTTGGAGGCAAAAGACTCCGCCCCATCTTAGCATTGATGGGTGCCGGCATCTATGGCGATCCCAAAAAAGCCATGTCGCAAGCCATGGCGATTGAACTCTTTCACAATTTCTCGCTGATCCATGACGATATCATGGACGAAGCGCCACTTCGCCGTGGTCAAACCACCGTACACAAAAAATGGGATCAAAACGTCGGTATTCTCTCAGGAGACGGCATGTTGGTGAAAGCGTATCAATATGTCGCAGATTGCGACGCGGCACTGCTTCCAGAAGTGCTAGGTACCTTTTCTCAAACCGCTTTGGAGGTGTGTGAAGGCCAGCAAATGGATATGGACTTCGAGACCATGGATACGGTTGAAGCGGCCACTTACATCCAAATGATTCAGTACAAGACCTCCGTTCTACTCGGGTGTTCAATGAAAGTTGGTGCCCTTGTCGGAGGCGCTTCGAAAGAGGATGCAGCGGCATTGTATGATTTTGCACTTCTGCTGGGTACTTCATTTCAAATCAAAGACGATTTCCTCGATGTATATGGCGATCCAGAGAAATTTGGAAAGCAAGTAGGTGGTGATATTCTGAGCAATAAAAAGACCTTGCTATGGATCGAGGCGCAGCGCCGAGCAGCAGAGCGCGGTGTAAACTTTGGTGCCTACGCTGACATGGATGCGAACGCGTCTAAAGTCGAGGCATTCCAGCAGCTTTACAAAGATCTTGGTGTAGATGCTTTTGCGAAAGCACAAATTGACAGCTACTACCAGCAGTCGCTCGACGCCTTAAAAAAGGTATCTGTAGAAGAGGAAAAACTACGTCCCTTGCGCGAATTTGCCGCTTGGTTGTACCAGAGGGAGTCTTAAATTATTCTAACCCATCTTTTCGGGTTATTTTTGCCGGAGAAAATTCTTAGATCATGAATGTATTGGTTTTAGGCTCCGGTGGTCGTGAGCACGCTTTATCGAGTAAGATTGCACAAAGCAACAAGTGTGAAAAATTGTTCATTGCCCCAGGGAATGGAGGAACAGGAGCACTTGGTGAGAACGTAGATCTGCCGATCACCGATGCGTCAGCGATCGGAAATTTCGTGAAAGAAAATCAGATTGACATCGTTGTTGTAGGTCCAGAAGCGCCTTTGGTAGAGGGGGTACATGACGGGTTGAAGTCCGATCCTGAATTGGCCAATCTTATTGTTGTTGGCCCACGAAAGGCTGCAGCAGAATTAGAAGGCTCGAAGGATTTCGCAAAGGAATTCATGATGCGTCACAACATCCCGACGGCGGCCTACGAAACCTTTACTCGTGATACCTTAGCAGAAGGACAGGCCTTCTTGGAAACGCTAGATGCGCCGTATGTATTGAAAGCAGACGGCCTTGCGGCTGGTAAAGGTGTACTGATCATAGAAGACCTTGACGAAGCGAAAGAGGAGCTTAAAAACATGCTGGTCGACGCAAAATTCGGCGATGCATCCTCTCGAGTAGTTATTGAGGAGTTTTTAGCTGGAATCGAGTTTAGCATATTCGCACTAACGGACGGAAAAGGCGGGTACGCTTTACTTCCTGAGGCGAAAGATTACAAGCGCATTGGCGAAGGGGACACCGGTCTAAATACCGGCGGTATGGGTGCTGTTAGTCCTGTGCCGTTCTTCGATGCTGCCCTGCGCGAGCAAACCATAAAGGAGATTATTGAGCCGACCATTCAAGGTCTAGTGAAGGATGAGCTGCCGTACCAAGGATTTGTATTCTTCGGTCTGATCAATACAGACAAGGGACCGAAAGTGATTGAATACAACGTGCGTATGGGTGACCCAGAGACTGAGGTGGTTATTCCACGTCTGGAAACCGATATCGTAGATCTATTTGTAGGCATGCACGAAGGTACCTTGAGCGAAATGAAGGTGAAGGTGAGTACACAGACCGCTGCAACAGTAATGGCGGTAAGCGGTGGCTATCCAGGTTCGTATGCAAAAGGAAAAGTGATTGAAGGCTTGGATCTAGTAGGTGAAGAAACCCACGTATTCCATGCTGGAACAAAACCAGGCGCACAAATCACCACTGCTGGAGGTCGTGTAATGGCATTCACCAGCTTCGGTGCAAATAAGGACGAAGCATTGGCGAAGAGCTATGCCTCTTTGGAGAAGGTCAGCTTTGAGGGAATCAACTACCGTAAGGATATTGGCTTTGATCTGTAAGACCAAAGGCCGAACCTAGGATCAATTATAACGCATAAAAAATCCCCGGTACTCAAAGCGAGTCCGGGGATTTCTATATACTAAGGTTGAATTCTACGATTAAGCTTCGCCGTTGGCTTTGTGCTTTCTCATTTGAAGAATCCAGTAAATCAAACCTCCAGCGATGACTGCCATGAATACACGGTTTACAGAATCTCCAATAGTTGGAAGTATTTTAAATGTTGCTTGGAAAATATCACCAAGGCCTTCAAAGAAATTTCTTAACATAGCGCAAGCTTTTAAACTGCCGCTAAAATAATACAGAAAACCCAATGCTCCTCCGGAACTTTAGAAAGATTGATGCTTATTCGAGTGTTCGACTTGCTTTTTTAGCGGTCGCTTCGGCTATTGGCGTCTATTTCACGGCCAACGAATCGAGAGATTTGTTCTTGTGGTTTACGGCGGCTCTATTTGCGTTTGGAAGCCTTTGCTGGCTGCTCTACAACGAGCGATGGGCCTTTAAAGGAACCCAATTCCGTTTTTTAGTTTTCGTCCTCTTTTTGTTCCCCTATGTAAGCGAATTCACGGCATATACCTTGGTGTTAGGTGGTATGCTCTTAGAAACCAATTGGCAATTTGCCGAATATTTCCGTCGGCGAAAAAACCCGATCTGGGTGCTCCATATCGGTACCTTAAGCGCACTGGGCTGGCTGTTATTCCCCGTAGGTGGCTTTTATATTGCTGCAGGCTCGCTGGTCAGCCTTTTGCTGCTAAGCGGATTCAATCTCCGAACACTTTTGCAAGTGCTTGTCGCGTTTTTCATTCCGATCAGCCTTCCCTTGTTCTTTTCTTCGTCAAGTAGTTCCCTGTATTTTAGTGTACCTGAGCTCCAAACCCTTCCTCCGGAATGGTGGGTATTGCCTGGTATAGTGTTCCTATTAACTATCCATCAGTTCACGGTTTCTTACCGTAAGGCCAATAATCTAAACAAGCTACGATCGCTCATCGCCCTGCTTTGGATCATCCTTGGAAGCATCTTGGCCCAATTCGTTGGCGGAGAAGGCGGCTTCGTGTTACTTGTCCTCGGTTTGAGTTACCAGGGTGCAAATGCCCTCTATTATTTTAGAAGGCGTACTTTGGTGGAAATCATTTTTGCACTGCTGCTGCTCTACAGTGTTACCTACGCTTTAGGCTTCATCGAAATTTAGTCACACACTGACATGTCAACATCGCTCCTTGTCATTCGCTTCTCTGCAATCGGAGACCTGCTGCTTACCGCCCCGGTACTTCAGGCTTTGGCGAATGAGGGTACACGGGTGGATCTTTTGGTGAAATCGCGCCATGCCAATTGGTTAGAGGCCTTGCCTGGCGTCCAAAACATACTACTTTGGGAAGAACAGCAAGAAGCACTCTTAACGGTTGCGCGGGGTACTTACGACGGGGTGCTAGATCTACAAGGAACCCGTCAATCAAAGCGATTTGCAGCGAAGCTTGGTCTTCCCTCAGCAACGTTTAGAAAGCCCTATGTACGTCGTGCGCTGTTACTATGGACCAGGCATTCTAAATTTGCGCTTACCCCCGTGGTCGAGCGGTACGCTGAGGCTGCTGAACGTTTTTCAACCGGAGGACATCTCCATCTTGTTGAGCGTCCCCAATTCTGCTTACCCTCCTATCCTGCAACGCCCTCCAAAGAATACATTGTTGCCGTCATCGGGGGTTCCCAGCCTGGAAAACGACTCGATACTTCAGGCTGGACACAGATCCTTAGTGCATTGCAGGCCTCTGGCCAAACCGTGGTGCTTCTAGGCGGACCTACAGACCGCACACAGGCGAAGGCGCTTCAAGAGGCGTATCCGGAGGTGATTGATGCCACAGACAGTTCTGTAACACAAGGACTCAGTCTTGTCGAGAATGCAGCACTAGTGATCAGTGGCGATACAGGCTTTATGCACGCGGCTGCACTTATGAATACGCCATTAGTAAGCTTCTGGGGAGCAACGCATCCTCACCTAGGTTTTTCCCCTTGGCCAAAACGAGAGAATCAGCGCGAGGTACTCACGCAAAGCAAGTGGACTCCATTACACAAGCACGGCAAAGTGCCTTTATGGGCCAAGAACCCAATGGATCAGTTGAATGTTCAGGAACTGGTTGCCGTTATTGAGCAGATGCTTCCGGGTAAAACAACGCCTTGAGTTCTGTTGCCTCTGTAGGTTCCATCTTACCAGCGATGATGAGTGCGAGTTGACGTCTTCGCAATGCAGCAGCATAGCGCTCTTTCTCAAGCTCAGTTTCAGGAGTGATGGTTGGGATGTTGATCGGACTTCCAAGCTGATCTACCGCAACAAACGTAAAGATGCCTTCGTTTGCCTTGATGCGTGCCCCATTAGGACGCTGTTCCTCCAAGAAAACATCAGCAATAACCTCCATTGAAGAGCTAAACGCTCTAGAAACCTTAGCCTCTATGGTCACAATAGCGCCATGTGGAATAGGGTTTTTAAAGCTGACATTATTTATGGTAGAGGTAACGACCTGACGTTTACAATGGCGGTGTGCTGCGATTGCACAACAGCGGTCCATCCAAGAAAGTAATTGGCCCCCGAAGAGGTTATTCATTTGGTTCGTGTCATTCGGCATGACGATCTCGGTCATCACCGTCAGGCTGTCCGTCGGAGTTTTAGTCGTACTCATGTAGAGGGTTAGATTGGAAGAGCAAAGGTAGCTCAGACTTTTAGTAGGCGAAGATCCAAGCGTGAGAATTTACCTCACTTTTAATTTTGGCCAATTCAGCTTTCGCAGCCGTACGGCTCGCAAAATGCCCAATACCTACTTTTTTCAAAGAACCCGGCAGCACACTCACGTTGTAGCCTTTCGCTGCAATCTCTTCTGACAAGACTTCGGCGTTCAATGCTTCTTTAAACGAGCCTACAACTATGTAATACCCCATGCCTTTAGTCGGTTGAGTAACCACTTTAGCTACAGCAGCAGGAGTTTCGACTGCTATATCGGTCACTGTTTCCGGAGTCATAGTCTCAGGCTTGGTAACCTCTGTTGCATCTGCTTCAACAGGATTTTCAACCGCTGCAGAAGTAGTCGATAGACTACCAAGCCATCCTGCCATTTCTGTAGGAAGTTCGCTTTGGAAAATACCTAGACCGAACAATGCGGTTACAGCAGCTGCAACAGCAGCTTTTTGCCAAGCTTTAAGTCCTTTTTCGCGACTTTCTGTAACGAGCTTTAGACTTGCTGAAACTTTCGATTGTAAAGCACTAGGTTCGTGAACGGCGTGCATCATGAAAGACGTTAAACCAAAGCTGTCATCGCTTAAAACGTTTTGCTCCGGCTTAAATCCAGCGGTTGTGCTGAACGAACCTAGACCAGGAAGCATAAGTACTTGGCCCTGGTCCAAAACCTGCTGCCAACCATTCACCTTACGTGTAATCCATTGCTCCGACACTTCCATAGTAGTCCCCATCGTGCGCATGACAGTGGAGAGAAGTGAGTTTTCGGTACGTGCAATACTCGGGTTGAACCCAATGTATTTTCCAGCAGGAAAAGCAGTACCGGTCACACTATCCCAACGTGCGCCCTGAGATTTAAGGTAAAACGCACCCCAACCTGGCAGTTGAACGCGTCCCTTATTCTCTAGACATTCTATGATGAGTGATTCGATCTTCATATGACTACAAAAATGCAAAAGATGTGGATAACTTCATTTTATTAGGAGCACATAATGGGCTAATTTTTAATAACAATCTGTTAGCAACTCATTATGAATCCATTACTGCCGCTCCATTTTTACAAAGGAGCCATCAACAAGGTGAAAAAGGACTTTGTTTTAGAATATTTAGACGACACAACTACCCTTAAAGCTAATATTGACGCCATTTTACAGCTTCACAAGGACGGATCTCGATTGTGGGACGAAGCACAGGAAAAGGCACGAAGGGAGCTGGAAATTTGTCAAGCAGAGGGGCTTAATGTGTTGTACTTCAGTGATGTGAATAACTTCCCGGAACACCTGTACCAGATTCCCGACCCGCCCATGGTGCTTTTCGGACGGGGCACATGGAACAATGCGAAGGTTCCCCTTTCGATGGTAGGCTCACG
>CBFHKC010000010.1:0-8832 GCA_965656315.1 uncultured Schleiferiaceae bacterium | reverse complement strand
CGAAAGGCGACAAATTACGGCTTGCATGTAACGCGTCAGCTCGTACTTGAGCTTAGTAAGTACCCCGTTCATTTGGTTAGCGGACTCGCCCTGGGTATCGATGCACAGATGCACCGCGCTGCTCTTGAAAACGGCGCGACGACCAGCGCGTTTATTGCAGGAGGGATGGGAGCGTTAAGCCCTAAATCTCACGAGGCGGTGGCAAAAGAAATGGTGAATTCAGGGGGCGGCTACTTTACCGAGCAGCCTTTTTCTCAGCCCAGTTTACGGCAGATGTATCCTGTGCGCAATAGGCTCATTGCAGGAGCAAGTTTAGCAACGGTCGTGGTCGAAGCGGCCCGTCGAAGTGGTGCTATGATCACGGCAAATCAAGCGTTTAACTACCATCGAGAATTATTTGCACTACCCGGTGCGCACTTTCAACCCATGAGTGAAGGCCCAAATGCGCTGATTCATCAACAGATGGCGCGACCAATTTTTGATTACAGCGAGTTCCCAGGCGAATTCTACCCCGTATGGCAGACTTCGGCAGGTGAAATTGACTTTTCTGAACGAATAGAAAGTGTGCTCTTACAAGAATTTCCGCATGGCAGAAAGGTCAATGTCTACCACTTGATGAAAACATACGAGCAGCATAAGCGTAAGATTTACAGTGCGTTAAGGTTCTTGGTAGAGGTCGGGGCCCTCGATAAAATTGGCCCGAATACGTATTGTAGGAAATCGCCTTCAAACTAGTAGTGCCTGATATCTATTTGTTCTACATTTGTTGGGTATAACCTATCAATACAACAGACAATATGTCCAGCCAGTACCAAGGCCAAATCGATGCGTTCATCGCAAAAGTCGAAGCGGCTAACCCGAACGAGCCTGAATTTATGCAGGCGGTGCAAGAAGTTGCGGAATCGGTGATTCCCTTCATTGAAAACAACCCAAAGTACAAAGGCAAAAGTTTGCTTGAGCGTATTATCGAACCAGAGCGCGTGATTATGTTTCGTGTTCCGTGGACCGATGATGCTGGAAATGTACATGTAAACAAGGGATACCGAGTGGAATTTAACAGTGCGATCGGCCCGTACAAAGGCGGTCTTCGCTTCCACCCAACGGTAAACTTGAGCGTGTTGAAATTCCTAGGATTCGAGCAGATCTTTAAAAACTCCTTGACAACACTTCCTTTGGGCGGTGGTAAAGGCGGTTCTAACTTTGATCCTAAAGGTAAATCTGACGCAGAGGTAATGCGCTTCTGCCAGAGCTTTATGACTGAATTGTCGCGTCACATCGGTGCAAATACGGATGTTCCTGCTGGGGATATCGGTGTTGGTGGCCGTGAGATCGGCTATATGTTCGGTCAATACAAGCGTCTACGCAATGAGTTTACAGGTGTCCTTACCGGTAAAGCGCTAAGCTATGGTGGTTCATTGATCCGTCCAGAAGCGACGGGTTACGGGACAGTCTACTTTACTCAAGAGATGCTTTCTACTAAAGGCGAAACGTTCCATTCGAAGAATGTGGTCATCTCTGGTTCAGGAAACGTTGCGCAGTTCGCTGCTGAAAAATGTATGGACCTTGGTGCCTCAGTGCTTACGATGAGTGATTCATCCGGCTACATTCTTTGTACTGACGGTCTATCAAAAGAACAATTAGAGTTCGTTATGGAGCTTAAGAATGTTCGTCGTGGTCGTATCCATGAGGCTGCAGAAGCGTTTGATAACATCGAATTCCACGCTGGAACTCCATGGAATGTATCCTGTGATGTTGCGCTGCCTTGTGCTACACAAAATGAACTCAAGGGTGAAGACGCTCAGTTACTCGTGAAGAACGGACTGCATGCATTGGGTGAAGGCGCGAATATGCCTTGTACTCCTGAAGCAGTTGAGATCTTCCAGAAGAACGGTGTCTTGTTCTCCCCAGGTAAGGCTTCAAATGCAGGTGGTGTAGCTACCTCAGGTCTTGAGATGAGTCAAAACAGTCTTCGTATGAGCTGGACTCGCGAAGAGGTGGACGGTCACTTGCACAGAATTATGAAAGATATCCATGCAGCTTGTGTGAAGTACGGTACCAAAGAAGACGGTAGCGTAGATTACGTAGGTGGTGCAAATATTGCGGGCTTCGTTAAAGTTGCAGATGCAATGATGGCTCAAGGCGTCGTTTAATCGATTCCTCACTCCATAAAAAAAGGCGTCCTTAGGGGCGCCTTTCTTGTTTCTAGTATAAGCTGTTCCACCAATCAAGTATGGCTTTCGCACAACCCTCTGCATCTGAAATATGTCCCATGTGTCCGTGAGTAGAGGTGTGCGTAAAGCCAACACCTGGGGCGTCTCTCCACTCTTTGACCAGCGCATAATCGATCACAGTGTCTTGTTCACCTGCGAACACAGCAATCTTGTTCGGGGCCAATTCCTCCGGCACCACGTGCAATAACTTGCTGCGGTCCTCCCGAACTTTCATTCCCATAATCGCAGCAAGAACTCCTTGAGTTTCCATCTCCAGGCTGTACTGAATCTGCTGATGAATGTCCGCCTTATACAGCGTTCTACTCTCTTCATCGAAAAGTTGAGGTATGGCAGCCCGAATAAACGCATTCTTATTCTGTTTCACTAAAGCAGCGGCACGATCGCGCATTTCTTGACGCGCAGGACTGTCGGCATATGGCGAAGAAAAGAATAATCCTAGTCCCCCAAGAAGCTCCGGATAAAGCTCGGTAAACGCTAGGCCGACATAGCCTCCCATGCTATGACCTAGTAATACAATCTCTTGCATTTTCAGCGATTCAATGACCGCGTGAACAGCATCGGCCATAAATTCCATGGTGTGTTCATAGCCGAAACTAGGTGTTTTTCCGTGCCCTGGTAGATCAATTAAAAGGACGGGGCCTTTCGACTGAAATTGGGGCAAAATGGGATGCCACATCCGTGAATCTTCCAGAAAGCCATGGAGTAAAACAAGAGCTCCGCGACTCCCTTCTGGGGTGCCGCGGAACTCGTAATGTACGGTTGATCCGTGAAAATCTATGTTAGGCATTTACTTCGCCATAAAGGTTTCAATCTCTTCTACGGTCTTTGGAATCGCACGAGTCAAATTCTCGTGCCCGTCTTTGGTAATAACGATGTCATCTTCGATACGAATGCCGAGTCCTTCCTCCGGAATGTAGATACCCGGCTCTACAGTAAAGATCATGCCCTCTTCTACAGGCGCGCTCCATAGTCCATAATCGTGTACGTCAAGTCCGATGAAGTGGCTCGTTCCATGCATGAAATATTTCTTGTACGCAGGCCATGCCGGATCCTGATTGTCTACCTCCTCTTGCGAGATTAGGCCCAATTCTAACAACTCACCGGTCATCAAATCGCCTACTTGCTTGTGATATTCATCCAACATGGTGCCTGGGCGTAGTAGGGCAATAGCTCCATCATGTACGCGCAAGACAGCGTTGTAAACCTCTTTCTGACGCTCCGTGAATTTTCCGTTCACCGGGAAGCAGCGGGTAACATCACAGGTATAATTAGCGTACTCAGCACCTACATCAAAAAGCACCAAGTCGCCATCTTTACACTCGTCATTGTTCTCGATATAGTGCAAGACGTTCGCGTTATTTCCCGCCGCAATAATTGGCGTGTAAGCGAAACCGCGTGAACGGTTCATCAAAAACTCGTGCATAAACTCAGCCTCAAGCTCGTATTCCCAAACTCCAGGTTTCATGAATTTTAATACGCGCTCATATCCTTTTTTGGTGACAGCAGCAGCCTCACGCATTACTTTGATTTCTTCTTCGGTTTTTGTGCCTCGCACACGATGAAGAATCGGCTGAGAGCGCTCGTACTCATGCGCTGGATACCGTTCCTTGATCCATTTGTTCATGCGGTCTTGACGCAATTCTGTTTCAACATGGGCACGAAGGTGCTCGTTCCCATTGATATAAATGCGTTCGGCATTTACGGCCATCTCGTTGAATACGCGCTCAAACTCGCTGAGCCAATACACGGTTTTGATGCCGCTTATCTCAAAAGCTTCTTCTTTCGAATATTTTGCGCCTTCCCAAACCGCGATTAAATCATTGGTTTCTTTCAAGAACAATACCTCTTTTAATTCCTCCTTGTGCGCATCAGGGAAAAGCACTAAAATGCTTTCTTCCTGATCTGCGCCACTTAAGTACAGGATGTCGCTATGCTGCTTGAACGGTAAGTGGCCATCAGCGCTCGTTGGGTATACATCTTGTGAAGTGAAGATGGCTAGCGAGTTTGGTTTAAGGTGTGAAGTGAATTTTGCTCTGTTCTTAGTAAACAATTCTTTGTCTAGTTTGTGATATCTCATAAAGACGGGCTTCTGTTAATTTAGAATAGTTCTAAAGGTGATTTAAGTCACACTTTTCGTGTGAGACAAAAGTCTGTGATGTAAATTTGTCATGCTAAAATTAGGCTATTAATATTTAAAATTGGTTATGGCTACAACTTCAAAAGGGCTTTTTGGCTCTTCATTAGCACGCAAGTACTGGATGGCCGCGACAGGTTTATTCTTGTGCACTTTCCTTGTAGGGCACCTACTAGGTAACCTTCAGTTATTCGTCACTGGAGAAGAAGGTAGAGATGCTTTCAATGCGTACGGTTTGTTTATGACTACGTTTCCTGTAGTAAAAGTGCTCTCGTACGTGACGTACATTAGTATCTTGTTACACGCTGTAGACGGTATCATTCTTGCTCGTCAGAACAAGGCAGCACGTCCAGTAGGGTATGTGAAAGAAAGACAATCAGTGAACGCTTCATGGGCTTCACGCAAGATGGCCCTTTTGGGTATTCTTACCTTGTTTTTCATCATCGTACACATGAGAAGCTTTTGGTATGAGATGCACTTTGGTAGTGTAGCTACATACACTGTAGACGGCGTGGAGTACAAGGATTTGTGGGCCATTACTGTGGCAGCATTCGAAAACTGGTGGTACACTGCTTTCTATGTGTTGGCTTTATTAGGTCTAGCCTTCCACTTGAGCCATGGTTTCCAGAGCTCGTTCCAAACATTAGGAATCAACCACAAACGTTACACTCCAATCATCAAGACTGTGGGTGCTGCATTTGCATGGCTTATCCCAGCAGGATTCATCGCTGTTGCGTTATTCTTGTTTATTGTTCAACCTGGCCAAGCCATCTAAATCAGACGTAACATGGCATTAGATTCAAAAGTTCCAGCGGGCGATTTAGCCAATAAATGGACCAAGCATAAAGGAGAGATTCCTCTCGTGTCGCCTGCTAACAAGCGACTCTTAGATGTGATTGTAGTAGGTACGGGTCTCGCCGGTGCCTCTGCGGCAGCATCTCTAGCAGAGATGGGGTACAACGTAAAAGCGTTTTGTTTCCAAGATTCACCGCGTCGTGCGCACTCGATCGCAGCACAAGGTGGGATCAACGCAGCAAAAAATTACCAAAATGACGGTGACTCTGTATACCGTTTGTTCTACGATACCATTAAGGGTGGTGACTACCGTTCACGCGAAGCGAACGTACACCGCCTTGCTGAGGTAAGTCGTAACATCATTGATCAGTGTGTTGCACAAGGTGTTCCTTTTGCACGTGATTATGGTGGTTTGCTAGACAACCGTTCTTTCGGTGGTGTCCAGGTGAGCCGTACGTTCTACGCTAAGGGTCAGACCGGTCAGCAGTTGCTTCTAGGAGCGTATTCTGCACTGAACCGTCAGATTGCAAAGGGCCGTGTGAAAATGTACGCACGTCATGAGATGCAAGAATTGGTTATGGTAGACGGAAAAGCCCGTGGTATCATCGCTAAAAACCTTGTGACTGGTGAGTTTGAGCGTCATGGAGCACATGCGGTTCTGTTGTGTACAGGTGGGTACGGAAACGTATTCTTCCTCTCAACAAACGCTATGGGTTCTAACGTTACAGCGGCGTGGAAAGCGCACCGTAAAGGAGCGTACATGGCCAACCCATGTTTCACGCAGATTCACCCGACTTGTATTCCAGTAAGTGGTGAGAACCAAAGTAAGTTGACCTTGATGTCTGAGTCGTTGCGTAACGATGGACGTATATGGGTTCCAGCTAAAAAAGAAGATGCTGAGGCGATCCGTGCAGGAAAGCTTCATCCAAATGATATTGCAGAGGAGAACCGTGACTACTACCTAGAGCGTCGCTACCCTGCATTCGGAAACCTTGTTCCTCGTGACGTAGCTTCTCGTGCAGCTAAAGAGCGTTGTGATGCAGGTTATGGAATCAACAAAACTGGTGAGGCAGTATACCTTGACTTTGCAGCAGCAATCATGCGCTACGGAGCAGAGGAAGCTCACGTAAAAGGGTTGAAAAACCCATCGGATGCTGAGGTCAAAGCATTAGGTGAGAAGGTGGTTGAAGCAAAATACGGTAACCTCTTCCAGATGTACGAAAAGATTACGGCATCTAACCCATACAAAGAGCCTATGATGATTTACCCTGCGGTTCACTACACCATGGGTGGTCTTTGGGTAGATTACAACCTTATGACTACCATCCCTGGTTGTTTTGCATTGGGAGAAGCAAACTTCTCTGATCACGGTGCAAACCGTCTCGGAGCATCAGCTTTGATGCAGGGTCTTGCGGACGGATACTTTGTAGCTCCATATACCGTAGGTGAGTTCTTGAGTAAGGATATCCGTACTGGAACAATTCCTACTGACAGCAAAGAGTTTGAAGAAGCTGAAAACGCATGTCGTCAGCGTACTGAAATGTTCATGAATGTGAATGGTACGAAGTCGGTAGACTACTTCCACAAGAAGCTCGGAAAGATCATGTGGAACGAAGTAGGTATGGCTCGTAACAAACAAGGTCTAGAGCAAGCGATCAAAGATATCCAAGCATTGCGCGAGGATTTCTATGCGAATGTTCGTGTACTAGGTGCGGCAAACGGAATGAATCCAGAATTGGATAAAGCAGGACGTGTTGCTGACTTCTTAGAGTTAGGTGAATTGATGGCGAAAGATGCACTAGAGCGCAATGAAAGTTGTGGAGGTCACTTCCGCGAAGAATATCAAAGCGCAGAGGGTGAAGCCCTACGTGATGATGAAAACTTCACTTTTGTGAGTGCTTGGGAATACACTGGTGTTCCAGCTGAAGCGAATCTTCACAAAGAGGAGTTGGTGTTCGAGAATGTTGAATTGAAGACTCGTTCTTACAAATAATAGGCATTATGGATTTAACGTTAAAAATCTGGCGTCAAGCAGGCCCTGAAGCAAAAGGGGAAATGAAAACATACCCAATTCAAGGGGTAGAGGAAGACATGAGCTTCCTCGAAATGTTGGACTATTTGAATGATCAGTTGATCGACCAAGGGATCGAACCTGTAGTGTTTGATCACGATTGTCGTGAAGGTATTTGTGGAATGTGTTCGCTCTTTATTAATGGTGAGGCACACGGTCCAGGTCGTAAGGTAACTACTTGTCAGTTGCACATGCGTGAGTTTAAATCAGGTGATACCATTTACATCGAGCCGTTCCGCGCTAAGGCGTTCCCGGTAATCAAAGATTTGATGGTAGATCGTACATCGTTTGACCGTATTCAGCGTGCTGGTGGTTACATCTCAGTAAACACCTCGGGGAATACGATCGATGCAAACGCGATTCCTGTTCCAAAGTCAGATGCTGATAAGGCGTTCGATGCTGCGACTTGTATCGGTTGTGGTGCTTGTGTTGCAACCTGTAAAAATTCATCAGCTATGCTTTTTGTAAGTGCGAAAGTGAGCCAATTCTCTTTATTGCCACAAGGTCAGCCTGAAGCAAAAGAGCGTGTGTTGAATATGGTTAATCAGATGGATCTAGAAGGATTCGGAAACTGTACGAATACAGGAGCTTGTGAAGTGGAATGTCCAAAAGGAATCTCCCTTGAGAACATTGCACGCATGAACCGCGATTACTTGTTTGCTTCTTTGAGCAGTAATAAATAATTAAAGGGCTTCTAAAAGTGAAGCCTCTTTATCGATAAAAACCCCTACTTCGCAACAGCGGTGTAGGGGTTTCTTTATGGTATTTATCGTGATTATTTTGGATTACGCTCTAGGTCGTACAGGGATCCAGATCTGCTCTTTAGAGTCCTTGTGTTGATCCTTATACTGCGCTCCAAGCCGTTCAAAATGTGGCCGTTCATCGAGTTCCCACTTACTATGTGGAATCCATTTACCATAGATGAATCTCCAGATGGTTGAGTCGCTGCTACTACCTTCATATTCAAAAACAGCATAGGTGCCTCTAGGAATGTTCAAGGTTTGAAGGCTGTCTTGCTCACTGCTTACTTCAACTCCGGCCCAATAGATAAAGCTAGGGTTTGCTCCCGCACCAAAAACGGGGATTCCATCATATTGCCGGAGGCTGATCAAGTCATTATTAAGTCTGTTTTGAATGGAGTATAATAGAGGCATAAACCCTCCCCAGACACGTCGAGGTGAAAATTTCTGAAGGGTCATTGCCGCCGAAGCACCACAAATTGTTCCACCCTCGTACTCTATTATTTTTGGATCTATCATACTACCTTAAATATAGGTGATAAAAAAAAGACCGAGGCAGTATTTGCAACGGTCTTTGGTATAGATTTTCAAAAGAAAATTTAGTCGTTTAGTTTTAACACGGCTAAGAAAGCGCTTTGCGGAATCTCTACATTACCGAGCTGACGCATACGCTTCTTACCGGCTTTTTGCTTTTCGAGAAGCTTACGCTTTCGGGAGATATCACCACCGTAACATTTTGCAGTTACATCCTTACGCAGTGCACTTAAGGTTTCACGGGCAATAATCTTATTACCGATACCTGCTTGTATGGCAATCATAAATTGCTGTCTCGGAATCAGTTCTTTAAGCTTCAAACACATC
>CBFHKC010000009.1:64882-77767 GCA_965656315.1 uncultured Schleiferiaceae bacterium | reverse complement strand
CGGGAGAGTAGGTCGCCGCCATTTTTCTAAACCCAGTCTAGAGCTTCTAGATTGGGTTTTTTTATGCGCTAAACTCTGTATAACTGAAGCTGCTAGGAGTCGGTAGACGAATACGGCAAAGCAAGAAGATATCTCTTAATACTACACACAAAAAAGCCGCTCAGGACCATCCTGGGCGGCTTTCTTTGTTTGATCAAGTACCGACTACTTCTCTTTGCTAGGCATCGGTATCGTGATGTTGTATAGGACAGCTAGTATGGGTAATGTGAAATACTATTGAAATTGGGTGTCCTCGAGGGATGCCTATTTTTAAATCACTTACGGCTTTACCTGAGTAGGTTTGATAAGGAGTGTTGCTAACGCACTAAGTATCAATAAGACTCCGGCAAAGGTTATCGCTTGTCTAGGATCGTTATCTAAGAAATTGCGAAGTATATATCCGAACGATATGTTTTGAAAAATCATTGGGATGACTATCATCATATTGATCACACCCATATATACACCATAACGTTCCTTAGGTATATCATTAACAACAAGTAGATAAGGGATTCCCATCATGCTCGCCCATCCTATACCAAAGCCAGATATAGCGAAAAACAGTAAGTTCTTGTTCGCGATATGTGGGAAAGCTAGAAAACCTGCTGCTGCTAGTAGAAGACAAACGAAATGGACGGTTTTAGCTCCATAGCGTTTTGCGAATCCGACTAGAATAAATGCGGTAAGAAAGGTGACAATGTTGTACCAACCATTAACTAGACCTGTCCATGATACAGCTTCTGAGTATGCTTCAGGTTGATCCTTGGGCGTTGCGTTCCATACAGAAAGAGCGATGCTTTTGGAGCTATTTTGCCAATAGCAGAATAGTGCATACCATTGGAATAGATATACAAGGGCCAGTTGCCACATCACGCGCGGCATTTCTCCGATCGCTACAATGATGTCTTTAAAGGGACTCAGAAGATTTAGTGGTTCGGCTTTAATGCGTTCTATTTCTTCATTCGACGGAGGAATTTCTTTGGTGGTTTTAATGCTCCAAAGAATGGTGCCAATCGAGCAAACAGCACCAAGGAAGAATGAGGCGTAGACCCAGGTGGGTAAGGATCCTGTGGTTCCGATGAAGATAATTGGGAAAATGAAAAGACTAAGGTTAGCCAGCGTCTGTCCTAATCCAGTGAAAAAGCTTTGCATCTGAAAACCTAATGGTTGTTGCTCCTCATCCAATGTGTCTGCAATGAATGCTCGGTAGGGTTCCATCGCAGTGTTGTTTCCAGCATCAAGAATCCATAATAAACCTGCTGCCATCCAAAGTGAACTGCTGAAAGGGTACATCAATAAAGCCAAGCTACATAGTATTGCACCGATTAGGAAATAAGGTTTTCGACGTCCCCATTTAACAGACCATGTCTTGTCGCTCATAGCGCCAATTATAGGTTGTACGAGTAGCCCTGTCATCGGACCGGCAAGGTTGAGTAGAGGGATTTCATCGGGACTAGCCCCTAATAAATCGTAAATAGGATTGACGGCGCTTTGTTGTAATCCAAAGCTGTATTGGATACCAAAGAAACCGACATTCATGTTCAGTATTTGAGAAAAACTGAGCTTGACTTTGCCTAGCATAAGCGTTGTAATGAGTTGAGTTAACGAGTAAGTGTCAAAGTAACACTTATTTTTGACTCTCTGGCATATAAGCGCTTAGGGCGTTTAAAATTTTCTGTAGACCGTCAGTCAATTCTTCCAATGTGATAGGGAGAGGAGGTGAGATACGGATGGCGTTCCCTGCAAAGAGAAAATAGTCAGTGATGACACCATGCTGTTCCATGTGTGCAATAACTCCACCTCCATCAATATGCTCGTGTAGAGTGACACAATACATGAGGCCAGTACCACTGAGCTTGGCGATAGCGGGATGTACCATCATTTGCTCGATAAGAGCACTTTTTTCAGGAATGCTTGCCAACCATTTTGGATTGGATTCGATGATATTATATGCAGCTAGAGATGCTGCGCAACTCACTGGATGTCCTCCAAAAGTGGTGATATGCCCTAAAATTGGGTTTGCTTTAAGAACATCCATGATGTATTTAGGCGCGATAAAAGCACCTAGAGGCATGCCTCCACCGAAGCCTTTTGCTAAACACAGAATGTCTGGACAGAAGCCATAAGACTGATGAGCGTACATCGTGCCAGTTCGGCCCATCCCGGTTTGTATCTCGTCCAATATCAACAATGCACCTACTTCAGTACATTTTGCACGTAGGGCGAGTAGCCATTCTGGATCGGCAGGTATGTAACCGGATTCAGCTTGTACACACTCGGCGACTACTGCGGCAGTGTTCGTTGTGATGTAATCAAGTACCTTAGGGTCGTTATAATCGAATTGGGCCGTATCGGGAAGGAGCGGGTAATATCCTTGCTTGAATTCCTCTGAACCTTGAATGCTTAACGCGCCATGAGTCGAACCATGATAGCTATTGTTAAAGCTGATCAAGCCGGTTCGACCAGTAAATTTTTTAGCTAATTTCAACGCACCTTCAATTGCTTCAGTTCCACTGTTCACGAAGTATACGCTTCCCATACAAGGGCTTAATGTGCTCAGAACTTTTTGTGCGAGAAGTGCCTGAGGAGTAACCGCGAATTCGCCATACACTTGAAGGTGCATGTGCTTATGAATTTGTTCTGTAACGGCAGCAATAATTTCCGGATGCGAGTGTCCCACATTTGAGACAGATATACCGCTGATTAAATCGAGATAAGCTTTGCCATCTGGATCATACAGGTAATTGCCTTTTGCATGGTCAATTACTAACGCGGAGGGTCCGTCGACTACTTGAGCGACATTCGATAGAAATAAGTCTTTAATGCTTGCCATATGGGCGAAGATACAACGAGGGAGTGGGAAAGGGATAACAAAAAAATCCGCAGCACTCTTACCAGGCCACGGATCTTTTGATGATGTTATCTAGGTAGTTCGTTTAGCGCATGGGACGGCCTTCTTGAGGATGAGGCGCTCCGTCTCGTGGTCCTCGGTCTCTAGGACGATCTCCACGGTGCATTCGTTCCATGATCTTACGACCAAAGTCTCTTTCCGCTTTAAATAGTAGCGCCGTTTTCGTTGCACCTAGTACAGCGATGAAGTCATCTATGTAAGATTTTCGAAGTTCTTCTAGGGCGATGTGACCATCTGCCATGTCGTACATCGCTTTTTCTAGATCTTTCTCTGAGCTTTGTTCATGTAACGAATTCATGGCAGAGCGTTGTCCTTCTCTTAGCTTAAGTTCTTTTTTCTGAAGCTCATTGTATACAGGCCAAAATTCTTGGCTTTCAGCAACGGTTAGTTCAAGTTCTTCTGTGATATAAGCGACTTTAATGGCTTCAATTTTCTCACGGCGTTCTTGATGCTCACCTCTTAAGTTTGGTTGAGAAAACCCTGTCATGGTGCCTAGCAATAAGGAGAGAGTGATTAGCTTTTTCATAATTCTAATAAATAATTGTCATTGTCTTCATAGTACTGGTAAAACAGGTCAGCATCGATACTACCTCCTGCAAATTCGAGTGAGTCGGGTTCTACGAAATCGTAAAAATCCTCATGATCGACATACCCCAAGCTGTAGAGTTCCTCGATCAGTTCTCGCGATGTAACGTTTGAGGATGCATTGTTTTGGGTCGGCCAAAGTAATGCAATGATGGTGACAGAAGCAGCAATACCTACAGCGGTACTCAACCACCTGAGTCGAGTCGTTTTCGCTACAACAGGGCCTGTGGTCCGGTCCACTGGATGTTGCTCCGGGATGCGATGCAATTTAGCTCTTAAGAGATCAAGTTGCTGTGGATTACTGCTATGTTTACGATCTGTGTTCATCTATTTCTTTGACATTTGAGAAGGAGCGAGGTTTAATTTGGCCACCAATTTTTCTTGGATTTTTTGTCTGGCGTGGTGGAAATTGGCCTTAAGCCCACCCTCTGAGATACCTGTAAGTATGGAGAGTTCCTTAAAGCTTACTTCTTGATAGTAGCGCATTTCAAACACCATCTTTTGCTTTTCAGGAAGCTCGGCGAGAATGCCCTGCAGCTGAAACTCTATTTCTTCAGCGTCCCATGTAAGACGTTCAGTCTCCATACCTCCTAACAATTCTAGAACTTCAGTGGCATGTCCAGTAGATGGCTGCCTCTTCGCCTTACGTAATTCATTTAACGCACTATTTCTAACGATGCTATAACACCAAGTATAAATGTTTGCATCCCCCTTGAACTTATGAAGGTTTCTCCAAATGCTAATAAAAGCTTCTTGAAGTGCATCTTCTGCGACAGTGGGGTCTTTAAGAATATTTATGGCACACAAAAGAAGACGTTCGCTGTATTGCTCAACGATTTGAAAAAAAGACGCCTCCCACTGCTGTTGCAATAGAAGGCGTTCAATGTTCTTTGTATCCTTCATTACCTATATAGAGTACAAGAAGGTACAAAGGTTTAACCCAGTAGGCTAGACTTATTTTCGAGCGATTACTTTTTTCGCTGCTGCTTCAATCGCTGCTGCGTTCAAACCGTATTTTTCCATGAGTTGCGCTGGAGTTCCACTTTCGCCAAAGCTGTCGTTTACTGCAACGAATTCTTGTGGTGCTGGGTGATTGGTCGTTAAGGTTTGAGCAACACTTTCGCCTAAGCCACCAAAACGGTTATGCTCTTCAGCGGTAACTACACAACCCGTCTTTGCGACAGATGCAAGGATAGCTTTCTCATCAAGAGGTTTGATCGTAGCCATGTTTAATACTTCAGCGCTTATGCCAGCTTCGTTCAAGGCCTCTGCAGCTTGAATGGCTTCCCAAACGAGGTGTCCAGTAGCAATGATGGTAACGTCAGAACCTTCAGTGAGTACATCTGCTTTTCCAATCACGAATTTGGCGTCCGCTGGCGTGAAATTGGCCACTTTTGGACGACCAAAACGTAAATAAACAGGGCCTTCATATTCTGCAATTGCAATAGTAGCCGCCTTAGTTTGGTTGTAATCACATGGGTTAATTACTACCATGTGTGGTAGCATTTTCATTAAACCAATGTCTTCTAGAATTTGATGTGTTGCGCCATCTTCACCTAGAGTTAGACCTGCGTGAGAAGCACAGATTTTTACATTTTTACCCGAATAAGCGATGCTCTGACGAATTTGATCGTACACACGACCCGTAGAGAAGTTTGCAAAGGTTCCCGTAAAAGGTATTTTACCGCCGATCGTTAGACCTGCTGCGATACCCATCATGTTTGCTTCTGCAATACCGATTTGGAAAAAACGATCTGGATTCTGATCCTCGAAGGCGTTCATTTTCAACGAGCCTGTAAGGTCGGCACAAAGTGCTACCACGTTCTCATTTGTCTGTCCTAAAACTTCTAGACCAGCACCGAATCCTGAACGCGTGTCTTTACTTCCTGAATCTGTGTACTTTTTCATTCTAATTGATTTTCACTATGGTTGATGAGCCTGGGCTCACTCTAAATTCTTTGCTTTTACTGTAGGCAGTCTCTTGGGCAAATTTGCTTCTGAAGACTACTTTATATTTTCCGGGCTGGAGCTGAAAAACTTGGCGTTCACTGCTTGTACTTAAGTCAATCACCCATTCATACCCTGATTCGCGCTCAATAAAAATAGCACCAAAGCCACTAACTCCAGTCTGAATAGTGACCATACCTGGAGGAGCTACTGCAATAGTAGTCGTAGCGCTCGCCTTAATGGTGATGTTCTTTTGAATAATACGAGGTAGTGTTAAGATCTCTAGGTCATAGGTACCGCTTAAGTAGCGCTGCGTGGTTCCAAAGTCTTGAACATGCAGGATCTCTTCGCGTCCTGCGGGTTTAACGATGCAACTTACGTTTTGCGATGACCTCGGAGAGGCACGAAGCTCTAGATCTCCTTGCGGAGTGTTGGCTCCAATATGGGTATGTGTGCCTGGGTAGATTACTATGCTGTCAACTCGAACTGGTGGAACGGTATGCACTTCCATATCGTAAACCACAAGTGGGTCTAAAACAAGCGTATCTGGTTGGCCTTTGTAATTTAAGGTATGCACTATGCTTTCCTTCACCTTACCACTTGTGTGGTCGTATAACAGGATAGGAACATTAGTTTCAGTAGGCTTTCCTCTGTGGTCGAGTAAGTTAATCTGAGCGGTGGTATTGTCCAAGGCTTGTGAGATGACAACCCCGAGTACATTTTTAAACGTGTTTTCATCGGAAGCATCAAAATACGTTCCGACACATTCAAAGCTATTCTTGAAGTTTTCATCAATACCGATTCCAATCACGAAGGGCTTTAGAATGATGCCTTTCTTTTGGAGTCGTTTTGAAACAATACATGGATCACCGTCACAGGCTTCAACCCCATCAGTGATTAGAATGATGATGTTTCGACAGTCTGCACATGCAGGGAAATCATTCGCCGCTTTCATCAGTGAACCAGCAATAGGAGTGGTTCCTTTCGGCTTAATGGTCTTCAGCACTCTCTTAATACGGTAAATATTCCCCTTACTAAAAGGTACCTCTAAACGCGTATCCGAACAATCCTGTGGTGGGACAGGCTTTTGGTGTCCATAGACCCGCAGGGCCAATTCAAAATTATTTGCGTTTTGGATACCTTGTAAGCTGTCCAGCATTTGGCCCATGAGTCGCTGAGCAACGTCAATTTTAGCTCCACTTTCCCAACGCCCATACATACTTTGACTCCCATCAAACACGAATAGAATTCGAGTTAATGGAGCAAGTTTCTCGGCTTGCTTTTGATTTTGCCCAAAGGCGCTCAAAGCAATAAAGAAGGTAAGTATGGCGGTGAGTTTTCTCAAATTTGGAGGCTAGAAGTTTAGTAGTCGCCTAAGGTTTCAGGGTTTTGTGCTAATGCTGCTTCAAGCTGCTCATCGTTAGGAGCAACACCGTGCCATTTGTGCGTACCCATCATAAAGTCTACACCATTCCCCATTTCGGTCTTTAGTAATAAACATACAGGCTTGCCTTGTCCAGCTCTAGATTTAGCGTCTGTGATAGCTGCGCTAATCGCAGTAAGGTCATTTCCACCTTCTACTTCGATAACGTCCCAACCGAATGCTTCCCATTTTGCTTTTAAAGATCCCATGGCTAATACGTGATCCGTGGTACCGTCGATCTGTTTTTCATTAACATCAACTGCAGCAATCAGACGATCAATCTTCTTAGCAGAAGCGTACATGGCAGCTTCCCAAATCTGTCCTTCTTGTAATTCACCATCTCCGTGAAGAGTGAAGACAAAAGAATCATCGTTGTTCAATTTCTTGGCTTCAGCAGCCCCTATCGCAACACTCAATCCTTGGCCTAATGAACCAGAAGCAATACGAATGCCGTCAAGCCCTTCGTGTGTCGTTGGGTGACCTTGAAGGCGCGTGTTGAGTTTTCTAAACGTCGCCAATTCTTCTACAGGGAAGTAACCAGCACGAGCTAATACAGAGTACATCACCGGAGAAATGTGGCCGTTAGAGAGGAAGAAAAGATCTTCTCCTAATCCATCCATAGAAAACTCTTTGGCATTGTGGTTCATGTGCTCGAAGTAGAGCGATACGAGGTATTCTGCACATCCCAATGATCCGCCTGGGTGACCAGAGTTTACTGCGTGAACCATTCGGACGATATCTCTGCGTACCTGAGATACGACGGCTTGTAGGTCTTGTTGTGACATGAGCTTTATTCTGTTGCTTTAATTGATTCAAAATTACACATAAATACTCCTAAAGCACATTTTAAACTTCTCACACATATACACACGTTGCTAACAAAGAATAGAATTATCTTTGCCGCCTTAATACGAAGATTATGAAGTGTGGTATTGTCGGTTTGCCGAACGTTGGAAAAAGTACATTGTTTAACTGCCTATCAAGTGCAAAGGCGCAGGCAGCAAACTATCCATTCTGTACTATTGAACCTAATGTAGGTCAGGTTACAGTTCCAGATGCACGCCTAGAGCGTTTGTCTGAACTTGTTGATCCTCAAAAAGTTCAGCCAGCGAACGTGGAAATCGTAGATATTGCAGGTTTGGTTCGAGGAGCTTCTAAGGGAGAAGGTTTGGGAAACCAATTCTTGGGAAACATTCGTGAGACCAACGCCATTATTCATGTCCTTCGTTGTTTTGAAAACGAGAATGTAACGCATGTTGACGGCTCGGTAGATCCGATTCGTGACAAGGAGACCATTGATACAGAGTTGCAGTTGAAAGACTTGGATACCGTTGAAAAACGCTTGGACAAAGCGAAAAAAATGGCCAAAAGTGGAGAGAAAGAAGCAAAACTGAATGTGGAGACTCTAGAGCGTCTAGTTGCCTACATCATGGAAGGCAAAAATGTACGTGGATTCGAACGAAGCGAGCGCGAGGACGATTTAGTTCGCGAGATGCAATTACTTACGGACAAGCCGGTGTTGTATTTGTGTAACGTAGATGAAAGTGCTGCGAAAACTGGAAATGCTCACGTGGAACGCGTTCGCGAAATGGCCGCTGAAGAGGGGGCTGGATGTCTTCACATTGCGGTAAGTACCGAAAGTGATATCGCGGATTTAGAGACCTACGACGAGAAGCAAATGTTCTTGGAAGAATTAGGTCTTGAAGATGCTGGTGTGAACCGTGTTATTCGTGCAGCGTATGACCTTCTTGAACTTCAGACGTATTTCACTGCGGGTGTAAAAGAGGTTCGTGCTTGGACCATCAAACGAGGGTTTACGGGGCCTCAAGCAGCGGGTGTAATTCATACCGATTTTGAAAAAGGGTTCATTCGTGCAGAGGTCATCGCTTATGAGGATTTCAACGAATTGGGCAGTGAAGCAGCTGTTAAAGAGGCGGGTAAAATGCGTGTGGAAGGCAAGGAGTACATCGTTCAAGACGGTGACATAATGCACTTCCGTTTCAATGTGTAAAACCTGTGTATAGAAACCTTGGGTAAACCTTTGTTTCTCTGCTGTGCCTTTCTAAATTAGAATCTTTCTGATTCCAACAACTTATGGCACAAGAATCCAATTATACCGAGGATAATATTCGGTCCTTAGAGTGGGACGAACACATCCGCCTACGCCCTGGTATGTATATCGGGAAATTGGGCGATGGTAAGAGTCCAGACGATGGGATATACATTTTGCTCAAAGAGGTGCTTGACAACTCTATTGACGAATTCGTCATGGGAGCGGGTAAGACCATTGAGATTAAGATTTCTGACGGTCAAGTAGTCGTTCGTGATTATGGTCGTGGTATTCCGTTAGGTAAGGTGGTCGATGTAGTTTCAAAGATCAATACCGGAGCGAAGTATGACAGTAAGGCGTTTAAAAAGTCAGTTGGTTTGAATGGGGTAGGTGCTAAAGCAGTAAATGCTCTTTCGACAGAGTTTATCGTTCAAGCCTACCGCGATGGAAAGACTAAACGAGCTGCATTCCACTTTGGGAAATTGATCGAAGACGACCCGATCACTGAATCATCACAACGGAAAGGGACCAAAATTTCCTTCCGTCCTGATCCAGAGATTTTCTTGAACTACCGCTTCATGATGGAGTATGTAGAGAAGATGCTTTGGAATTACGCTTATTTGAATCCTGGCTTGACCCTCTATTTGAATGGTGAGAAATTCTACTCCGAAAATGGGCTTAAGGATTTGCTTCAAGACAATCTTGATGGCGATACGCTTCACGACATCGTCCATCTGAAAGGCGATGATATAGAAGTTGCGTTTACGCACAGTGAGCGTATGCAAGGGGAACAGTATTATTCATTCGTGAATGGTCAGCATACCACGCAAGGAGGGACCCACCAAAATGCATTACGCGAGGCCTTTGTTACGGTGATGCGTGATTTCTATGGAAAGAATTTCGATGCAGCCGATATTCGTAGCTGTATCATTTCTGCAATTTCATTGAAAGTAGTTGAGCCCGTTTTTGAATCACAGACTAAAACAAAGCTTGGGTCACTTGAAATGGCACCAGGTGAAATTCATGTACGTACCTATGTGGTGAATTTCATGAAGGAAAAACTGGACAATTTCTTGCACCGTAATTCTGACGTCGCAGATTCGATTCTCAAAAAAATTCAACGTGCCGAAAGAGAACGTAAGGATTTACAGGGGATACGAAAATTGGCCAGAGATCGTGCAAAGAAAGCGAGCTTACACAACAAGAAACTCAGAGATTGTCGTGCCCATCTTAGTGATGCTAAGGCAAGTCCAAAGGGCGACCGTAGATTAGAAACAACGTTGTTTATTACCGAGGGAGATAGTGCTTCGGGTTCTATTACTAAGAGCCGAGATGTAAATACGCAAGCCGTGTTTTCTCTGAAAGGGAAGCCGTTGAATTCCTTTGGGCTCACTAAAAAAGTGGTCTACGAAAACGAAGAGTTTAATTTATTACAGTCTGCCCTCAACATTGAGGATGGTTTGGATGAGCTGCGCTACAACAATGTCGTGATCGCTACGGATGCGGATGTTGATGGTATGCACATTCGTTTGTTGCTGATCACGTTCTTCTTACAATTCTTCCCGGAATTGGTTAAAGAAGGGCATTTGTACATCTTACAGACACCATTGTTCCGTGTTAGGAACAAGAAAGAAACCCGCTACTGTTATACTCCTGAGGAGAAAAATGATGCGATTACAGATCTCGGACCAAAACCGGAGATCACACGATTTAAAGGTCTCGGTGAGATTTCACCAGACGAATTCAAACACTTTATCGGCAAGGATATACGTTTAGAGCCGGTGATGATCGGTAAAGATTATCGCTCAGAAGACTTGCTGAATTTCTACATGGGAAAAAATACGCCTACCAGACAGGAGTTTATCATTGAAAACCTTCGTGTAGAAAAGAACCTTGAAGAAGAACTCTTGAACTAATGAGTGAAGATCTAGACCCAAAAGAAGGACATTTAGATCCTGACATGCAGCCTGAACAGGTCCATGAGGAAGGCACGCGCATTACTCGAGTATCGGGGATGTACGAAGATTACTTCTTGGATTATGCTTCTTATGTGATTTTGGAGCGCGCAGTACCTGCGTTGAATGATGGTTTAAAACCAGTTCAACGCCGCTTGTTGCACGCTATGAAAGAAATGGACGATGGGCGTTTTCACAAGGTGGCAAATATCATCGGACAAACCATGCGTTTTCACCCGCATGGAGACGCCTCGATTGGAGATGCTTTGGTACAGATGGGGCAAAAGGATTTGCTCATTGACTGTCAAGGGAACTGGGGTAATATTCTAACAGGCGATGGTGCAGCTGCTCCCCGTTACATCGAGGCACGATTGACGAAATTTGCGCTTCATGTTGCCTATAGTCCAAAAGTGACGGAATGGCAGCTTAGCTATGATGGCCGTGCTAATGAACCGTTGCATTTACCGATGAAATTCCCAATGCTCTTGGCAATGGGTGTAGAAGGTATTGCTGTGGGTTTAAGCACTAAAATTCTACCGCACAACTTCGTGGAGCTTGTAGATGCCTCGGTAAAAGTATTACAGGGCAAGCCTTTTAAATTGGTCCCAGATTTTCCGACTGGCGGGATGGCCGACTTCACGAATTACAATGATGGTATTCGTGGGTCGCGTGTTCGAGTTCGGGCTAAGATATCTCAGGTAGACAAGAAGACTTTAGTCATTACCGAAATCCCATTCAGTACAACAACACAGAGTCTCATCGATTCTGTGTTGAAGGCCAACGAAAAAGGGAAAATTAAAATCAAGAAGATTGAGGACAACACTGCGGAAAACGTAGAGATTCTCATTCATCTGCCCGCAGGAATTTCCCCTGATAAAACAATTGATGCACTTTATGCATTCACCAATTGTGAAGTTAGTATTGCGCCGCTTTCTTGTAGCATACATGAGGACACTCCACTGTTTATAGGTGTACCAGAGATTTTGAAGCGCAGCACTGAGGCAACCAAAGGTATACTCAAGACTGAGTTAGAAATTAGGCTGCATGAACTGCAGCAGCAGTGGCACTTTGCCTCGCTGGAGCGCATCTTTATTGAGGAGAAAATATACCGCGATATTGAAGAGGCCGAAACTTGGGAACAAGTCATCGAGTTTATTCGCAAAGGCTTACAGCCACACATAGGTCATCTGATGCGTGAAGTCACAGATGAGGATATCGTCAGACTCACTGAAATCAAGATCAAGCGGATCTCGAAGTTCGATAGCGATAAGGCAAACGACAAGATCCTTGAGATTGAAGGAAAAATCGAGCAGGTAAAACACGATATCGACCATATTGTAGATTTTGCGATAGCCTACTTTAAAGAACTTAAAGAAAAGTTCGGAAAAGGGCGCGAGCGCAAGACCGAGATTGCCACGTTCGATAGTGTTGAAGCATCTAAAGTGGTGATTCGCAATCAGAAGCTTTATGTGAATCGTGAAGAAGGTTTCGTGGGTACCGGAATGAAAAAAGACGAGTATGTCACCGACTGTTCAGATATTGATGACATCATTGTTTTCCGTCGCGATGGAAAATACAGTGTCAGCAAGGTTAAGGACAAGGCGTTTTTCGGAAAAGACATTGTTCATGTTGCGGTATGGAAAAAAGGCGATGAACGGACGGTATATAATGCAATCTACCAGGATGGTTTGAGTAATGTGAGCTACGTGAAACGCTTTGCCGTTCAGAGCATTACTCGTGATCGTGAGTATGATGTGTGTCAAGGAAACAAGGGTTCTGAAATGACATATTTCACAGCAAATCCAAATGGTGAAGCAGAAAAAGTTCAAGTACTCTTGAGGCAATTGGCTAAACTAAAGAAGCTGAAAATCGATTTAGATTTCGCCGATATAGCTGTCAAGGGTAGAGGTTCTAAGGGGAATATTGTAACGAAATTCCCAGTGAAACGCATTGAGCTCAAGGAACGAGGCGAGAG
>CBFHKC010000009.1:19391-64782 GCA_965656315.1 uncultured Schleiferiaceae bacterium | reverse complement strand
GGCGTAGAGTATGCCTTGGTAGGTACTACTGCAGGTGTAAGTATCGTGGATATTAGTGCCAATCCTATCCAAAAGAAACAGTTTATTCAGGGGCCATATAGTATTTGGCGTGATCTGAAAACATGGGGGCATTATGCCTATGTAACGCATGACAATACATTTGTTTGGAATACGTCCCCAGATCAAGGTCTACTCATCATAGACCTAGATAGTTTAGATGCCGCTACTCCGAGGTACAAAGCCGTGACTGCCGTAATTCCTCTTGACACAGGTGGTTTTGATACTTTACGAACAGCCCATAATCTTTACATCGACGAGAATGGATATTGCTACATTTTTGGCGCCAATGTCGGTCAAGGCGGTGCATTAATCTTTGATTTGAATTCAGACCCTTGGAACCCGCAATATGTAGGAATGTATGATGATGACTACTTTCATGACGGAATGGTGCGAGGAGATACGCTATGGGGTAGTGCAGTTTATCAAGGATATGCAGCAATAGTAGATGTATCCAAGAAAGATAGCACGTATTTGATGGCCTCACAAAACACTCCGAGTTCTTTCACTCACAACACTTGGGTGAGTGACGATAACAAGGTGCTATACACAACGGATGAGCGCAGTAATGCATTTCTCACCGCTTATGATGTAACCGACCTTAATAATATCACAGAACTCGACCGAATTCAAACATCAATATCTACCTCAGTTATTCCTCACAACGCTCATGTCTATGGGCAATGGATTGTAACGTCATATTACACGTCCGGAGTTCAAATAGTTGATGCAAAGTATCCAGAACTCTTAGTTGAAATTGGTCATTATGACACATCACCGTCGTTTAGTGGTAATGGTTTTAACGGCAACTGGGGAGCCTATCCATATTTTGAGTCAGAGCGAATTATTTGTACGGATATTGAAGAAGGTTTGATTGTCTTAGAGCCCAATTATGTGGAGGCTTCAAGAGTTCATATCACGATAAGAGATAGTATAGATCAGACTCAGCTTTCAAATGTACTCGTCTCTTTTGAACAAGCGAGCCTAACTGGATCGACCAATCTAGATGGGGTATTAAATAAGGGCACGCATTTAGCTGGTACAGATACTGTCGCTATTTCACTCGCGGGCTATGTCACTCAAAGATTGCCCTATTCCTGGCAAAGTGGGCAGTATGATACCCTGAGCATTGATCTTGTGCCTGTTACGAATATAGGGACAGACGAATGGAGAAATCGCGTTGTTGAGATTTCACCCAACCCTTCAAATGGCAACTTTCACTTAACTGGCGTCCACCAAGGAACGTTTAGCTTACGCGATATTAGTGGAAGAGTCTTAGAGCAAGGCAATATTCTAAACGAGCAAGTACAATTAAGATCGAGCTATCCACACGGAAATTACCTGCTTATCGTAGAAGGTGATTCTCGTTTGTATCGACTACCAATCGTCTTACTACCCTAGAAGTTCGTAGTGTATCCCTTCTCCTCGTAGAAGTCTTCAATAATAGTGATCACTTCATCTGTACTATCCGCGAGATACAGGAGATCGGTGTCTTCTGGGGAGATTTTGCCCGTTTTCTTTAAGGTACCTTCCACCCAATCTTTTAGGCCTTGCCAGAAGTCCGTTCCAAATAATATAATCGGGAATCGATCTATTTTTTTCGTTTGAACCAGCGTTACCGCTTCAAATAGTTCGTCTAATGTCCCAAATCCTCCAGGCATTACGACAAAAGCTTGGCTGTACTTCACGAACATCACTTTGCGTGCAAAGAAATAATCAAAGTTGAGGCTTTTGTCACTATCGATATACGGATTGTTGTGCTGTTCGAAGGGAAGTTCAATATTAAGTCCTACTGAAGGACCGCCTCCTTTTTGTGCACCTTTATTTGCAGCCTCCATAACTCCGGGACCACCACCTGTAATAACACCGAACCCTTTCTTGGTCAAACCTTCGGCTATGTTCTCTGCTGCCTGAAGTTCCTCAGGAGTTAACGAGGATGTTCGTGCCGAGCCAAAAATACTTACACATGGACCTATTCTGCTGAGTGATTCGTATCCGTGAACGAATTCCGACATGATTTTGAAAAGCGCCCAGCTGTCCTCGGACTTAATTTCAGTCCAAGTTTTTCTCGAGTGTAAGTTCATATGTATTGATCTTCTAATTGGGTTATAATTCCAATTTAAGGAATTCCCCAGTAATACTCTCAGGGACCTTAATGATTTCCTCTGGTGTCCCAGTGGCGACGATTCGGCCTCCACCTGATCCACCTTCCGGTCCTAAATCGATCACATGATCGGCCTGTTTGATCACATCCATGTTATGCTCAATGATAAGGACTGTATTTCCATGATCAACAAGCTTTTGGATCACTTCCATCAATACCCTAACATCTTCAAAATGGAGTCCAGTAGTGGGCTCATCTAAAATGTACATGGTATTCCCCGTATCTTTCTTGCTCAGCTCAGTGGCCAATTTTACGCGCTGCGCTTCTCCGCCACTTAATGTGGTTGACGGTTGGCCTAATCGGATATAACCTAGTCCAACATTTACGAGAGTAGCCAGCTTTGCTTTTATCTTCGGAACGTGTTCGAAAAAGGGTAATGCGTCCTCGATGCTCATATCGAGTACATCACTAATGCTTTTCCCTTTATAACGGATCTCTAAAGTCTCTCTATTAAAACGTTTGCCTTGACAAGTTTCACAATGTACATAGACATCCGGAAGGAAATTCATTTCAATAACGCGAAGACCACCACCTTCACAGGTTTCACAACGGCCTCCTTTTACATTAAATGAATACCGCCCAGGCTTGTATCCACGAACCTTACTCTCCGGTAGACCAGCAAATAGCTGGCGAATTTCTGTCCAAACTCCAGTGTAAGTTGCAGGGTTGCTTCGTGGAGTTCGGCCGATCGGACTCTGGTCGATATCAATGATTTTATCGATCTGCTCAACACCTTCAATGCTTTTGTAGGGCTGAGGTTTTCCGACTGCTCTAAATATAATGTGGTTCAAAATAGGGTAGAGCGTACCATTGATCAAGGTCGATTTACCACTACCACTCACCCCAGTAATACAGGTTAGAATACCTAGAGGTATCTCTACATCTACGTTTTGTAAATTATTCCCTGTCGCCCCCAATAGTTTGATAGATCCATTTGGTGTTCTACGGGTTTCAGGAACCGGTACCTCACGGATTCCCTTTAAATAGTCTGCAGTGATTGACCCGGCTTCGAGAATATCTTCGAGTTTTCCTTGGGCGACAATCTGTCCGCCATGAATACCTGCCTTAGGGCCGATGTCTAGAATGTGATCGGCTGTTTCAATCATGTCTTTATCGTGCTCGACAACTAATACACTATTGCCGATATCCCTGAGTTGCTTTAATGAAGCAATCAATCTAGCGTTATCTCGCTGATGTAAACCGATAGAAGGCTCATCTAGAATGTATAATACATTGACTAATTGAGAACCTATTTGTGTTGCAAGGCGAATTCGTTGAGCTTCACCACCACTCAGGCTTCTTGCACTTCTGTTGAGGTTGAGGTAGCCTAGCCCTACATCTAATAAGAAGTTAGTTCGGGCGTGCAATTCTTTGACAATCTCTTCTGCTATTTTCCATTGTTTTGCGGGTAGTAGTTCAGATAAAGAGGTCACCCACTTATCAAAGTGAATTAAGCTCATTGTGCTAACATCTGAGATACTCTGCCCGGCAACTTTAAAGTGTAAACTTTCCTTTTTGAGACGGGCTCCTTTACAGCTATTGCACACTACATTATCCATGAAGTCGTCAGCCCAGCGTTGAATAGAACGACTCTTTGCTTCAGCACTTTGGCTTGCAATGAAGTTTTTAACACCTTCAAAATTCACCTTGTACTCTTTTGTGACACCGATCGCTTTATGATCAATCGTCATCACTTCATTCGTACCGTTTAAAATGATATCAAGGGCTTCCTTTGGGATTTCTCCGACAGCAGTGTCAAGCGTGAATCCATACTTCAATGCAATGATCTCTAATTGATTAAAGATCCAATTCTTCTTGTATTCTCCGATAGGAGCAAAACCGCCTTTACGAATGGTGATCCCCGGATCAGGCATCACTTTGTTTAAGTTCACCTCTTTGGTAGTACCGAGTCCATCACAAGTGGAGCATGCTCCTTTTGGACTGTTAAATGAAAACGTATTAGGTTCAGGCTCCTGGTAAGCAATACCTGAGGTTGGACACATGAGTTGACGTGAGAAATAAGCAACTTCATCCGTGTCGAGATCAATTACGGCAATAGTTCCCTTCCCATGACTCATCGCCGTTTCGACGCTTTGAGTTACTCTGTTTTCAGAAGTTGCTGCTACACGAATTCTGTCTACGACAATTTCAACATCATGAGTTTTATAGCGGTCTACGCGAAATCCAGAACTAATTTCAACTATTTTACCGTCGACACGCGCACGAACAAAGCCCATTCGAACAATCTGCTCGAACAATTCTCTGTAATGACCCTTGCGTGCGCGAACGACTGGGGCTAGAACGGCGATTCTACGACCTACAAAGCGCTCACAGATCAGTTCTACGATTTGGCCGTCGGTGTAAGAAATCATTTCCTCCCCGGTCTTGTAGCTAAAAGCTGTAGATCCACGGGCAAAGAGCAGACGCAAGAAATCACTAAGTTCTGTGACCGTACCGACGGTTGATCTTGGGTTTCTTGAGGTCGTCTTTTGTTCTATTGCGATTACTGGCGATAATCCTTCGATCTTATCCACTTCGGGACGTTCCATGCTGCCTAAAAATTGACGGGCATAGGCGCTAAATGTCTCCATATAACGTCTTTGCCCTTCAGCATAGATGGTGTTAAAGGCAAGGGAACTTTTTCCTGAGCCACTCAGACCGGTGATGACCACTAAGGAATTGCGGGGAATATTGACATCAATATTTCGCAGGTTGTGCGCTTTAGCACCGTATACTTCTATTTGTTCGCTCATTACTTCTTGGGAACCAAAATATGATAGGTTTTGTTTGAGCTGTTCGTGTTTTTCGTTCCTCTGATCCAAGGATTATATGTACGAAGCAGTTTGTAATTGGTCCCGTGTTCTAGAGCCCAATCAATCCAATTGTCAACTTTAGAGGAAACTGTGACGGTATCAAAAGCAGGAAGCTTGTAACCAGCCAATGGGTGGTATACGTAGCCAAACTCTTCAAGATGTTCATGGATGTACTTCACTGCAGCGATACGATACACATACCTGCCAGTTTCAGAGTTTAGCCGAAGGTCGTAGTAATTATCTACTTTCTGCTCTTCTAAGCGCCTTGCTGTTCCCGACATTCCCATGTTGTATGAGGCTGCAGCCAAGGTCCAACTGCCCAGTCTACCATGAGCCTCCTTTAGATAGGAGCAAGCCACTCGAGTTGCCTTTTCCATATGGTAGCGCTCGTCGATTTCGTTATCAATTTCTAAACCGTTCTCCTTACCGGTAGCCTTCATGATCTGCCATGGCCCAGCGGCTCCTGCCGGACTTACAATATTTTGTAGCCCACTTTCAATCAGTGCTAAATATTTGAAATCTTCAGGGATGCCCTCTTCTTCAAGAATCTTCTCGATAAGAGGAAACCATTTGCTGCTGCGCTTAAGCATCAACAGGTTATTACTTTGCCAATAGGTATTTACAAGGATTTCTCGATCTAAACGTTCCGAAACATCAAGATCTTCGAGGGGCATAGGCTCACCTGCTACCGTTAATGTTTTCGGCAACTCAAAAGGCTTTACCGTGCTTGGACGCGCTTCAATGGGGTGATCGATATCACTTTCAGCTGAAGTAAATAAGAAAGTTCCAGCAACGAGAGTTGCTGCAATAATAGTAGTGTAAAGTATGTTACGGCTCATAGACAAAGGGAGAATCAAACTCTACAAAGTTAGGTCCCTTTTGGTCTTTTTCACTGAGTTTTGGTGACTTTACTTGCCAATCTATGCCCAATTTTTCATCGTTCCATAAAATACTTCCTTCGTGCTCTGGACTGTAGGTATCGGTGCACTTGTATAGAAAGACGGTATCGTCTTCCAACGTGGCAAATCCATGTGCAAATCCTGGGGGAATCCACAACATTTTCTTGTTTTCACCACTGAGTTCAATGCTAAAGTGTTCTCCGTAAGTAGGAGAGCCTTTGCGTATATCTACAGCGACATCTAAGACTTTACCTTTTTGAACGCGTACCAATTTACCTTGGGCTTTATCTGGGGCTTGAAAATGTAACCCACGAACTACCCCTGCGCTAGAGTAGCTTTCATTGTCTTGAACAAAGTCTGCATGTATGCCGGCTTGCTCAAAAAAAGCTTTGCTGTAACTCTCAAAAAAGTAGCCGCGATGATCCCCGAAGACACGAGGTTCAACAATGTATAATCCCGGTAGGTGGGTAGGAAGTAATTTCATGCCTCAAAAATAGCAGGATATCACTATAACAATGCTGGATCTACCTTTTCTTTCAGTAGGGCAGAAATTTCTCCACCATGGGTCTGAAAACTCAAGTGGGTAGCGCCCTTTAAAATCCAAGTTCGGGGGTGTTCTGGATGAAATAGCGGGAATACAGGGTCAAACTCTCCCTGAATGAAATCCACAGGGCATTTTGGGGCTTCTTGTTGCCAATTCATGACTTGCCCTAGCACCCAACGGTAATAGTTGCAGTCAAACTGCTCCATCACTTCAAGGATCAAATCTAGGTGACGGCTAGGTTTACTGTTCAGACGTGCCATGAAGAAGATCAGTCCTCGAATAAATCCTTCTGGTGCCCATGTGAGTACGTTAGTCCTTGCCAAGCGCCTAAATAGTGGTCTAATTTTGGCCTCATGGTGAAGGCTATTTAGCAGTACAATGCGTTGGACGGGGTGTTTCGTCGCCCATTGTTGTGCAACGATGCCACCAAAACTATAACCAAAGATCAAGTCGTTTGGTTGAATATCGTAGTCTGACATCATGCGCTCAGCATATGCCTGCAGACTTTCGTCTTCGAGAGGTGAAATCCATTCTAAATATGTTGCTGCCCACGGGAAATTAATCGATCGAAAAATTCTCGAATCGGCTCCCATTCCCGGTAAGACCCATACTCTAGGTGCTCGCATTGCCCATGTTATTATTGACTACCTCGAAAACAAGCCCATGGATGGTTTTGTTCGCGGCTATAATACTTTGTGCAGCTACGGGAACGGAGTCGTTTTCAAAATTGGTCACTATACCACCAGCTTCTCGAACTAATAGGATGCCTGCGGCAACATCCCATGGGCTTAAGCCATATTCAAAATAGCCGTCGAATCTGCCAGCTGCAGTATATGCGAGGTCTACTGCTGCAGTTCCAATTCTTCGTACACCTCGTGTATGTTGGTAGAAGTGAGCCAAAGTGTCCTGGAAACCTTGAAGCTTTGTAAAGTTGTAATAGGGGAATCCAGTAGCTAGTAGTGTGTCCGCCAATTGTATGGATGAGCTTGTTGAGATCGGTTGTTCATTCAGAAAAGCACCACCGTCCTTATATGCTGTGAAGCATTCGTCGAGTCCTACTTCATAAACAACTCCTATAACAGGCCACTCATGGTGCAGAAGAGCGAGTGATACACTGTAGATGGGGAGGCCATGCAAAAAATTGGTTGTTCCATCTAATGGGTCAATCACCCAAGTATACTCCTTGTGGAGGTCTTGCACGGTCGTTTCCTCTTCGGTTAGAAAGCCAGCCAAAGGGAGAAGGGCACTTAGGCGCTCTACAATAAGACGTTCTGTATTTTGATCCACTTCACTCACGAGCGCATTTAGCGACTTTGAAGTGATGGTATCGGTATTAAAAGTGGATTGGCTTTCACGAAGATAAGTTCCCGCCTCCTTAGCTATCTCAGCTACTTGGGCAGTCAGAGCTTTCAAGTCGATCATAAAAGTTCTTTGGTGTTGTATTTCATCCTTATAGACTTGCACAAGGATTTTAGATTTGTGCCTTCTTGACCAGTATCCCCGTAAATAGACATGATTTCATCACGGTATTTGGGCTTAAAGTCAATCATGCCAAGAAACAGTCCTTCTCTGATTTTGAATAGTCGAGACTCCTCGATACTTCCGTCGTTCTTTTGTCCTTCAGAGATGAATTCCCAAAAACGAGTGAATTCTCGCTCACTACAGAGCGGCTTATATTCTAGAAAAATCAGTGGCATTTTTGGTGGCGTTTAGTTCCTCTAAGGTAACAAAACCATCGCCGTTTAACTCTTTTAATACCAATGATTTAGTTTTATTTGCCCACTCTGGATTCCAGAAAGTTTTGACTCGAACATAATTGTCCGTGTAACCTAACATATATCCTTCTCTGTTCTCTCCTTCAAAGAGTACCGGACGACATTTACCAAGTTGACTTTCATAAAATGAACGTTTCTTCTTTTCACTCAGAATGCGGAGCATTTTGTTGCGTCGTTTTCGCTCTGGGATAGGCACAACACCGTCCATTTCTGCAGCAGGCGTGTTTGTTCTTTCGCTGTAGGTGAATACGTGGAGATAGCTGATGTCTAGCGCATTCAGGAAATTATAGGTCTCTAGGAAGTGTTCCTCCGTTTCACCCGGGAACCCCACAATCACGTCGACACCAATACATGCGTCTGGATTTGCGGTTTTGATCGCTTCTACTCGTTTACGGTAGAGTGCGGTCATGTAACGGCGTTTCATTTTCTTCAAAATGTAGTCACTACCACTTTGCAAAGGCAAATGGAAGTGCGGAACGAACCTTTTAGATTCGCCGGTGAATGCAATTATTTCATCACGCAGTAGATTAGGCTCGATAGATGAGATACGCATGCGTTCAACCTCAACGTTTTTGTCAAGGGATTCAACGAGTTCCATGAAGGTGTTTTCATGGCGTTTGTTACCAAATTCTCCTTTTCCATAGTCGCCAACGTTAACTCCTGTCAATACAATCTCTGGAATACCTTTTGACGCAATCTCCTGTGCGTTCTTAACGACATTTTCTAATGTGTCAGAACGCGAAATTCCACGTGCAAGTGGAATGGTACAATACGTGCATTTATAATCGCATCCGTCTTGTACTTTTAGAAAGGCACGTGTGCGGTCGCCAGCACTGTATGAACTGACGAACGAATTGGCTTCTGAGATTTCGCAGCTATGTATTGCAGCGTCACCTTCCACTTTCTCCAAGGCACCCAAGAACTGGGTGACATTGAACTTTTCAGTGGCACCTAACACCAAGTCAACACCAGGCATTTGCATGATCTGTTCTGGCTTGAGCTGCGCATAGCAACCGACAATCACAACAAAACCATCTGGATTAGTTCTTAGCGCACGACCCACTATATTCCGGCATTCTCTATCTGCATTTTCCGTAACCGAGCAGGTATTGATTACGTATACATCTGCGGGTGAGGAAAACTCCACGCGTTCGAAACCTCCCGCTAAGAAGTCTTTGGCAATGGTTGAGGTTTCAGCAAAGTTGAGTTTACAACCAAGGGTGTGAAATGCTACGGATTTTTGGCTCATATTAAATTTACTTCGGCCTCCAAACGAATGCCAAATTTATCATGAACGTCGTTCATTATTTTCTCGGCGAGTGCATAAACCTCACTTCCTGAGGCACTTCCATAGTTCACTAAAACTAAGGCTTGTTTTTTGTGGACACCTGCATCACCTTCTTTGTGTCCTTTCCAACCCGCTTTGTCAATGAGCCAGCCGGCAGCGATTTTAATGCCTGTAGGTACGGAATAGGTTGGTAAATCCTCGTAACGTTCTTTAAGTGCCTCAGCAACCTTTTCGTCTACAATAGGATTTTTAAAGAAAGAACCACTATTTCCAAGTTCTTTAGGGTCGGGTAGTTTACTTTTTCGAATAGCGATTACAGCGTCACTGATTTGCTGTGGGGTAGGCTCCGAAATACCTAACTTCTCGAGCTCTTCAGTGATTGCGCCGTAGGCAATATTACGTTTATGATTACGCTTAGTAAGTGCCAATGTTACACGGGTTATAATGGCTTTCCCCTTCCATTCGCGCTTGAAAATGCTATCGCGATAGTCAAACTGGACCTCTTCTTTATTCAACGTGAAGTGCTCCCCGGTATCTATACGTACACCTTCGCACTGCACGAAAATGTCTTTTAATTCAACCCCGTATGCACCGATATTTTGTACCGGTGCGGTCCCACAGTTTCCAGGGATAAGGCTGAGGTTCTCCAAGCCACCTAGACCTTGATTCAAGGTCCACAGTACAACGTCATGCCAATTCTCACCAGCCCCTAGGCGAATATGTACAAGGTCATCATCTTCGAAAACTACTTTTCTACCATGTACATCAATCTTTAGCACATCGCCTTCAACATCGCCGGTAAGCAACATGTTGGAGCCTCCTCCTAAAACGAGTTTTGGAGCGCCATGGTGTTTAACATAATGCAGTATTTCATCAGCGCTATGAGCCCAGATAAGGCGCGAGGCTTTTTGGTCTATGCCAAACGTATTAAGGTTCTTTAAGCTATGGTTGATTTGTACAATCACAGGATAGGTAGGTTTGAATTATTTCGTGGTATGTGGGTATACCTTCAATGCTTCACGTAAGATTTCAATACAATCCTTCAATGCGTCTACATTCAATACGTAGGCGAGACGGGCTTGTTGTGCACCTAGTTCAGGTTTTGCATAAAAGCCTGCTGCAGGTGCCATCATTAATGTTTTACCTTGATAGTCAAACTCGCTGAGCAACCACTCCGCGAAATGCTCTGTGCTTTTTACTGGAAATGAGGCCACGGCGTAAAAGGCTCCTTTCGGCTTTGGACAAAATACACCTTCAATGCTATTTAAGCCGTCCACCAAAACATTGCGGCGTTCAACGTATTCTTCGTTTACTTCATCAAAGTAACTCTGAGGCGTCTTTAATGCAGCTTCACTTGCTATTTGAGCATAGGTAGGAGGGGATAAGCGTGCCTGAGCAAATTTCATAGCAGCGGCCATGAACCCTTGGTTTTTACTTACCAAACATCCAATTCGAGCTCCACACATACTGTAACGCTTGGAAAAACTATCCACTACAATAGCGTGCTCCTCGAGTCCTTGCATACTGAGCACACTATGATGCTCTGCACCATCGTAGGTAAACTCTCTGTATACTTCATCAGCTATCAAGTACAAATCATGTTTGATGACCAATTCTTTAAGTTGCTCCAATTCTTCTTTGCTGTACAGATAACCAGTTGGATTTCCTGGGTTACAGATTAGAATCCCTTTTGTTCTTTCTGTGATAGCGGTCTCAAATGCGCTAATAGGAGGCAGGGCAAAACCATTCTCTATTGTGGCTTCTACCGGTACCACCTTCACACCGCTCGCGGTAGCAAAACCATTATAGTTCGCGTAGAAGGGCTCAGGAATAATAAGTTCATCGCCTTCATCCATGGCAGAGCCGAAAGTAAATAGAAGCGCTTCAGATCCCCCTGTCGTTACGATAATATCTTCAAGCGCTACAGGAAGTTGCTTCGAGTTGTAGTAGTCAACTAAGCCGCTACGCAATGACTCAAAACCAGCACTGTGGCTGTAGGCAAGTACAGGTACATCGGCATTCTTTATCGCATCTCTTGCTTCAACCGGCGTTTGGATATCCGGTTGTCCGATGTTCAAATAGTAGACAGAATTACCTTTCGCCTCAGCTTGTTCTGCGAATGGGACCAATTTACGGATCGGGCTTGACGGCATGCGCTGCCCTTTTTTGGATATCGTTGGCATATGATGAACTTAGATGTATAACTAAAAAAAGCCCCGCAAAAATACGGGGCTTTTCTCAAATTATGATGAAGTGTAATCGCTTACTTTGCAATCACGCTACCACCCTTTTTTGTTGGGGTAGTGTTCTGTGCATTAGGGTTTAAGACTTGTCCTTTGATCGTTAAAACCACTGTTTTATTCGTAGCGTTTGACTGAACAGTAACTGTTTTGTGGAAGTTACCGATGCGGTTAGTGTCGTATTTCACATTGATTTCACCTTCTTCTCCTGGTGCGATTGGTTCGCGCGTCCATTTCGGAGTAGTACAGCCACAAGAAGCGCGAACTGAACTCAAAACCAATGGCTCAGTCCCTTCGTTCTTGAATTTGAAGACACGAGTACCGTTAGCACCTTTGTCAATCTTACCATAATTGATTACTTTCTCAGCAAAGTCAATTTTTGCTCCAGCAGCATCAGCATCTTGTGCGTAAGCTGAAAAACCGAAGAGCGCTACAGCTAGTGTTAGGATGAATTTTTTCATGTTCTTTTAAGTTTTCTTGTATCCCAAAAGTAAATCGAAGAATCGCCGATTCAAAGGAAATTAACAATCTCTTAGCGATAGGGTTCGTTGAGTGAGGCAAGGCTTGTATTTTTGCGTTTTAATCAATCCATGCAACGATGCGCGAAATAGGGAAGTACACCCCAGGTGAAATAGAAGCAAAGTGGTATCAGAATTGGCTCGATGCCAAGCATTTCCATGCTGAGGTCAGCGATAAAGAACCATATACGATAGTCATTCCTCCACCGAATGTTACTGGGGTCTTGCACATGGGCCACATGCTGAACAACACCGTTCAGGATGTCCTTATTCGTCGAGCACGTATGCTTGGACTCAACGCATGTTGGGTTCCGGGCACCGATCATGCGTCGATTGCTACAGAAGCTAAGGTGGTAAAGCGTTTACGTGAGCAGGGGATTAAAAAATCGGACCTATCTCGTGACGAATTCCTAAAGCATGCTTGGGATTGGACAGATGAGTATGGAGGAATCATCTTGAAGCAGCTGCGTCATTTGGGCGCGTCTTGTGATTGGGATAGAACGGCCTTCACATTGGACGAGAAGCGTTCAGAGCAGGTGATTGATGTGTTTATTGATTTACATCAAAAAGGCATGATTTACCGCGGCTTACGTATGGTGAATTGGGATCCTGTTGCACAGACAGCGGTTTCTGATGAAGAGGTGATTCATAAAGAAGAGAATAGCAGACTCTACTACATGACCTATCAGATTGAGGGGAGTGAAGAGTCCTTGCAGGTAGCCACAACTCGTCCGGAAACTATTTTCGGTGATACGGCAGTATGCGTGAATCCAGACGATGATCGCTACAAGCATTTACATGGTAAGAAGGCGATAGTTCCGTTAGTAGGACGCGCAGTACCCATTATTGCAGACGATTATGTCGATGTAGAATTTGGTACGGGTGCACTCAAGGTCACCCCAGCGCACGATCAAAATGATAATATGCTCGGTGAAAAATACGAGCTAGAGGTGATCGATATCTTTGATGATCACGCAGTGCTTAATGCACATGGTGGTGAATTCGAAGGTTTAGATAGATTCGATGCACGTAAAAAAGTAGCCAAAGCATTGGAAGAAGCAGGTTTGCTAGTAGAAACCAAGGATCTTCGCAATAAAGTAGGTCGTAGCGAACGTACAGATGCGGTGATAGAGCCGAAGCTCTCGATGCAGTGGTTCTTGAAGATGTCAGAATTGGCTCAGCCAGCAATAGACGGCGTCAAAGAAAAAGACATTACATTGCATCCACCTCATGCCGAGAAAACGTATTTGTACTGGATGGAAAACATCAAGGACTGGTGTGTTTCTCGCCAGTTATGGTGGGGACATCGCATTCCTGCTTGGTACGATAACTCAGGCAATGTTACCGTGTGTAAAACACGAGAGGAGGCAGTAGCAAGTCTCGGAACGGAAGATGTTCGTCAGGATGAAGATGTGATGGATACTTGGTTCAGCTCATGGCTATGGCCGTACAGTGTATTCGCTGGAAATAAGGAAGAAGAGGACTATTTCTATCCTACAAACACATTGGTTACGGGCCAGGATATTATTTTCTTCTGGGTCGCACGTATGATTATGGCTGGGTACGAATTCAAAGGAAAGCGTCCATTTAAGGACGTCTACTTCACTGGAATGGTACGCGATAAGAAACGTCGTAAGATGTCAAAGTCACTCGGAAACAGCCCTGATCCATTAGATCTAATTGAGAAATATGGTGCAGATGGTGTTCGTGTAGGGATGTTGATGACAGCACCTGCAGGAAACGACCTGTTGTTTGATGAAGACCTATGTTCTCAAGGATCCTTCTTCGCAAATAAAGTTTGGAATGCATTCCGTTTGGTCGGTATGTGGGATCCAAAAGAAGAAGCAATGAGTTCATCTGAGAAGCTCAGTGTCGATTGGATGAAAAACCGAATCGGTGAGGCGTTATTAGAACTCAATGTGAGTTTTGAGAAATACCGCTTGTCAGAAGCGCTGATGACTACTTATAAATTGGTTTGGGACGACTTCTGTTCGTGGTATTTGGAGATGGTGAAGCCACTAAAAGGAGAACAAATTTCTTCAGAAGCGTTGGTGGAGACGAAGGCGATTTTCAATACGCTTTTGGAGATCATGCATCCGTTCATGCCATTTATTACAGAAGAGTTATGGCAAAGTCTCGCTGAACGTAAGGAAGGGGAGACGATTAACTTCGCTCAGTGGCCAACTCAGGCATTGGAGAATAGATCTATTTTGGACCAATTCAACCAGTTCGCTGCCGTTGTTGGTGGTATTCGTACGGTTCGAAACGAAAACGGTATCGCTCCAAAGGAGGAGTTGACGGTAGAAATTGAGAAAGGCACGACGCACAATACAAGTTTCGATGCATTGATTAAGAAATTGGCCAATGTTCAAGACATTATTACGGTAGATGCTATTGATAAGTCAGCGTTCAGCTTTGTAGCTGGTGGTATTAACTTCACGATCCCGGCAGATGCCTTCGTAAATGTGGAGGAGGAAATTACCAAGCTAGAGGAAGAGCTGAAGTACAATGAAGGTTTCTTGAAGTCGGTGCAAAAGAAATTGAGCAACGAACGTTTCGTTAGCAATGCACCAGATGCAGTAGTAGCCTCTGAGCGCAAGAAGCAAGCGGATGCGGAAAGTAAGATTCAAATCATTCAGGAACGTCTAGTCGCTTTAAAGCAAGGATAAGGCGTAGTTGATGCTTAAATTAAAAAGCCCAGTTCTTCTCACGAGGAACTGGGCTTTTGAAATTCAGGGGTACAGAACTTCAAGAGTCATCTGCAACGAACTTCATTAACAACAAACACTCAAAATCTACTGCTCGTTACAGACGGCTTTGGTTAATTGGCTTTAACGGATAAGGTGTAGACGGCCTTACAAACACGACGAGCGGGTTTGCCTTTCTCTCTCTTACTGACATAAACCTTCAGGTCTACTTCCTTTTTGCCATTCGGCGCAAAGCTGCTCTCGATGAGCAATTCATCACCTAAGGCAGCATTTTCATAGAGCTTGAGATTGATGTTTTTAATTTCTTCGCTGTATTTGTCACTTAACTTTAAGGCCTCGATACGATTCGATTTGATTTCATTCATTTTGTCCATGAGTGTCCACAAGGTCAATTCACCTTGCGCATCGACCATCTCTTGCTCGATTCCAAATGCATTCCTGGTCCTTAATGGACCTGCTTTTCTGACAGTTGTAAAGAAATTTTTCATGTTGGGGTATAAAAAAAGCGCCCTCACTAAGTGTGAAGGCGCTGTTGTATCAATTAGGTTGTCTATTCTTAGTTTAAGCCTTCACAGTAGTATAATAGCAACCATTCCACATGAACATGCGGTGATTAATAGTTACGTTATTTTGGTTATACTGCTTTTGCATATCCTAAAGGTAATTTAATTTTCGCTCTTTCGACAAAACGTTAGAAAAATTCACAAAATCTTTACTTTTTGTGATGAATTTGACGGAATTCGGTCCAAATCTGCCACATTTTGTTCTGCGGGGCATTATTCAACTGTTGATGTAAATCTCGAGTTGCATTCCGCGGCTGCTCCAGTCGGGCAAAAGCCTGCAGGGTCTTTAATGCCTCGGGGCGGTAACCCGGTAGGTTTTTAAACGTGTACTTAGGACTGATATCTACGAGCGCGTCTAAGGCGCCGTACACATTGCCCAAGGTGCGTTCACTTTCCATCAAGCCAAGCAAGGCGGTGGTATTATGCGGACTCATCTCAACTACATCTTTATACATGTCTCGGGCCAATTTAACCTGCCCTTTTATCCTGTAAATCTGCGCCATCTGATTCATCGTCAGCATGTGATAGGGGTGAATTTCATGGGCGCGTTCGAGTGTTTTTAATGCACTGTTTAGTTGGTTTTTACTAGGGCGCTGGCCGCCTTGTTGCAGTTGCCCTAGTCCTTCGAAATAGGCGACAGGGTTGTTGTAGATGTCCATCTCAAACCATTCGCTTTCAGACTTTCTTGCGGCTTTTACCATAGCGGAAGCGTTTTGACGGCTGTACGCAGCAATGACTTCTTGTGCTTTTTCCTCACCTGCATTTCGCTCACTGCTGATGTAGGATCCACCAAGACCTAAAACGATAGCTAACCCTCCAAAAACGCCTTGCGGTAGCGTTAGCCAACTTCTGCTTCTCGAGTGTGCGTAGCCCAAGGCCACGCCAAGGGGCATAATCATGGTAGCTCGTTCAATAGGGAACTCGGCGAATCCGTAAACGGTAAATGCAACGACGGTAAGCGCCATGGGCAATTGCCCCCCTTTACGGATGCTAATCAAGAAGCCGCTTACCAAGATTCCAATGAAAAATAGTGCGCCAACTCCGATTTCGCTCATCATCCAAAGAAGATCATTGTGCGGACGTAAAATGGCCGTGCTTCCATTCATGACCGCCTCATTTGTTCCAGCCAGCCCGGTAGAAGGGTAAAAAACCTTCCATTGACCCGCACCTACTCCAGTGATTGGATGATCCAAATACATTTCAAGGGACGCATTCCAATAATGCATGCGGGTTTGAATCGTGCTGCTGTTAAATATTTTTTCCTGTCCACCGACCGCTATCACTCCGACAAAGCCTATTGCTAAAACACCTAAAATGATGAGGTTTCGACGTAGGTGTTGTTTATTCTTCAAAAGCGCATAGTACGTAACCGAGATGAGCGCCATCACTACAGCTGCCAACCATACCCCACGCGTTCTGAGCAGCAGCACCATGATTAAGGCCAATGCCATCGTTGCAACTCCTGCAATGTCTAAGGATTTTGATCCTTGAGCATTGGGTAACAGACCAAGCGGTAAGAGGAGTAATAGGGTAGCAGCAGCATAATTTTTATGCGTGAATAAAGGTCCGTTTGCCACGTAAATGTCCCCCGCCTTATAGGCATCTATAAGTGCACCTAATAAACTCAATGAGATGATCAACAAAGCAAGTTGGCTCCCTAATTTGATGGCAGCGAGACTCCCGTCAAGGTCTTTATTAAAGGCAGCACTACTTCCTAATATCACACTAAATAGAACTGCAATTCGTGCTGTATATCCCCACCATTCGCTTTGAGCGGGTACATCTCCAAAATGTAAAATGGGCCAAAGAAGAAGACCTAAGGTGAAGACAAGTATAGGTGTAAGTTTGGTTTCAATAGATTTCCAGTACCAAGCAGTTAACCCTGCTCCATATGCACCCAAAACGCTCATTCTCAGCCATAGACCCAAGTCCATAGCAGCGCTGTTTATGGCAAAAATTAGTACTAACGGGAGGTAAAAAATTGGAGACTTCAGGGCCTGCATAAAAATCGGTTTGCTTCAAAGGTAGCAAAACCATTCATTGAGAGATTCTATCCTATCTTTGAGGGACCAAATACATCACAGAAAATGGAAAACCCAGCACCATACATACCCAAAAACAAAGTACGAATTGTAACAGCGGCATCATTGTTTGATGGGCATGACGCAGCAATCAATATCATGCGCCGAATCATCCAAAGTACCGGATGTGAGGTGATTCACCTAGGGCATGATCGCTCTGTTGAGGAAGTAGTAAATACAGCCATTCAAGAGGATGCTAATGCCATTGCCATGACCAGTTACCAAGGCGGGCATTTGGAGTATTTTAAATATATGTATGATTTACTTCGAGAAAAGGGGGCTGGACATATTCGCATCTTCGGAGGAGGAGGAGGTACAATCCTTCCTGAGGAAATCGAGGAACTTCACGCTTATGGCATAACGCGTATCTACCATCCGGATGATGGACGTAAGATGGGCTTACAGGGAATGATTAATGATTTGGTGGAGCAGAGCGATTATTTAGTAGGTGAGGAATTGCCTGGCAAATTAGACGCTCTTTCTAATGCTGCTAACCCTGAGATCGCTCGCTGGATATCCGCAGCTGAAAATTGTGGGGAGAAGCACGAGCAGGCATTAAAAGAGGTTGCTGAAAAAGCAAACACTCTACAAACTCCTATCCTAGGAATCACAGGAACTGGTGGTGCGGGTAAAAGCTCGATGGTAGATGAGTTGGTTCGCAGATTCACTTTGGACTTTCCGGACAAGCGTCTTGCGGTGGTTTCTGTAGATCCATCCAAGCGAAAAACGGGTGGAGCCTTGCTGGGTGACCGCATCCGTATGAATGCTATAAAGCACGGGAATGTTTTCATGCGTTCTTTGGCTACGCGTCAGAGCAATTTAGCATTGAGCGCTCACGTTCAAAAGGCTTTAGATATTTTGAAAATAGCCGGTTTCGATTTGATCATTTTGGAAACTTCGGGAATTGGTCAAAGTGATACCGAGATTTTAGATCATAGTGATGCTTCGTTGTATGTTATGACTCCTGAATATGGTGCCGCAACGCAGTTGGAGAAGATCGATATGCTCGATTTCGCTGATTTGATAGCACTCAATAAATTTGATAAGCGTGGTGCGTTGGACGCCCTTCGTGACGTTAAGAAACAGTACCAGAGAAATCATAACCTGTGGGAAAGCGATGTAGATAGCATGCCTGTTTTTGGGACTATTGCGAGTCAATTTAATGATCCAGGCACGAACAGTTTATATACCGCGATCATTGATAAGCTTAACGAGAAAAGTGCGGCTGGACTCCAGAGCTCTTATGAAATTACGGGTGAGATGAGTGAAAAGATTTTCATCATTCCACCAAACCGAACGAGGTATTTGAGCGAGATTTCAGAGAACCATAGAATTCACAGTGAAAAAATTAATCAGCAGGTTGAGGTAGCGGACAAGTTATACGCACTCCACCGTTCGATGGAAACTTTGGATGATGCTGAATTGGTCGAACAACTAAGGGCTTCATTCGATCGCATAAAAATGGACCTAAATCCACACAATTGGGAAAAGATTGAGAAGTGGCAAGAGACGGTAAAGCGTTACAAGGATCCTGTGTATACCTTCTCTGTTCGTGGACGTGATATTAACATTCAGACGCATTCACAGACGCTGTCAAATACTCAAATTCCAAAGGTTTCTCTACCTAAGTATAGAAGCTGGGGAGATATACTCAAGTGGATTCTAACTGAAAATGTTCCTGGAGAGTTCCCGTATACTGCGGGAATCTATCCGTTTAAACGTGAAGGCGAAGACCCAACCCGTATGTTTGCAGGTGAAGGTGGTCCGGAGCGTACCAACAAGCGTTTTCACTATGTTTCGTTGGGAATGCCGGCAAAGCGACTTTCAACAGCGTTTGATTCGGTAACACTGTACGGAAATGATCCAAATCGCCGACCAGATATCTACGGTAAAATCGGTAACTCTGGTGTGAGTATATGTTGTCTTGATGATGCGAAAAAATTATACTCTGGATTCCGTTTGACCGCTCCTACTACGTCAGTTTCCATGACGATTAATGGCCCTGCCCCTATGCTTTTAGCGTACTTCATGAACGCTGCAATAGATCAGGAGTGTGAGATCTACATTAAGGAAAATGGACTAGAATCGAAAGTAGAGTCTGTTCTTCAATCAAAATATGAGGATTCTGGATTAAAGCGTCCAAGCTACCAAGGTGCGCTACCTGAAGGTAATGACGGTCTAGGTCTAATGCTTCTAGGTATTACTGGCCAAGAGGTTTTACCTGCTGAAGTTTATGCTGAAATCAAGGCACGTACGTTGAATGTTGTTCGAGGTACTGTTCAAGCAGATATCTTAAAAGAGGATCAAGCACAGAATACGTGTATTTTCTCTACCGAATTTGCGTTGCGTTTGATGGGGGATGTTCAGTCCTACTTTATCGATAAGCAGGTGCGTAATTTCTACAGTGTTTCTATCTCAGGATACCACATTGCAGAGGCAGGTGCGAATCCGATTACGCAGTTGGCATTCACCCTCGCGAATGGTTTTACCTATGTAGAGTATTATCTCAGTCGAGGAATGGATATCAATAAGTTTGCTCCAAACCTTAGCTTCTTCTTTAGCAATGGTATTGATGCTGAATATGCGGTAATCGGTCGTGTAGCCCGTCGTATATGGGCAAATGCAATGAAGAATAAATATGGTGCTGATGCGCGTTCGCAGATGCTCAAATACCACATCCAGACCTCAGGGCGTAGTTTGCATGCACAGGAAATCGACTTCAACGATATTCGAACGACATTGCAAGCCTTGTATGCCATATACGACAACTGTAATTCTCTACATACGAATGCTTATGATGAAGCCATTACGACTCCTACAGAGGAGAGTGTGCGCCGAGCAATGGCTATTCAGTTGATCATCAATAAAGAATTGGGCCTTTCTAAAAATGAAAATCCAATTCAGGGTTCGTTCATTATTGAAGAATTGACTGATCTTGTAGAAGAAGCAGTATTGAAGGAATTCGATCGAATCACTGAACGTGGTGGAGTGCTAGGTGCAATGGAAACGATGTATCAACGTGGTAAAATCCAAGAGGAGAGCTTACACTATGAGATGCTGAAGCATACAGGAGAGTTCCCAATTATTGGTGTAAACACGTTCCTCAATAAAAACGGTTCACCTACAATCACTCCGGCTGAAGTTATTCGTGCGACTGTTGAAGAAAAAGAATATCAAATCTCTATGCTCGAAACCCTTCACCAGGGCAAGGCGGAGGTTGCCAGCGAAATGCTCACTAAACTTCAAGAAGCAGCAGTTCAAAACGGTAATATTTTTGAGGTGATGATGGAAGCGGCTAAGCACTGTTCGATTGGTCAAATCACTGATGCGCTCTTTATGGTGGGTGGTCAGTATAGAAGAAACATGTAATGAAAATATTGTCTTTTAATGTAAACGGCGTTCGTGCCGCTGCGGGAAAAACCTTAGTTGAAGATTTAACTCGCCTTGATTGTGATGTGATCGGCTTGCAAGAAACTAAAGCCACTCCAGAGCAAGTCAAAGAGGCCTTGAAGGATTTAGAGGGCTATCATATTTATGCTTTTAGTGCTGAGAAAAAAGGCTACAGTGGCACTGCGTTACTGTCCAAATCAGAGCCCTTGTCGGTTGCTTATGGGATAGGTATTGAAGAGCATGACAATGAAGGTCGAGCGATCACGGCAGAGTATGAAGATTTGTATGTGGTCACCACATATGTTCCGAACTCGAGCAGTGGATTAAAGCGTTTAGAGTATAGAACACAATCTTGGGACATTGCATTTCAAGAGTATTGTAAGGGTCTAGAAACCAAGAAACCGGTGGTGATTTGTGGAGACTTGAACGTTGCGCATGCAGCAATAGATTTAAAAAACCCAAAGCCGAATTACAACAAGACACCGGGATATACTCAGGCAGAAATCGATGGGATGACCAGAATGATTGATGCGGGTTTCATAGATACTTTTCGCAGGTTGTATCCGGAGACTATCAAGTACAGTTGGTGGAGTTATAGAGCAGGTGCACGTGCTAAAAATGTCGGATGGCGTTTGGATTACTTCCTAGTTAGTGAAGTGTTGATGGCGCGCGTTTTAGATAGTGAAATCTTGAATGATGTCTTGGGAAGCGATCACTGCCCTGTAATGCTCACATTACAGGCATAGGCTGTTCACTGGTTCGTAGTAAGACTAGGAGTTTTTCTGCTCCATTTTTCGATCAATTTCATCCATCGCATCAAGTTGTGCTTCACGCTCCTTGCGCTGAGCCTCCTTGATGGTTTGCTGAAACTCAGTCATCATGTCTCCTGCTTTTTGGAGCTCATCAGCGATTACGGTAAGGCGATCTTTATGTTCTTCTTTGAGCAACATGGACATCACTTGTACTTGAAGCGTTGCTCCGGTCAGGTGATTTTTAACATCATGTGCGAACTTTCTGAATTCTTGTAGCTCCATCGGTGGTTTAGTTTCCTTTTTAAATAATGGAGTTCATCCTCGATACTCATGAGAGTACTCGTTGTTATAGGGGTCTTTCCTGTTATTGATGGGCTATTTTACAACTTGAAATGCGGTACTCCAAGTTTTATAAGCGAAGATGTAGTGACCGGGGTTTAGGTTGTTGATATCCAGTGTTTTGATGGAGTCTCCTCGATTCGGTATAGATGACAATTGAAGCTTCCCAGAAGCATCATATATCTGCACTTCGACGGTATCATCTTCAATGCCCTCAATCTTTAGAACCCCTTTAGATGGGTTTGGATAGATTTTAATACCGTCCAATTTTTTTTCGTCTTGTCTCAGCGGAACTAAATTTCCAATCCGATAATGAGCAAAGAGTCGATCAGGGGTAAAGGTTAAGTTCCCGACACCGAAATTTCCAACAGTTTGATTAGAAGTACCTGGAACGGATGTGCCATAGAGCACATCGCTACCCGGTAGTCGAACTACTGTCATGCTGTCTCCCTCAAAACCTTTGAGATTATAGTCTAAACCACCTTGTGTTTGGTTGGTGTTGTAGCGGAGTGTTACCTCGAATGGAAGTGATGTCGCTTGCGCTAACGGTGGATCATGACTGCCTTCATATCCAATAAAGTAAAAGTGATGCGGGCTTACCCAGTAGTCGCCATTATACATCCCTTCAGTCTTGTGATGCCAGATATAAAACCGGCCATTCATTCCAGACATATTTGGCTTTGGTGTAACCTTGACGCCAGTATTTGGAAGTGTTTTAGTTCCAGAAAGTTCTGACCAAACAAAAGTATCGTATACCGATGTCCCAAGTGATTCCGCACTGTCATTCACGCTAGTCCAATAGGCACCGCTACCCAGATTCAGTGATGCTTTGTGAGCTGTGCCATTAGAGGCGTTCGGTATGTAGTCACTTAGATGACCCAGATCTACTTTTCCTCGGTATCCAAAATTAGGACTGTGCTTATAAACGTGCACTGGAGTGGAGTGTCCTGTGGCCAAGGAAGAAGGTGGCACGTTGCTCTTTAAGGGAACAATAACAACGGGTTTAACAGATGCGTTTACAGATGCGGTGTTTTGGTCGACATATACGCTAGCACCGTGGTATCCAGGGCTGGTAATCCAGTCGTTCCAGAAAGTATCAAGGTCAACGCCTGTTCCAACTTCAAATGCGGTCTTAAATGTCAGAAAGTCATAATTGCCAAAAGTATTCGAAGCGATGAGATGTTTAACACCAGCGCTAAATAGGCTGTCTCCCAAGTATTCACGCAAGTTATGCGCAACCATAGCCCCTTTTTGATAGGTATGTGTGCCGTAGGTTTGATTCTGGTTGACACCACTAAGGGCGAGATGTCCTCCGTCGTTTTGAGCGGCGCTTTTTAAAACAAGTGCTTGATTATTTTGGACTGTTTTAATGTAGCGCGCTCTACCATAGACCTTTTCTTCATAGAAGTGTGAACCGAACTCAGCGAATCCTTCATTGATCCACATATCTTCTGCAGTTTTTGTGGTTACTGCATTCCCAAACCACATGTGGGCCAACTCATGCGCAATAATGTCTTCACCTTGGAGTGCAGCATTTGCTAAACTTCGAGGAAGGTGAATCATTCCTGCATGCTCCATGGCACCAGTGATGGTCAGGGCATAACCCACTTTTTCGAATCGGTACGGACCGAATTCCTCTACAAAAGCATCATAAATGTCGTTTAGATGGACAAAACCCGCTCGCATGTTTGCGGTGTCTTGTGCTCGGCCATAAATTTCAAAGGCCTTCCCGTTATGCGACCAAGACTGCTTGTAGTAGTCACTTACCGCTAGGCTCACCAAATAGGAAGGAAGAGGGGCTTGTCCTTCCCAATGCCAAACTAGGTCACCACTGCTAAGTGTATCAACAGATTGAAGGATGCCATTACTAACACCCACCGTTGCTGGTGAGGTAGTGATGTTCATTTCCTTGAGTGTGGTTTTTTCCACAAAATTGTCAAAGCATGGAAACAGACTTCTACCGTAGACGTGCGGGTTGGCAGCGAACCCAACCCCTAGATTGTAGTGATATGCACCGTCATGATGCATGCCTCCCCAGCCACTGCCGTCTTTGGTTGTACTACCATGGTAGTAAATGGTCCAGTGCAAAATGGCTCCTTGCGAAGCAGCTTGATGCACGGTTAAAAATTCTCCTTGCTGACTGATACTGAGTGCTCCTGATGGGGAAACAACACTATCTACGGTAAATCCTAAGAGGTCGAACCGAAGTTTTGTAAAAGCCAATTTTGCCCCAATCTGATATTCAGCCTTTCCTTGAAGTTGTTTTGAGGAAAAATCGCGGGTGTCTATGGATAATTTCAGTGATACGAGGTCAGCGGTATCGCTGCGAGAATTATAGTCGAGTGGAACCGTACTTTGCAGTGCCACGGGTGCCAATTTTGTGGTTTGACAATTAAATTGACCCCAAAGTGTGGTACTTGCAAAGAGGAGTATACCGACTAAAATTCGAGCATTCATAGATTAAGATTTGCGTTGACGAACTGCTTCGTAAAGCAACACTCCTGTAGCCACACTAACGTTCAACGAGTTAATTTGGCCCGACATTGGTATAAGTGCTTTTGCATCAGCGAGTTGCAGTAGACTTTTGTGTACACCGGTTTCCTCATTTCCCATAATAAGCATACATGGCTCTCCCAAAGGCGCTTCATACATGCTTGTTTCAGATTTCTCAGTTGCGGCGATGATCTTTAAACCTAAAGATTGCGCTACAAAAACAGCATCTTTCATGTGCGCTACCTTACAGACAGGGACCTCTAGAAGGGCACCTGTAGAGGTACGTACGGCATCCGCGCTTACAGGGGCGCTATCGTTTTTAGGAATAACGATGGCGTCTACACCGCTACAATCGGCGGTTCTTGCAATGGCGCCAAAGTTTCTTACATCAGTAATGCGGTCCAAAGCTAAAATCAATGGATTGCGATTCTCTTCTAGTGCCTTCGCAATGATTTCTTCTAAGTCAAAGAAGTCAATAGGGCTTAAATAAGCGACAGCACCCTGGTGATTCCCACGCGTTACTCGGTTGAGTTTTTCGACAGGTACATATTTAGGAACGATACCGGCGTCGCGCAGCGTACCTTCGAGTTGAGTGTATAGTGTGCCTCCTAAGCCTTTCTGTAAGAAAACTTTGTCAATCGTCTGTCCGTCTTGAACAGCTTGAATAATCGGACGTAATCCGTAAATGAGTTGATCGTTTGCCATAATTATGATTCAGAGGATTCTTCCTCGATGTTGCGGTCGGAAAACTCTCCAAGGCTTGCTTGGTCTACTAGTTTCACGTCCAATTCTTTTTTCGTTTTACTGCCCAATTTCTTCAATCGGTTCACTTGAGAGATGAGATTTCCGCGACCATCCACCATTTTGTTCATGGCGTCATCGTAGGTTTTTTGTGCAGTCGAAAATTGACCACCCAGTCTTTTTAAGTCTTCACTCAAGCCTACAAATTTATCGTAAAGCTTGCCACCAGCCTCGGCAATGTCGAGAACATTCTTAGTTTGTTTTTCCTGCCGCCATGCCATGGCAATCGTTTTTAGCGTGGCCAGTAGGGTAGAAGAGGAAACTAGGATGATTTTGTTCGAGAATGCATACTCATAAAGCGTCGCATCAAACTTGGTCGCTTCCATAAATGCGGCTTCAATAGGAATGAACAAGAGTACAAATTCTGGTGTATCGGTACCGTAAAGCTGCGGGTAGTCCTTCTCGCTCAATCCTTTGATATGTGTTCGGATACTTTGAGTTAAACCTTTCATACTCGTCGCGGCTATCGTAGCATCATCGGCATTTACATGTTCATCCCATGCAACCAAGCTCACCTTGGAGTCAATGATGATCTTCTTATTCTCTGGCAGCTGAATGATCACATCTGGCTGAAGTCGCTTTCCTTCTTCTGTAGTCTCGCTATTTTGAATGAAGTATTCTTTGTCTTTAGAGAGTCCGCTCATCTCTAGTGCGCGCTCTAGAACGAATTCTCCCCAATTTCCTTGTTTTTTGTTGTCACCTCGCAAGGCCTTTGCCAGTCCACTTGCCTCCTCAGAGAGTTTGTCGTTCATGTCTTTCAATGACTTGATATTCGCCATAAGTGCAGAAGTGGATTCAACTTCTTTGATATGGTTGTCACGAACGGTTTTTTCAAAATCTTCCAATTTCTGCTTGAAGGGAGATAGAAGTTTATCTAACTCTTCAGAATTAGTCGTTTTAAACTCCGTCTTTTTCTCCTCGAGTATCGATTGAGCCAGCACTTTGAACTCATTCTTCATTTCATCTTTGGATTGCAGCGCTTCTTCTCGTTGCTTTTTGTGAAGCGCCAGAGTATGGGCCAATTTTTCTTTCTCGCTATCCAGCGCGCCCTCTAGACTTGCCTTCTGTCGAGCGTGTTCGATTTGTGCCGCTTGCAATCTATTGCGATACTCATTCACTGACGTTTCTAAATCATTCACCTTTGCTTTTAGGTCAGTGATTTGCGCTGCAGCCCAAGCCGGGATTTCTTCAGATTTCACTTCAGATACAACGCTATTTTTAGTGGTACTCATTTTGTAAACCAAAAAGGCAAAGAGCATCAGGTTGAGTACCGGAAAAATCAATTCAGTTAGCGACATTTAATCTATTGTTTATCAGTTTAGAACAGGCTTTTTTGAGCACCTGAGGGCAATTTCCAATTTACGGTTTTCCGACCGCTTTTCTTCTGTTGATTATTAAAAGTTGTGAAGGGTTTGGAACCAAAAAAACCACGATACGCACTGAGCGGAGAGGGGTGAGGTGTGCTTACAATAATTGGACGCGAATCGGGAGTAGCTTCGAGTGCCTTTTGAGCAAGCCTTTGCGCGGGAGCACCGAGGCAAAGAAATCCAACGTCGACACTTTTGCTCAGAACATAACAGACCGCATTGAATACAAATTCTTCCCATCCTTTTTTCGAATGTGAACCCGCTTGTCCTCCGCGGACCGTAAGTACGCTGTTGATTAGAAAAACTCCTTGCTCCGCCCAATTTGTCAAATCCCCGTTTACCGGCATTGGATACTCTAGGTCCGAGCAATATTCTTTAAATATGTTTCTTAGTGAAGGCGGGATTTTTACGTCTTTTCGAACGCTGAAAGATAGCCCCATTGCTTGTGAAGGCCCATGATAGGGGTCTTGTCCTAGTAAAATGCATTTGATTTCTTCAGGGCGAATAGCGTTGAAAGCAGCGAATACATCATGGGGTTTTGGGTATACGGTTTCATTGCGGTATTCCGCTTCCACAAAGGATTTCAGCTCAGCCCAGTACGGCATTTCAGATTGACTTCGGAAGAAGTCAGACCAGCCATCAGGAGCTTTTGTGAAAAGGAAAGTGTCCATTCGGTAAGATGTTTGCGGTTTGAGCGTTATTTTTACAATTCGCAAAATACGCGAACAACTTAATAACTCACTATGAAAAAAGCAGTTACCATCGCAATAGTAGCCGTGGCAGCCTTAGCGCTATCGTCATGTGGAACGGCAGAAAAATGTCCATCTTACTCTCATGTTGAGCTTTCTACGCAGCAAGGATAACGAGCCCGATTCCTCAAAAGGAATTCAGTTCGAGCACCCGCAGTCTTTTGAAGAACTTGCGGGTTTTCTGCGTTATAGCGGGACGACGTTCATCTACAAACACAGTACCCGCTGTAGTGTAAGTTTATTCGCCATGCGCAGGCTTAATGCGGTGGAACCCGTCGAACATGAACAGTGGGTTTATGTCGATGTTGTTGCATATAGAGGTATGTCAATGGCGCTTTCTGAAGAGCTTGGCATTCGCCATGAAAGTCCACAGCTCATCATGCTGAAGGACGGTAAAGTAATAGCGCACACTTCGCACCAAAACGTTCACGAGGACACAGTAGCGGACTGGCGCAGCAAAACCAAATAAATTGGTGAACAAAGTAACCTGAACAAGGTTTTAAAAGTATGGTAGATCAACCCGATATTCAGACAAAATCCAAGGTAAAAGAGCGCGTTAAAAAGCCGAAATGGTTGCGTGTAAAATTACCTACTGGCGAAAACTACAAGAACGTAAGAGGTCTTGTAGATAAATATAAACTTCACACCATCTGTGAGTCCGGACACTGTCCAAACATGGGTGAGTGTTGGGGAGAAGGAACTGCAACCTTCATGATTCTGGGTAATATATGTACCCGATCTTGTGGTTTTTGTAACGTAGCCACCGGGCGACCGCTATCTGTGGACTGGGAAGAACCGGAGAAAGTTGCTCGCAGTGTGAAGTTAATGAAGGTCAAGCATGCGGTGCTCACTTCCGTAGACCGAGATGACTTGGCCGATGGGGGTTCAATTATTTGGGCCGAGACCGTGAATGCTATTCGTCGAATCTCTCCGACAACGACCATGGAAACGCTCATTCCTGACTTCAAGGGAGAACTTCACAATGTAGACCGCATCATCGAAGCTAATCCGGAGATTGTGAGTCACAACATGGAGACTGTACGTCGTTTGACCAGAAAAGTGCGTATTCAAGCCCAGTTTGATCGTTCTCTCATGGTTCTTAAATACCTCAAGGACAATGGTATACACCGTACAAAAAGCGGTATCATGTTGGGCTTAGGAGAAACTGAAGAAGAGGTGATCGATGCCATGAAGGACTTGAGGGGTGCAGATGTTGACGTTCTAACTCTTGGTCAATACTTACAGCCTACACCAAAGCACTTGCCAGTGGTTGAATTCATTGAACCTGAGGTGTTTGATCGATTAAAGCAAATAGGCTTGGACATGGGCTTTAGATATGTAGAGAGTGGACCCCTAGTAAGAAGCTCGTATCACGCCGAAAAGCACTTGGTATAATGCCGTCTAGGCACTATTTTTAGCAATTAGAAACAGAGTTACATACTTAATATATGAAAACAGGATTACGTTTTGCCCTTTTAGGCACAGTCCTAACCGCCGCCACGATTACTTTGATTCCTTCAAAGGATGCATCTTACTTGCCACGCGTCAAGCAAGAGGCAAGTGCTGCAGGTGCTGCATCGTACCTACACAGTCTACGAGCGAATCAGGTAACGGGAAAAATTAACCAAGAAGATATTCAAAGCGCGATTGAAAGCGTGAAGAATATGCCAGAAAGCTCGTTAGGTCTTACTTGGGAAGAGCGCGGACCAGATAACAGAGGTGGTCGTACTCGTGGTTTAGCCATAAATCCAACAAACCCATCAGAAATGTATGCTGGTGGTGTGAGTGGTGGATTGTTTTACAGTAATAATGGTGGACTTAGCTGGACTGAGGTGAATCCTGAGCAAGAGAATCTTGCCGTAATGACCATTGCTTTTTCTAAAGATGGCGATGTGTATTATGGAACTGGTGAAGGTTTATACAATACATGGACTACGGGTTACGGTGCATCAACATCTTCAGGTTTTCCTGGCGCAGGTGTTTTCAAAAAAGGTGCAAACGAAACGCAGTTTACGCAACTTAGTGCAACAACCGGTTTCTCTTCTATTGGAGCGATTGTCACAGACCCGAACGACAACAATAAAGTATTTATGGCGACCAGCTCTGGTATTCGTCGATCGACTGATGGTGGTACGACTTGGTCTAACCCAGTAACAGGTACGATCGGATCGAACGGAACGTGTTGGGACATGCATATGGATGCTGGCGGCTCTTTGTGGGCAACTTTAGGTGGACGTACTATGCAATCCACCGATGGTGGTGCAAACTGGACGGAAATCAGTAAATCGAATGCCGGATCTACAGATCTTCCTCGTAGTGGTGGTCGCATTATGTTTGCTTCAGCAAAGAATGATGCAAACTACATTTACACTGTTCATATTAATTCAGCAAATGCTTTAGCAGGTGTGTACCGTTCAACGGATGGTGGCGCTACTTGGTCTCAAATAGGTCAGAAGTCTACATATTTCGATCCATTCTGTTCTTCGCAATGTCAAGGCGAGTATGACCTAGCCGTTGGAGTGGATGCAGGAAACAAAAATCATATCATCGTAGGTGGTATAACCGTATGGGAATGGGAACAAGGACAAGGTTGGAATCAAGTAAATGGTTTCGGTCCTTATAACATTCACGCGGATAACCATGATGTTATTTGGCATCCTACAGATGACCAAAAGGTGTATATGGTGAACGATGGAGGAATTTATTTCTCTCGCGATGCAGGTGAGACTTGGACCACATTAAATAAGAATTTCGGTACTACACAGTTTTACAACATCGGTATTTCTGCCGATCGTTATGTGGTAGGAGGTACACAAGACAACGGGAGTTTCGTAATGGACGGTTCGGGTAATACTCCGAACACAGGACGTTCTTTGGGCGCCGTAGATAATTTCTCAGGTGACGGTGGTTACTCGGCAATCTCTTGGTTGGTGCCTAAGGTATACTTTACAGAATACCAAGGAGGACGAATTGGCCGCAGTGAGAACAACGGACAAACCTTCTCGTCGTTCTGGGATTCACGCTCAGCTGATGGAGTGGGTTCTTGGATGACGCCGTTCTTCTTATACGAAAACAGTGCTGATGCAAACAGTACCGATTCTGTCTTATTCAAGGCAACCCCGGCTATTCGCTCTTTGGGATTTGCATCGGCGGGTCAAGATTCATTTAGCTCTAATATTAAGCCGCTTCAAGAAAGTGCTATCATGGATGCCGCTACTTTCGAAATAACTAGTGGTACGATGAAGGTAACTTCTGATGCCTCTGGTAACCTAACTGGTGATGGTACAGGTTCGTTTGATGCTGCAACAGGTGATTTCACTGTTGAATTCAACGCAGTACCTGCAGTAGAGATTGTAGCAACCGTAGATGTAAGCTACCCGTCAGGTGCGGAATTAGTTTTAGGGTCAAATACCAATGGTTTACCATATAACTATACGTTGCCAAACGCTCTAGCGAAAGGCGATAGTGTGATCGTACAGGATCCAGTGAGCAGTATGTTTATCGTTGGTTTCAGTGGTTCTGTTTGGATGACGCGTGGATCGCTAGATTTCAGCAAAACACCTACTTGGTATAAATTGGCAAATATTGTGGGGACTACTCAAGCATTAGAAGTTAGTGCTGATGGTAACTATGCATGGGTTGGTACAGAGAATGGTCGTGTTTACCGTATCTCTGGTCTTAATGGAGCCCGTTCGTATAAGACAGCAGACTTAGATAGCGGGGCTACTGCTGTTCAGGTTGATCTTGTAGAAACAATCTCTGGTCGTAACGTAACCAGCATTGCTGTTGATCCTAATGACAATGATCGTGTAATGTTTACACTTGGAAACTACGGTAACTCAAACTTCGTGTACTACAGTGGCAATGCAACGGATGCATCTCCTAACTTCATAGTTAAAGATGGCAATCTTGGAAACTTCCCTGTATATGCAGCTACCTTTGATAAGGGTGACGCTTCTAATGCTATTATCGGTACTGAATATGGTGTATTTAGTACTGACAATATCAATGCGACTATGCCAAACTGGGGAGCTGACAATAGCGGCCTAGCTCGTGTACCTGTATTTACCTTGAAGCAATACCGCACGAACAAGAGCAGTACTGCTGATAACACGATTATGGAAGGTGATATTTTCGCAGGGACCTTTGGACGCGGGACGTTCTCAACAGGTAGCTTGATGAGCTCGCGCAGCATCGGTATCAATGAGGCAAACATCAATGCAGCAACGAACTCAACGATGAAGCTCTTCCCGAACCCTGCGCAAGACTTTACCACTATCGAGATGGAGCTCAACACTGGTGACTATACGGTTGAAGTTGTAGACTTAAACGGTCGCACTGTATTGTCTCAATCTTTTGAGGCTTCTGACAAAGGTGTACAGCAGTTCAAACTCAACGTGAGTAATTTGTCAAATGGCATGTACATCATCGGTGTACAAGGCGTATCAGATAGCTACACAAGATTGATGATTGCTCACTAATCACAAAGATTTAACCTCTAGTAAGGCCCTGCTTCTTTTAGAAGTGGGGCTTTTTTTTGATCTGACGACTCTTGGACGACATCGTAAAAGAAGGGTATCTTTGCACCATGGATTTAGAATTTCTGAAGTATCCGATAGGTAAACCATCTATCGAGCCACAACCGGGCGATGAGCGAATAGAAGGGTGTATTGCTGTGATTGGTCGCATGCCAAAACAACTCATGGAATATGCAAAGGCATTAACGGAAGAGCAGTGGGATACCCCATACCGTGAAGGTGGCTGGACCATACGTCAAGTGGTGCATCATTTAGCGGATTCGCACATGAATGGGTTTAATCGTCAGCGACTCGCCGTAACTTCTGGTGAAACGCCTAATGTCCCGGGCTATCCACAAAACATATATGCGGTGCTGCCTGATTATTCTGCAGATCCATTCTTAAGTGTGATTTTACTGGCGAGCCTTCACGAAAAGTGGGTAAGTTTCCTAAACGGTATTACCGAAAGTGGCTGGGAGAAGAAATACTATCACATGGAAGAAGAGCGTGAGTATACAATGGGTGAGAGTGTTCAGATGTATGCCTGGCATTGCCAGCATCACCTTTCGCATATTCGCATTGTTCTAGACCAGAAGAGCTAAGCGAAACTGTTACTCTACTCGAGTTCTGCGATACTTGAAACCCGCTGTGTTATGATGCCGCGCTCCACTTTAAAATAGAGTGGTAGTTCATCTACGCCCAGTGTCGATACGATGTTACTTCTTGAGCCTTTTAAGTCACTTAAATGACGTGCCTCGAGCAGTTGATCTTGCTGAATAGCTTCATACCATTCTCCAAGTGGACTGCGCTGCTGCGGCAGGCCATCAATCGAGAGTACGGTAAGATTCGAAACATCATTGTTTTTTGCGAAACCACGTAATTCACGACGACATTCGTTGCACCATGAGGCCCAAATGGCTACAATCTCGTTCTCTAACCCCATTTTTGGCAGATGTACCAGTTTACCTTCAGGGGTTTCTAGTGTGAATTCGGGAAAAGGATGGCCAGGCGTGAATTTGATAGCAGCCTCTTTGACTTGCAACGAGAATTGATACGATTCCTCAAATCCATCTACCCATACACCGAAGGCAGCAACATCATCACTGCCTGGATAAGCGTTTTCGAGTGCTTTGCGCGCCGCTATGAATAGTTCACGGTCTACGACGTAATCTACTACCGGATTTTGCCCAATTCTATGATACACCACCATCATGTTAGACAGCAGTTCTGGTTTTGAAGTCAATGTGTCTAGAATTCTGTTTCGGTACTGTTCCGCATATGCATAGAAACTGCTGTCTAAGGCCTGAAGACCTTTAAATGTAGTGCTATCAGTATAGGTTTCGCGAACAGCGTCTAGACGTTCAATAAACTCGATTAGATTAAGCTGCATTTCACGCTGTGCACCGAGCCAGTTATTTTCGGCATCACCGGAAATATAGCCATCCTCATTAACTGTAAGCTGTGTGGTGTTAGGTCCTACTACAGCATGAACCACAGGTAGTTCTCCGTTGATTGGTAAAAAGCTGACCATACGCGTAGTGTCAAAGCTAATCTCGAAGACATCGTTTCCAAGTATCTCGAGTGTATCAACTACCGAGAAGGTACCATCAGCATTACGAAGTTGTATACTGTACGCTCCAGATACGTCTCCTTCGAAGGTGATGGTTGATGGAACTTCTTGCGTAGAACAAGAAGAAAATAATGACATGGCAACGAAGGGTGCAATCCAGAATAGTAACTTCTTAAGCATCGAGTTTTTCTCTTAACAACGCACTTGCTTTCTTTGGATCTGCGTTACCGCGGCTGTACTTCATGACTTCACCCATGAATAGGCCGATCAATCCTTTTTTACCGCCTCGGTATTCTTCAATTTTTTCTGGATAGGCGGCTAATGCCTGATCTACCCACTGTGATAGTTGGTCAGCATCGCCTTGTTGAATCCATCCTTCACGTTCACAAATAGCTTCAGGATTTGCTGTTGGATCCTCTAAAAGGGCAGGGAACAATTTTTGATTTGCAGTGGTTGTTGAAATCTTTTCCTCGTCTACTAGTGAAATAATTTTCGCTAGCGCATTAGGCGAAACCGGGAATTTTTCTATCGCCACACTTTGATCATTCAACCAGCTTTTTACCGGCCCTATCATCATGTTTGTAGCTGCTTTATAATTGTCAGTTTGAGCGATGAGTTGCTCGAAAAAGAGTGCAAATGCCTTGTTGTCTGTAAGAAGAAATGCATCGTACTCACTGAGTTCTAGTTCCTTGGTGTATTTGGTGAATAGCTCATGAGGAAGTGGAGGCATATGCTCACGTACCGCGTCTACGTAGGTAGCTGGAACAATCACTGGTACGAGGTCTGGTTCAGGGAAGTAGCGGTAATCGTGTGCATCTTCTTTCGTACGTAATCCGATGGTCTTATTTTTCGCGGCATCGTAGGTACGCGTTTGCTGTTGGATCAACTCGCCTGCTTCAATCATGTCAATCTGACGGATGATTTCGTAGTCGATTGCTTTTTGCACATTACGGAACGAGTTCATGTTTTTTACCTCGACTTTGGTTCCGAATTTTTCCACGCCCTTCTTACGTACCGAAATATTCAAATCACAACGAAGTGATCCCTCCTCCATGTTACCATCTGAAATTTCTAGATAACGGACCAATTTTCTGATCTCACTTAAATAACTGTAGGCTTCCTCGCCGTTCTTTATTTCAGGTTCTGATACGATTTCGAGCAGGGGTATTCCGGCACGGTTCAAATCCACCAACGTATTGAATGGGTCGATGTCGTGAATACTTTTACCCGAATCTTCCTCCATGTGAATACGTGTGAGGTTGATGTTCTTGTCCTTGCCCTCCGCGGTTTTAATACGCACAAATCCACCGGTGCAGATAGGAGTGGTATCCTGTGTGATTTGATAGCCTTTTGGCAAATCGGCGTAGAAATAGTTCTTGCGCGCAAACTCATTGCGTTCGCGAATGTCACACTCACATGCAATCCCCAATTTGACGGCATAATTCATTACCGACTTATTAAACATCGGTAACGTTCCCGGGTGCCCCAAGCTGATGGGACTGACCTGGGAATTAGCTGAAGCGCCATAGGCCGTGGCATCGCCACAATATGCTTTACTGTTTGTGCTTAACTGCACGTGAACTTCAAGACCGATAACCGGTTCGTAGGTATCGTAAATACTAGACATCACGAGGAATTTAGAGCGCTAATTTACGCTTTTTGTTTGCCTTTTGAAGGGCGAATGGTATACACTTCTTCAATTTTCGCCACAACAGCATCAAGGAGTAGCTGGGCAGCATTGTTCGATTGGGTTATTACGTCCCAAACGCACAGTTGTAAAGGGCTTCCTAGCTCGGAAACCAGGGGCTCAAGTTTTACCGCGTCTTTGGCAGTACAGTGTACCAGATAGTTAGATTGTGCCGACGCAATTTCCATATCACGCACCTCTTTTGCAGTGTAGATATGATGGTCTCCAAACGCTTTGCTAAGAGAGGTTTGACCGGGTATGTGGGCAGATAAAAATTGAAAAAACGGACTAGATTTCGCTATTCCAGCGACCATCAACCCTGGAGCTACCATACCTTTTACGTTGCGTGTTTCTTGTGAAATCTGGTATACAGGGACCCCTTTCCAAAAGGTGGGCGCATCTGAATTAACCGCGATTACGGCATCGATCTTTTCTGGAACTGGGATTTGACGTAATCTTCCAACAGGGAGCAGAGTGTCTTCCCAGAACAGCGGAGATTTGGTACAGGCAATATTAAAATCTGCACGAAGGGTGTAGTGTTGCAAACCGTCATCCAGTAGGAGCACAGGTTTTGTGCTGCCCGCCGCATGTTGGGCGGCAAGTTCGCACGCCTTTAATCGGTTAGCTCCGATCACAGTTGGGAAGTTTGCCGCATGAAGTAGGGCCTCGTCGCCAACCTCTTGTGAGCTGTGACTGTCCTTTACCAGCGTGGGCGTAGTAATACTGCCTTTATATCCCCGTAGTACGATAATAGGGGAATAGCCTGCATCAGAAAGGTATTGAGCAATCCAGCGCGTGGTTGGGGTTTTTCCCGTGCCACCCGCTTGGAAATTGCCGACACATATCGAAGGGACATCCGTATGTTGTGCCCGAGGACTTTTCAGGCGCTGGTCAAGTTCTTGAAAGAACCTGTAGAGGTGTTGAAGTTGTCTTCCTCCAAACTTAGAGGAATAGAACTTTCTGCTCATACGATCTCTACTTTGCGCAAGGATTCTTCTTGACTATTTACATCATTAGGATCGAGCCATTCTGCATCTTTGAAGCGCTTGAAATAGGTAAGTTGACGCTTCGCATAACGTCGAGAGTTTTGCTGGATGAGCTCGGTTGTTCGTTCGAGATCTTGCTCACCACGGAAGTAAGGCCACCATTCACGGTATCCAACTGTCTGAAGGCTGACCAATTCTTGGTGTTCTTTCAAAGAACGCGCCTCTTGTTCTAGCCCGCTTGACACCATAAGCTCTACACGACGATTGATGCGGTCATAGAGCTGTGTACGATCCATGTTTAGGACCCAGTTCACAATCTTAAAGTTGCGCTGTTTTGGTGCTGAATTCAATTGCTCTGTGTAGGTCTTTCCAGTGCATTCGATCACCTCTAGAGCGCGAATAACACGACGTGGATTGCGAGAATCGACCTTAGCAGCATGCACTGGATCGGCATCTTTGAGTTCCAAAAATAGAGGGCTAATACCTTCAGCTTCTAAACGGTCCTCAAGCTGTGCTTTGATCTCTGGATCACTTGGGAGAGGATCTAGACCATGAAGCAAGGCATCGATGTACATTCCGGAACCTCCAACAGCAACTACCACATCATGGGTTGTAAAGAGTTCCTCGAGTTTCGCAATGGCGAAGTGCTCGAATTCTCCTGCAGTAACAGGCTCGTGAACACTCCTATCAGCTACGAAATGATGCTCTATCTGTGCCAATTCTTCTTTCGAAGGAGGTGCGGAACCAATCTCTAATTCACTGTAGCACTGTCTGCTGTCGGTAGAAAGGATGGGGCATTTGAAACGCTCCGCCCAATACATAGCGACAGCTGTTTTGCCTACAGCGGTAGGGCCACAGATATTTAATAGAGTTTTAGTCGACATGTTCAGGTAATTTTGTTCCGCAATTCGAACAGAAATGCGCGTTGATGTTAAAAGAGGTTTCGCCACAGTTCTCGCATGTGCTTTGTGCGGCGTTTGTTTCCGGTGTTGTAGGCCGCGTCAAGTCAACTGTTACGATTCCAGTGGGTACTGCGATGATGGCGTACCCTAAAATCATGATGGCAGAGGCAACAAATTGACCCAGCACGGTATGAGGCGCAATATCGCCATAACCAACGGTAGTTAGGGTAACAATCGCCCAGTAAATACTGATCGGGATGGAAGTAAATCCGTTTTCAGGTCCTTCAATCACATACATGAAGGTTCCCATGATCACACAGAGGAGCAAAACCGTGAATAAAAACACACCAATTTTACGAGACGAGCGCACGATACTTTGCCAAAGCATGTTACCCTCCACCAAGAATCGACTCAGTTTCAGGACTCTGAAAACCCGTAATAAACGCAGGGAGCGAATGATTGCAATTCCATACGTTCCTCCGGGTAATAGAAGCGAGATATACAGCGGAGCCGTCGCTATTAAGTCCACCATTCCGTAAAATGAACCCACGTATCCAAGGGGCCTTGGGCTACTCCAGATTCTCAGGAAGTACTCCAAGGTGAACAACACTGTTGTGACCAATTCTATCGTCATGAATACCCCCGAATACTCATGTGAAAATTGGGGTACAGTCTCGAGCATAATACTCAGCACGCTAATTCCAATCAGAATAAATAATCCGATATCAAAAGCCTTTCCAGCCGGAGTGTTTGCCTCAAAAATGACTTCGTAGGTCTTCTTTCTGATCGATTTATAGTGCATCATTCACCGAATTTACGTATTTTAGAAGAACAGCCTAGAACAACTCATGACCCAACTGCCTGAAAATATCACTCGGATTGAATCTGCTAAAATTACCTTTCCGAAAGGAGAGGTGCTGGCGACGTATCGCGACGTTATGAGGCGTTCAAAATTGATTCATGAGGCTACTTACTTAGGCAACATAGAGCATAAGAAGGTGACTATTTTGTTCGCTGCTGAAGGCCCTAAAGTGTACACCATTACAACGACGATATGGTTACATTATGCCGGTAACATCTTCTTGAAAGGAGACATTACCATTCCTGTCGAACGTATTTTAGAAATTCAGATTCCTCAATAGTACGGCTCTTCTTCGTAGGAATCGTCTTGGTCGTCCTCTTCTCCCGGTAGTTTGCCAGCATCAAGATCTTCGAGTCCATAAATCTCGTTCAGCTCCGCTTCACTCATAGCCTCAGGGTTTTTTCCCGCGGCTGCTGGTGATTCAGGTGCAACAGCTTCCTGCAAAGGAAGTTCACCGACGCTAGACAAAATCACAAAATCTTCAAATCCTTCTTCCTCGTCCACACGTGTTTTTTCTACGTAGAAAATATTCATGTCTAGGAAGTTGTAGACGTATAGCGCATGGTTTGAACGTTGAAAGAATGCTTCAACGGTAAGGTTTTCCATACTCTCGCTATCTTCTTCCATGGCGAACATAGGTAGTTCCGCGCCTTGGTCCCAACCAGGTGTACTTTCAAAAAAGCTACCCATTTCACCAGGCAATAGACCGAATGAAGTGAAAATGTGCTCATGTAGGGACAGCATAGATGCACTTCCTTTAATGCGCATCTCTTTGAGAACAGTGTGGTCGGTATCCGCAATTACGCGTAGAAAAATTTCCATAGTTACTTGGTCAATCCTATTTCTTTGGCAATCTCATCCATTTTCTGGAGTGCTGCCGATTTATCATTTGGAATCTCGCCTTCCAAAATGGCTTCTTTTAATGCTTCTTTTATCTGGCCAATCGCTCGACACGGTCCAATACCGAAAGCTTCCATGATTTCTTCACCGCTGACAGGAGGTTGGAAATTACGAATATGATCTCGCTCCTCAACTTCTTTGAACTTCACGCGAACTTGCTTGAAGTTGTTCAAATAGCGACGCTTCTTCTTTTCGTTTTTGGTCGTTAAATCAGCCTCACAAAGTTTCATTAGATCTTCAACATCCTCACCGGCATCGAAGAGTAATCTCCTTACTGCGCTGTCTGTAACCTGCTCATCTACTAACGAGGCGGGTCTCGAGCTCATCTGTACCATTTTAATCACGTATTTCATACGTGCATCAGTAGGTAGATGCAGTCGTTTGAATATTTTCGGAACCATCTTACCGCCCAAAAACTCATGCCCTCTAAAGGTCCAACCTTGAGGTTTGATGAATCGCTTAGTACGAGGCTTGCCGATGTCATGCAGCAATGCTGCCCAGCGCAACCAAAGTTTATCTGAGTGGCGAGCTAGGTTGTCAACCACTTCGAGGGTATGGTAGAAATTATCCTTATGTTTATGTCCTTCTTGCTCTTCAACGCCTTGAAGTGCTTGTATCTCAGGGAGTATGTATTGCATTATCCCAGTCGTAAACAGCAGTCCTAAGCCGTAGCTAGGACGGTCTACTTCCATGATTTTATTCAGTTCCACACTCACGCGTTCTGGTGCAACAATCTTAATCCGATCTGCATGTTCGCGAATGCTTAGAATAGATCTAGAATCAATTTTAAAATTGAGCTGCGCAGCAAATCGTACCGCACGCATCATGCGCAAGGGATCATCATCGAAGGTCTTGTCCGGGTCTAGCGGTGTACGAAGCAACTTTCTTTCAATATCTGAAACACCATCAAAAGGATCCATTAACTCACCCCAATTCGCTTTATTCAAACAAATCGCCATTGCGTTGATGGTGAAATCTCTACGGTTTTGATCGTCTTCCAGACTCCCATTTTCCACGATAGGGTTACGGCTGTTTCGTTGGTAGCTTTCCTTGCGTGCACCCACAAATTCAAGGTCGACACCTTTGTAATTCATGTGCGCAGTCCCAAAACTCTTAAAAACACTGAGTTTCGGTTTTTTGTCCAATTTAGCCCTCGTAGCTTTCGCCAATGCAATGCCACTACCTACGGCTACAAAATCGAGATCCATTTTACGCGGGCGTCCCATGAATTGATCACGAACGAAGCCACCAACAACATAGCACGGTATGCCCAGCTCATCAGCAGCAGCACCGACTACACTGAAAATATCTTGGTCTAAGAAATCTGTGCGCAGTGCCATTTAGTACGGGTTTGAAGGCAGTTTGGAGAAATAAATTCCCGCAAGTAAAAAAAGAATCAATAAAAAGTACATCGCGATATTCGTACGCTTGATCTTCGCGAGCCACTCATCCTGCGAAGGCTTACCCGTCATAACCACGGGATAGAGCAAGGGAAACAGCATGATACTTTCGCGCCACCATTGTTGGTCTTTCTTGTATATGAAATTCCTCTTGTAATAATCCATCCAGTGTCCAGGCTTCTTTTTATTCTGTACTCTTAAGTACTGAAAATGAAGTGCCCATTTGTAACTGTAAACAGCGATCATGATGACCATGAGGCTGATGATAATAGTTGTGCTTACCGTGCTCATCGCATTCGAAGTTTTTCTAATTCCTGATACCTCCACTTTACGGCTCGGTACATCCACAAGCTGTAGTGCAAACCTTGTAGGCCGTCAAAAATACCGCCTTTTAGAACGTAGTGCTTGAAAAAGCGGAAGGAAGGTTTAACAATTTTATGCCACGCCGTAACGCTTCGGGTTTTCTCATTATAATCTTTCGCTTGACGTATCGCATAATGTCTCATCTTTTCGGTCCAATGAGCGGTACTTTTAAACGTATAATGAATCACTTCTCCAGCAATCCTCTGTGCCTTCCCGTGGACTTTTTCATGAACGAACAACGCTTTAAAACGAGTTGATTTTGGCATTAATCGAATGATCCAATCGTTTTGAAGTCCACTGTACCTCATGCGTTTATCCATAAAAACATGCGTCCTCTTAAAGCTGTACAAGCCATCCGTCGGTTCACTGTCTTTAAAGCTTTGAATACTTTTAGCGAGTTCTAAGGAGATGACCTCGTCACAATCAAGGACAAGCACCCAAGAATGCGAGCATTGATCCAAAGCCCAATTGCGCTGCTCTCCCCAATTCTCGAGAGGTCTTTCGAAAACCTTTGCGCCATATTTTTTTGCAATAGCCTGCGTGCTATCGGTAGAACCGCTGTCTACAACCACAATCTCATCCGCTAGTTTCGCGACGGATTGCAGCGATGTGCCAAGAATGTCTTCTTCGTTATAGCTGAGGTAGACGACCGAGAGCGATACAGGCATTATACAGCGACGTTGTGTGTTCTCAAGGCATCATTCAGGGAAGTTTTCTTATCTGTAGAAGCTTTTCTTTGACCAATAATCAAAGCACAAGGCACATTGTAAGTACCGGCAGGGAAGTCCTTAGGCATGGTCCCTGGAATCACCACCGATCGAGCAGGAACTCTACCGCGGTATTCTTTCGGGGTATCACCGCTCACATCAATGATTTTGGTTGAAGCGGTAAGGACAACATTTGCTCCTAGGACAGCCTCTTTTTCTACGCGAACTCCTTCGACCACAATACAGCGTGATCCAATGAAGCAGTCTTCTTCGATGATAACTGGTGCGGCTTGTAAGGGCTCTAGAACCCCGCCGATTCCGACTCCGCCGCTTAGGTGAACATTTTTACCGATCTGTGCACAAGAACCGACAGTAGCCCAGGTATCCACCATAGTGCCCGATTCCACATAGGCGCCAATGTTAATATATGAAGGCATCATCACCACGCCACTTTCTATAAATGCACCCACGCGAGCAACTGCATGAGGAACCACACGAACACCTTTTGCTGCGTAGTCTTTCTTTAAAGGAATTTTATCATGGAACTCAAAGGGACCTACCTCGATGGTTTCCATCTTTTGAATAGGGAAATAGAGCACCACAGCTTTCTTTACCCATTCGTTTACTTGCCAGTTGTCACCTACAGGTTCTGCAACACGGAGTGTTCCTGCATCGAGTGCTGCCACGACGGAGCGAATGGCTTTTTGGACTTCTTCTTGTTGTAACATTTCGCGGTTTTCCCACGCACGTTCTATAATTTCGCGTACTTCTTGCATGCTTGAATTGTAAATCTTAAGTAGTGACAAAGGTAGGCATTTGGGGGGTATAGACTACCTTTGGTCCATGGCAAAAATACTCGCATTAGACATCGGTGGTAAGCGCACAGGGCTCGCGGAAACGGATCCGTTACAGATGATGGCATTCCCATTAAAGACAGTACTTACCACAGATTTAATGTCAATTTTAGATCACTACATTCAGGAAAACAATCCTGAAACACTTGTGGTCGGTGATCCTTCAGAATTTTCCGATGTAGAGACCGATAGCACAAGATTGATACAGGGATGGGTAGCTAAAATAGCAGCCCGCTTTCCCAACGTAAATGTGGTCTTGGTCGACGAAAGTGACACGTCAAAATTGGCTTCACAAACCTTGATTGCTGGCGGGATGAAGAAAAGTAAACGCCGCGAAAAAGGCGCGCTTGACAAAGTCGCAGCCTCACTCATTTTAGAGCGGTACTTAGAGCAACGATAACTATCTTTGCATCTCACAACTCAGATTATGATTTTACCTATAGTTGCCTACGGCGACCCTGTATTGAATAAAGTTGCTGATGAGATTGATCAGGATTACCCTGGGCTTGATGCATTGGTTAAAAACATGTATGAGACCATGTACAACGCTCAAGGGGTAGGACTAGCTGCTCCTCAGATTGGTCGTGGTATTCGTTTATTCATTGTAGATGCGAGTCCTTTCGCTGAAGAAGGCCAGGAAGATTATGAATTACTCAAGGGATTCACAAAAACCTTTATCAATCCCATCATCATCGAAGAAGATGGAGAGGAGTGGGGAATGGAAGAAGGATGCTTGAGTATTCCCGAAGTTCGTGAGATGGTGTATCGCAAAGAAAAAATTGTGATAGAATACTACAATGAAAATTGGGAGTTGGTCGAAGAAACCTACTCAGGACTAGCCGCACGTGTGATCCAGCATGAATACGATCATATTGAGGGCGTATTGTTTACTGAGTACGTGAAGCCATTACGTAAACGTTTGATCAAGGGGCGCTTAGGAAGTATCGAGCGCGGAGACATCAAGATCGATTATCCAATGAAATTCCCTAAAAAACGATGAGAGTAGCGCTATTGTGGATGTTGGTGTTGGGTGCTTGTAGCGCGTCAACCTCAGAGCCCCAGGAGCAGCCGATACCTTCTCAAAATGAAGTCGTTGCACACGACTCAGCATTGTATTACTTATCAAAAATTGATAGTGCGACAGCTACCGAACAAGATTTGGAGCGTGCACGTCCGTATTTTATTGAAGCTTCTGATAGTATCGGAGCGGATCCAAAGCGCTTGATGCAAGCAGGACTTGTGTTGATGAATGGGGACAGGGACCAATTGTTTGGTGTGAACTATTTGATACTTTTGACAAGTAAATTTCCGGAACACAGATTTACTCCAGAGGCCTTGATGCAATTGGCCTTGTATTTTGAAAATACATTAGGTGATAAGGAAAGAGCCAAGACCTTTTTAGAAGCCTTGGTGAAGAGATATCCTCAGCATGAATTAGTTCCAAGCGCATTGTCGTTGTTGGAACTAAGTAGTGGAGGGAAAGAAAAAGAGTTAGAAACCGTCAAAAATTGGCTAAATAAAAACTAATGGAATTAAGAACCGTACTATCCATCTCAGGAAAACCAGGACTATATCAACTCATTGCACACCGTAAGAATGGTGTGGTAGTAGAAAGTTTGATCGATGGACAACGCACGTCCATTCCGGCAACGGCAAACGTAAGTTCTCTAGGCGATATCGCGATATACACGTACGAAGAAGAAGTGCCTTTACGCGAGGTATTCAAGGCCATGGCTGAGGTTACTGAAGGAAAAGAAGCGCTTTCTCATAAAAGTTCTAAAAATGAATTGGAAGACTTTTTTGGTGAGGTGTTGCCAAAGTTTGACCAAGAACGTGTTTACGCAAGCGATATTAAAAAAGTCGTACAGTGGTTTAACATCTTAGTAAAGAACGATTTACTGAGCATTTTAGATGCTGAAGAAACCACTGAAGCTGCAGAAGAAGCTGCGGAATAACCTTTTTACTAAAATTATGCCTCAGCACTCCCGCGCAGATAAAATGGAAGCTTTCGGGCGATTGTTAGACATCATGGATACCCTACGTTCAGAATGTCCATGGGATAAAAAGCAAACGCTTGAGAGCTTGAGGCATCTTACTATAGAGGAAACCTACGAGTTGGCAGACGCTATAGAGAGTAATGATCTTGAGGAGATTAAAAAAGAGCTCGGCGATTTGATGCTACACATGGTCTTTTATTCAAAGATTGGAAGTGAAAAAGGCGCCTTTGATGTAGCTGATGTGTTGCATAGCGTTAGCGATAAACTCATTCATCGTCACCCTCACATTTACGGTGATGTGGAAGCGAATACAGAGGAAGAGGTCAAGGCGAATTGGGAGGCCATCAAGCTCAAAGAGAAAGGGACCAAAAGTGTATTGCAAGGCGTTCCACGTGGTCTGCCGGCATTAGTCAAAGCTATTCGGATCGGTGATAAGGCACGTGGAGCAGGATTCGATTGGGATCAACCCGAGGATGTTTGGGAGAAAATCAAAGAAGAATTAGGTGAGTTTGAGCAGGCGCATAAGTCTGGAAAACAGGAAGATATCGAAGGTGAGTTGGGTGATGTATTGTTCTCATTGGTCAATTTCTCACGCCTAAGCGGCTTGGATCCAGAATTGGCGCTTGAACGCACGAATAAAAAGTTCATTTACCGCTTCACATACATGGAGTCAAAAGCTCGTGAGCTTGGTAAGTCTTTGTCTGACATGTCTTTAGAAGAAATGGAGGCGCTTTGGAATGAGGCGAAGACCACAAAGAGTTAGGTAAACTACTTATAAATTTTCTGTTAAGATTGGTGTAAACCTGTATTTAAGGTTGGTAGAACGTGTTGAATATCTGTATTTTACATACATGAAAACACTCTACCTGATTCGACATGCCAAAAGTACCTGGTCTTTAGATCAGATCGAAGACCGTGATCGACCGTTAAAGGGCCGAGGCATCCGAGATGCTCATTTAGTGAGTCTGTATGTCCGAAGTTTAACTCCTGAAATCGAGCGATTTCGCTTGTTTAGTTCGCCTGCAACTAGAGCTGTACATACCGCTTTGATTTTCGCCAAAAATTTTAATGTTCCTGCTGCTGAGGTACGTATGATTGATGAGCT
>CBFHKC010000009.1:18031-19352 GCA_965656315.1 uncultured Schleiferiaceae bacterium | reverse complement strand
AAGTACCAAGGATGAGATCGATACTGCGATATATTTTGCGCACAATCCGGGAATTACAGATTTTGTGAATGACATGACAGACGCTCATATCTTGAATGTACCCACCACAGGTTTGGTCTGTGTTCGCTTCGATGTAAAGAGGTGGCGAGAGATTGGTCCTGGCGCTGAATTGATCAAATTTGAATACCCAAAACGTCTAAAGTCTAAAGAATGATAGCGGATCAAAAAGTGTTTTGTAATCGAGATATTAGTTGGTTGAAATTCAACGAAAGGGTGCTTCAAGAGGCAGAGGATTCCTCCGTGCCGTTGATTGAACGTATTCGCTTTTTAGGGATACACTCGAACAATATGGATGAATTTTTCCGGGTCAGGTATTCCTTCATTCGCAGATTGAAACTTTCAGGTGTAGAAGAGGAGGATGCGAACCTTGAAGGATATGCACCTGGTGACTTACTGAAGATATTAAGTGAAACGGTGACCGAACAGCAAAGAAGAAGTCAGCGCATCTACGATAAACTTCAGCAGGAGCTTCAAGAGTATGATGTTGAGGTAATTACTGAACGTAAGTTGACTTCCAATCAGTCCGCTTTTATTCGGGAATTTTATCAGACGAAGATCGCTTCAGCTTTAACTACCCTGATGTTGAACCAGACCAGGGAGTTTCCTTATTTACGGGACAAAAGTATTTTCCTCGCCATTCGCTTAATCAAAGGTAAGAATGAGCAATTCTCGATTATAGAGGTGCCCAGCGGTACCTACGGCCGTTTTGTCGTACTTCCTAAATATGGTAAGCAATTCATCATGTACCTTGACGACGTACTGCGTCATAACCTCGATAGTATTTTTCACATTATTAAGTATGATCGGATTGAAGCCTACACAGTGAAAATCACTCGTGATGCAGAGCTTTCTTTGGATGATGATGTGAGCAAATCCTTTATGGAACAAGTTCAAAAGGGCTTGATGAATAGACGTGAAGGTGATCCGGTTCGTGTTGTTTATGACCAGGAGATTTCAGGGCAAACTTTAGGTGAATTGGTCAAAGGTTTAGGCATTACAGAGTTTGATACGCTAATTCCAGGTGGGCGATACCATAATAAGAAGGATCTTGTGAAGTTCCCGAATGTGGGACGCAAAGAATTAGAGCATCCATCGCTTCCTCAGATCGCGCATCCAGATTTAGATGTAGACCGTAGTATCATTCAAGTGTTGCAGAAAAAAGATGTTTTACTGTTTACACCCTATCATGATTTTGGTCATGTGATACGCCTATTGCGTGAAGCGGCGATTGACCCGAAGGTTCGTCAAATAAAGGTGACGT
>CBFHKC010000009.1:12041-17992 GCA_965656315.1 uncultured Schleiferiaceae bacterium | reverse complement strand
TAGTCAACGCTGCAAAAAATGGAAAATCGGTAACGGTATTTATCGAACTTCAAGCAAGATTTGATGAAGCCAATAACATAAAATGGACCAACAAGCTACGCTCAGAGGGGATTAAAGTAGTGAGTGGGGTTCCAGGCTTAAAAGTGCATTCAAAATTGACCTTAATTCGTCGTGATGAAGGCTTGGAAAAACTGGTCGATTATTGTGTGATCGGTACGGGGAATTATCACGAGGGGACTGCCAAAATCTATACTGATTATCATCTCTTGACTTCGGACAAGCGTATAGCAAAAGAGGCGAGAAAGGTCTTTGCATTTATTGAAAGTCCGTACAAGCATTATAAATTCAAGCATCTTTTGGTTTCTCCAAACAGTACAAGAGAAGGTTTGTATGCTTTGATCGACCGGGAGATAGCTTTTGCTAAGGCCGGGAAAGAAGCAAAATTCTGGGTAAAGATTAATAGTGTTTCTGATCATGGGATGATACGGAAGTTGTACGAAGCAAGTGCGGCTGGAGTAAAAATTCGCATGGTTGTTCGAGGAATCAATTGTATGCAGCTTGAAAACCCAGAATATTCAGCAAATATCGAAGCGATCAGTATCATTGACCGATTCTTGGAGCATACACGTGCGTTCTGTTTCAACAACGGAGGCAATGAGGAGTACTATATTTCTTCCGCAGACTGGATGAGTCGTAATCTAAACCGTAGGGTGGAGGTTACCGTACCTATTTATGACGAGCAGCTCAGAAGACAGCTCAGGGACCACTTTGATATTCTTTGGAAAGACAACACCAAATCACGCTGGTTTGATCATGGCCAAACTAACGCATACCGAAAGCTCAAGGGGCCTAAAATTAGGGCCCAAGTGGAGCTTCATAATTACGTACAAAAACAACTTTTGAAAGGATAAAACCTATGATCGTTACTAAACTAGGTGCAATAGATATCGGCTCAAACTCTGTAAGATGTCTTGTGGTAAATGTCGTTTATAAGGACGGTTACACCTATTACAAAAAAGTGAGTTTGGTTCGATTGCCTATTCGACTCGGTCAGGATGTATTTGCGCTAGGTGAAATAAGTGAGGCAACTCGTTCTAGGTTTCTTGAAGGAATGCAAGCCTACCGTCATGTATTGAATGTTCATGGCGTTGAAGCATTTCGAGCCGTAGCCACTTCCGCGATGCGTGAGGCTGTAAATGGGGCTGCTATCGTAAAAGAGGTAAAGGAAAAAACGGGGATTGAAATCTCGATCATCGATGGTCAAGAAGAGGCCCGTCTGGTATTTTCTTCGAAAATTTATGATGTAATCAATGCTTCTGTGTCCAATTTCGTATACATCGATGTTGGAGGAGGGTCGACCGAAATTTCTATCATTGAAAATAAAAAGGTGATCGCCAGTCGCAGTTTCCGCGTCGGAGGTGTGCGCCTTATGAATGGACTGGTCGCTGATTCCGAGTGGAATGAAATGAAGAATTGGCTAAAAATACATGCGGCTAAACTCAAAGATAAGGCCGCGATTGGTGCAGGTGGTAATATTAATAAGTTGCACAAGCTCAGTATGAAGTCTGTTCAGAAGCCACTCACGAGAAGCTACGTGCAACATCAGCTAGATTTCATATCTGAATTAAGTGGTGAGGAACGTGTTACGGAATTGGGCTTGAACTTTGATCGAGCTGACGTTATCGTTCATGCGCTTCCTATTTATCTGAAAGCCATGGAATGGGCAGGTACTCAAAAAATATACGTACCGAAAATAGGCGTATCCGACGGACTAGTCCGGGACCTTTACCACACTTCATTTAAGTCGAAAACCGAATCTTCTATTGAGTTCAAGAAGGTCTAGAAAACTATCTATAGACACATAGATTACTTCAATAGCATATTTGGTTGTGTTAGGCAGAGTCTATGTAATTTTGAAGAACAAATAACGAAAACCCTTTTTAAGATGGCAGTACAAATAGCAACAGATCAAGACTTCGAACAAATTCTAAAAGACAGCCCACGTGTTGTCGTTAAGTACTATGCTGACTGGTGTGGTGCTTGTAAAATGTTTGCTCCAAAATACAAGCGAGTATCGAATGAGGAAGAGCACGCAGATGTGGTGTTCTTGGAAGTAAATGCAGAGCACAATGAAGTAGCGCGCAAAGCTGGTGGCGTAGACAACCTTCCGTTTTTAGCTTCTTTTAAAAATGGTGTCTTGGCCGAAGGTTCGGCAGCTAGTAAAGAAGAATACTTACGCAAGCTGATCGACCTGACGAAATAGGTAGCGGAAGGCCCGAGAAGTGGCTGGAACTATAATTAAAACCTGTCGGCTAAATAGTCTACAGGTTTTTTTGTGCCGAGAAATCGGTTTAACCAACAGGTGTAAAAAACGAAAGGGAGCCGCCAAGCTCCCTTTCTACCTAAACCGCCATGAAAATCTGCTTGCGCAGAATGTTCCATGTAGTATTAACCTCGAAGTGTGCCTGTGGTTCACTCAACTTGCAAAAAAAAGATACTTTTTTATTAGGTGCCTATTTTACTGGTCTTGCTCGCCTAATTCTATAGGTTTTGAGTAGGATAGGGCTATATCCTGAGGGGCTATAGTTTATGGTGGGATAAAAAAAACGCCTGTCTTGGTATAGACAGGCGTTTTCGTCACAATTGATGTGTAGGTAAACTAAATAGTTTAGTTGTTGCTTAAGTAGTCAGCAACACCATCGTGAGTTGCGTTCATCCCGTCTTGACCAGGAGTCCAGTTTGCTGGACAAACTTCACCTTTTTCTTCAAAGTACTGAAGGGCATCTACCATACGCATTGCCTCGTCAACAGAACGACCTAATGGGAAGAAGTTCACGAGCTGGTGCATTACTGTACCTTCTTTATCGATCAAGAACAAACCACGGTATGCGATCATTTCACCGGTAGAAGTAAGGTTACCGTCCTCGTCGTACGACCACTCGCCGTCTAGCACGTCGTAGTTGTGTGAAATAGTCTTGTTAGTATCAGCAACGATAGGGTAAGTAACACCTTGGATACCGCCTTGGTCCTTGGTCATTTGCAACCAACCCCAGTGGCTCTGCTCAGTGTCTGTTGATACAGCGATAAGCTCAACACCTTTAGAAGCGAATTCTTCTTTACGCGCCTGGAAAGCGTGTAATTCTGTTGGACATACGAACGTGAAATCTTTTGGGTAGAAGAATAAGATCACATATTTACCAGCGTAATCTGATAGTTTGAAGTTCTCTACGATCTCCTCACCGTTGATCACTGCAGCTGCAGTGAAATCTGGAGCTTTTTTGCCTACTAATACAGCCATTTGTTTTTGTTTTTAATTTGAGTTTCAAATGTACGAACGCGTATCTCTATTGGACACAAAACCTATTCAGTTTTATCTATGAGCAGTGAGTGAGTCTTTATGACTTTATAAGAGCAAGAGTAAGCTCAGTGCGATTCCCGTGCCTACTGCTAGTAGTTTGTAGGCGTTGAACTGGTGATTCGCTGAGCTTTCGAATAGAATAGTTGTACTCACGTGGAGTAGTAATCCCGTAGCTATTCCTAGCATAGGAAATTCATATGCTGCCAGCTGACCTGCGGCAAGACCACCAAGCGGAGTACTCAAGGCAAATAAAACAAGGCTTCCTATCACAAGCGGTGTTGAAATGTTAGCCTTTCTAAGAGAAGAGGTCACTAGAAGTGCAATTGGCATTTTGTGCAGGACTAAGGACCATAGAAGTTCAGAACTTTCATGATGGTGGTGGTGACCACTGTGCTCGCCAATCGGCATTCCTTCTATAAATGAGTGAATAAATAAACCTAGTAATGGAAGCAGCGGCAATCTTGTTCCATGTGCGTGGTAATGCCCATGCTCAAGACCCTTGGAGATGAAGTCTAGAAATAATTGGATACCAAAACCGAGTAATACCCAAGTTCCAATCGTATAGGCGTTGTCTTCAAAAAGCTCTGGCAATAGATGCAAGAGTATTGTTCCAAACAAGAATGCACCTGAAAATGCTAAACTCAGTCGAAACGCCAAGCTTTCAGTCTTGATAGTCCAAGACGCGCCACCTCCTATGAGCACACTGAAGAAAAGGATGATGAATGCCGTATTCATTAAGCGGGCTTTTTGGCAATAATAATCATTCTGTTGCTTTGTTCGGGCTCGAAATCACTAAGGTCATAATCGCCCTTGATGTGCAACACTTCTAGACCAGCGTGTTCCATAAAGCGAGTCATCTCTGTGGGAGTAAAAGCACGGACACGTTCTTCAAAATGTTGAATTTCGCAGTCTTTGTGCACGCGAATGCGCTTCACAATGGTGCCCTCGTCAATGATTCGTGTAATGGAATAATGTGCGAGATCCGTCTGAACATCATTAGCTGGGACCAAGTTCGCAGCGATTTTTACACTATTCATATAATCTAGTACCAATCGACCTCCGGGAACTACGGCTTCCGCCATTTTGTCAATCGCTTGCTGATGCATTTGATCGTTTTCGAAATATCCAAAACTAGTAAATAGATTGAAAACCCAGTCGAACGGTCCGAAAGGGAGGGTTTCAAGCATGTTGCCGGTACTGAATTTCAAGTCATCATGTTCGAATTGGCGAGCAAAAGAAATGCTCTCTTCACTCAGGTCCACTCCTAATACATCTAAGCCTTGTTCCGATAAGACCTTTGCATGCCTGCCGCGCCCACAAGCCATGTCAAGAGCGGTTTCTCCCGGTTGTACGCCTAATCGCTGGCACAACTCACGAATAAAACCGCGCGCCTCATGTTCGTCTCGATGTTGATAGAGATCGTGGTAAAAATGTGTGTTGAACCAGGTAGCGTACCAGGGATGTTGCATACTATTCTAAACTATTTGTGAAAGGTAAGGCTCGAACATTTTGAATATCGCGATTAAAATCACACCAATCAGTACTTTCCTTGTAATGGCATTAGCCTTAGGGTGTTGAATGATTTTTTTGGTCCCGAACCGAGCCCCTAATGTCGTACCTAAAGCGAGCGAAAGTCCATACATCCATTCTATACTTCCGCTTAGAGCAAAGATGGCGAAGCTTGGAATGGTCATCAATAATGCAGTGAAGAGTTTCATGATATTGCCGTCTCGTAAAGCGTATTTCGCCATGAGCACAGCTAAGGAGAGGAAGAAAATTCCAAATCCCATTTGAATAAAGCCTCCATAGAGCCCGAGGGCTAAAAAGCTCAGCCAAGTTCCCACCGTTTTCCGTTTTTTCGAGCCGTCGGTTTTAATTAGCCATTTCTTAGGGTTCAAAAGCATGGTGATCAGTAGGACGATCATGAGGCTTCCTATAGAGATGCGCATCAGATCTTCCGGAATATCCACAGCGAGCCATGCACCCACAGCCGATCCAATCACAATCGGGGGGATAATGAAGTAACTTTCTTTGAAGAGATATTTCGTTCTACTGGTCTTTGGCAGTGCAATCATAGCACTGCTGGTCTGGAAGATTGCGCCAACACGATTGGTGGCGTTCGCAGTATTAGGGTCTAAGCCTACCCACATGAGCAGGGGCAGGGTAATGGCCGACCCGTTTCCAGCAATAGTGTTAATCAGTCCTGCAGCAAAACCTCCAAAGACTAGGGCAATTAATTCCGGCCATTCATTCATGCGGCCAAAGTTAGCGTACATTTGTTCTTTAAACAGCTAAAGGGTGCCTGAAAACAAAGATTACCGCCTAGTAATAAAAACGCTCTATGGGCTCGAGGAAGTCCTCAGCAAAGAGTTGCTCTCCCTTGGCGGACGAGAGATATTGAAGTTAAACCGCGCAGTTTCTTGTGTGGGAGACATGGGTTTTGTCTATAAGATCAACATTGCTTTACGCACAGGACTACGTGTTTTGCTACCGCTTCATGAATTTGAAATGGAGGATGTTGAGCACTATTATAACGAATTAGTCTCCATTCCATGGGAAGAACAGTTCGACATAGAAAAAACCTTCGCTGTCG
>CBFHKC010000009.1:0-11943 GCA_965656315.1 uncultured Schleiferiaceae bacterium | reverse complement strand
GACGTAGTGGGGACGAATGACTATTTGAATCATAGTAGCTTCGCTGGCCTAAAGGCTAAAGATGCTATTGTAGATAGATTCCGAGAACATGTTGGAGATCGCCCTACTGTGCAGCGAACTATGCCAAATGTGCCCGTTCATATTCATATCTATCACAATAAAGTCCGTGTGTATTTAGATGCCTCTGGCGACTCTTTGCACAAACGTGGCTATCGTCTGGCGGCAGCACATGCTCCTTTAAATGAAGTTTTAGCGGCAGGAATTGTCTTAAAAAGTAAATGGAACGGGGGAATGCCTGTTCTTGATCCGATGTGTGGATCGGGAACTTTCTTGGTTGAAGCGGCGCTTATCGCACACAATATGCCTGCCAATATTTATCGTGAGACCTTCGGTTTTCACCATTGGAAGGGATTTGACCAGGAACTTTTCGACAAGATTAAAGATGGGCTATTAAGTAGAGCTAGAGAATACAACGGTAAGATTTTTGGTCGTGATATGGATGATTACGCACTAGATGCGGCCTCAGAGAATATTGAGCGATCGATGTTTGATGATGTCATTCGCTTAAAACGAGCGGATTTCTTCGAAGCAGAACCACCCGCAGAGAAAGGTCTACTTCTAGTGAACCCTCCCTATAATGTTCGTATTGCTGCTAATACACACCAATTCTATCGCGAGATGGGGGATACTCTTAAAGAAAAGTATGCCGGCTGGACCGTGATGTGGATTACCTCAGATTTAGAAGCTATTAAGAGTATAGGTCTGCGTCCATCTCGGAAATGGAATCTGTTTAATGGCGAATTGGAATGTAAATTGCTACAGTTTGATATGTATGCGGGCACGAAAAAGCTCCATAAGTTGAATCGATAAACAAACCATACAGATGAAAAAGCAGTTCGCACTTCTTTTACTTGTTTTATCTACTACCCTTTCCGCGCAGAGTTACAGCAGTAATTACAGACGTGTCTCTCGTGAGGTTGAAAAAATCATGTCGATTTCATCAGAGATCATCGATGGGGTAATGACCTATGAAAAAGAAAAAAAAGTCGTGCCTTTGATCGACGAGCAGTTCTCTATTTATCGTAAAAGCAGACGTTCTTTTGCCCGTTTACAAGAGCCTACTGAAAAACAGTTGGTAGAGGTGGTTACTAATGAACTCGGTGCGATTATCGAGTGCTCTTCTTCCGATCTAAAGGATTGGTTAGGGGAAGATCCACGTTCTGGCTTCGGGCACACCTATGTGGACAAAGTAGGTGGCCATTTCAAAACAATTCTCAAGGAGTTAGAGGTATATAGCACAACACATGAAGTCAATGTACGAGCATCTGAAATCGTGGAGCGTTTAGAATTGCAGCTTGAACTCCTGGCTTACACTAGAGAGATGAAGCGTGGAGCAGCGAAAGTTGATAGCCTCGTACATGTACTTAAGGGTGAGATTGGGCATACGGATCTTGATTTAATGTATACCGCACAGAAAGCTTTAGTAAAGGCATTGAGCAAACATCTTCGTGGTTACGGAGATGAGATGTATTACAACGGCCAAACGCAATTGCATGAGGCATATCAAAAGTATTATTTCGAGTTACTTGAATTGGCTTCAGCGGATTTGCTGGCAGACCTCACGAAGATGAAGTACGATCTAGTCGAGTTCAATTCCATTGCGAAATCCACGGAAACTTCCGCTCTTAAAACGCTGAGCTTTTTTGACAATGAGAAAAAGCTGCTTGCCAAACGTGAGGCACGTTTCGTAAAAGGCAATCTTCCAAAGGCTCCAAAGAAGTAAATGCGCGTAGTCGAGGTCATCTTACCCCTTCCTTTAGACAAGGTCTTCCATTATGCCGTGCCGAATGAATGGTCCGATAAAGTGGAGTCGGGTATGCGTGTCCTAGTCCAATTCGGTAAACGAAAAGAATATGCTGCGCTGGTAGTGCGTGTCTTAGATGCGCCGGAAGAAACAGCACTTAAATTCATAGTAAACCTACTCGATGAGCGCCCAGTAGTGCTGGAGCATCAGCTTTTACAATGGTCTTGGATGGCTTCCTATTATATGGCGCCGCTCGGCGATATCATGAATGCAGCGTTACCCCCGGGGTTGAAACTGAGTTCTCAAAGTGTACTCGTTTTAGATTCCGAAGTACTGCCTCTGGAAGATGACATGCCTGATACGCTGTTCAAGCTCTATGAGGCATTGCGCAACAATGAGAAACTCACCTTGGAACAGGTTCGAGAATTGCTTCAGGTGAAAAACCCGATGCCAATCATTCAGAAGGCATTGGAGCAAGGATGGGCTATCTTGGAAGAAGAGCTGAAAAAAGTCGCCAAAGCAAAGCGTAGGAAGCTCATTCGCATGTCGCCCAACTACCTGCATAGATTAGATGATGCCTTTGAGTCGACAAGTCGATCCGAATTGCAGACTACAGCATTACTAGGTATCGTAGCGCAATGTGGAAGCGAAAATAATTTTATAGACCGTCGCGCTTTTCAGAAGAAATCGGGCGTGGGCAGCGCAATTCTTTTGGCACTGCGCAAGAAGGGTATTATCGAGGAGGTAGAAGAGATTGACGGAACAACCGCTGCATCAGCACCGGATTCCAAGATTGAGCTAAGTCCTTCGCAGCTTGCTGCTTTTGAGGAAATCAAAACTGGATTCGAAGCCCAAAAACCGGTCTTATTGCACGGAGTCACCGCATCGGGTAAAACAGAGATCTACATAGAGCTCATCAAAGAGGCACTCAAAAAGCATCGCCGTGTCTTGTACTTATTGCCGGAGATTGCCTTAACCACTCAACTGATTTCCAGATTGCGCGTACACTTTACTGTAGCTGTAAACCACTCGCGGTTTACTCCAGCAGAACGACTCGCGGCGTGGAAAGAATCCTTGGAGTCTGACCGACCATTACTCGTTTTAGGTGCTCGTTCGGCACTTTTTATGCCCTTACCCGATCTAGGACTTATCATTGTAGATGAAGAGCATGAAAGCAGTTTCAAGCAATACGAACCTTCCCCTCGTTACCACGCTAGGGACACTGCAGTTTGGATGTCGAATCAGCATCATTGTCCAATTCTCTTAGGATCAGCAACTCCTAGTCTGGACAGTATGTTCAACGCCCAGCAGGGCCGTTACCATCTGGTTCAACTCTTTAAGAGATTCCATACTGCACCGCTTCCTGAACTTGAAGTGGTCGATATGGTCGGTGCTCGACAACGCAAGGAGGTTAAGGGAAACTTTTCCATCGAGTTGATCGATGCAATGCGTGCCGCATTAACCAAAGACGAGAGTATCATATTATTTCAGAACAGACGCGGGTTTAGTAGCTTCCAGCAATGTCAGACCTGTGGACACGTCGAAGGATGTACGCGTTGTGATATATCTCTGACCTACCATAAAGGTCCCCAGCAGCTCAAATGTCATTACTGCGGTTACCAGACGCCGCCCGTTATGAAATGTAGTTCGTGTGGAGGGGAAAGTGTATTGCACAAAGGGTTCGGAACCGAGCAGATTGCAGAGGAAGCTGCGAAACTATTTCCGAAAGCTCGAGTAAAACGCATGGATTTAGATACCACACGAGGTAAACATGCCTTTGGAGATTTGATTCGTTCGGTTGAAGCAGGTGAAGTGGATATCCTCGTAGGAACCCAAATGGTTACCAAAGGACTCGATTTTGATAAAGTCGGATTGGTCGGAATTATGAGCGCAGACAATCTATTAAGTTATCCCGATTTTAGAGCGAACGAACGCGCATTCCAGGTTATTGAGCAAGTAAGTGGACGCACTGGCCGTAGAACATCCAAGGGTAAAGTGATCATTCAGGCGATGAAGCCACGTCACAATATCATTCAAATGGCTATGAATCATGATTATCCTGGAATGATGCAGCGAGAGCTTGGGGTACGCAGAGAGTTTTCGTATCCGCCATTTGTCCGATTGATTACCATCACCTTGAAACATCGCGATCAAAAGTTATTGCAGCGTGCAGCCAGTGATTTTGCGCGCTCGCTCAGAAGTAAAATTGGTGACCGATTCTTAGGACCTGAATTTGCTCCAATCGCCCGCCTAAAGAATCTCTATCAAATGCAGATAATTGTAAAGGTGGACAAAGGGAGCGTTGGAACCAAAGTGCGCGATCGAATTAAGAAATCACATCAGGAAATTCTTCTTTCGCCAGATTACAATCGGGTACGCGTAGTGTTCGATGTAGACCCGAATTCATAACTATTTTATTTACTGCAGTTTAGTTTAAGTCGACTGCAATACCTGCTCCCAAGATGTATGGCAGGCCTGTTGAGATTTGAAGGTCGATATGTTCGAAACTATATCCTACGTAGAACACTGGAGATAGGATGCTGCGCTTTAAATCTGTGGAGTTACTGATGTGGTAGCGTACATCCAATTCGGTCCCCCAGTGCAGGTTTGCAATCATTTCACGTCGATATCCAACTCCGAATATGGCGGTCATAGTAGTCGTTGTAGGATCACCGAATCCATAATCATTCGTTTGGGCTAATCTACCCGCAGCGTAGAAGCTGGTAGGAAAATGATATTGTAACCCTAATTCATACGCATCAGCCCAGCCGGCCATATTTCGGTATTGAGTTTCTGCTTTGATTTTAGATTGTGCCGTAGCTGTTATCCCGAATAGGAGCACGCTGGCAAGTAATATGATTTTTTTCATGGTAGAGGAGATTATACTTCTAATGTAGTTAGGAGAGGGTCAGCGTAAAGCACACTGTAATCTCATTTCATGATCAAAAGAATTGAAGGACGAGGGTTAAGACGGAAGCGTCTCGCGGCACATGACTCTAATATGAGATATTTGTACGGTTGAACCGACACCAAACTAGAGAAATGGCAAGAATGTTTCAGGCGGCGATGCGGTAATTTGTGTTGCTTCTTTAGTGGTGGGATGGTTGAAAGAAAGAGACTGGGCATGCAAACAGATACTTTTGTCTTTTTCGCCTCGTCGAGCACCGTATTTCACATCGCCTTTAATGGGATGTCCTATGGTGGCGAATTGGGCGCGAATCTGATGGTGACGACCTGTGTGCAGATCGACTTCAACTAAGGTGTAACGATCGCCAGCTTTGAGGATAGAGTAGGAGAGTTTGGCGTGTTTCGCTCCAGTCTCCTCTCGCTTAAAGGCTACAGCTTTATTAGTCTTAGGATTCTTTTTTAAATAATGTTCTAGTGTTCCCTCCGTAGCCAATTTTCCTTCCACCAAAGCCCAATACTTTTTCGAAGTTGTCCGATTCTTGAATGCCGCATTCATTCGTTCTAGGCCTTTCGACGTACGGGCAAACAGCACCACCCCTGTGGTAGGACGGTCCAAACGATGAATCACACCGCAAAATACATTGCCAGGCTTATTGAATTTTTCCTTCAAGTAGACCTTGATGCGATCAGGCAGGGTGAAGTCTCCTGTTTTATCGCCTTGAACGAGATCCCCTGCCGCCTTGTTGACGGCAATCAAATGATTGTCCTCATAGAGGATGTCGAGTCGCTTGGCCAATTTTAACTCGGGTAACTTTCATTTTCGTTTGGGAAATCTACATCCTTCACGTCTTGAACATACTGGCCTATGGCTCCAGTGATATCTTCATACAAGTTGAGGTAACGGCGAAGAAAACGCGGGTGGAATTGGTGTGTCATTCCCACTAGATCATGGAAAACGAGCACTTGTCCATCAACACCAGGCCCAGCACCGATTCCGATGACAGGAATGGACAGCATTTCGCTCACTTCTTGCGCAAGCGACGCTGGTACTTTTTCGAGAACTATACCAAAACAGCCGGCCTCTTGGAGCGCAAGTGCATCTTCTTTCAATTTGATAGCCTCTTGCTCTTCTTTTGCGCGAACGCTATATGTACCGAACTTATAGATGCTTTGGGGGGTCAACCCTAGGTGGCCCATAACAGGAATGCCAGCTGTTAAAATACGCTGTATCCCTTCGATGATTTCCACACCACCCTCGAGCTTAACCGCGTGGCCACCGCTCTCTTTCATCACGCGAACTGCTGAGGTCAATGCTTCTTTTGAGTTCCCTTGGTAAGCACCGAAAGGAAGATCAACCACTACTAACGCACGATCTACAGCACGTACAACACTACTCGCATGGTAAATCATCTGGTCTAATGTGATGGGAAGGGTCGTTTCATGTCCTGCCATAACATTAGAGGCACTGTCACCTACGAGAATACAATCTACACCTGCGGCATCGACCATTTTTGCCATAGTAAAGTCATACGCAGTCAACATGGAGATCTTCTCACCTTGGTCTTTCATCTGTTGAAGGCTGTGGGTAGTGACCTTCTTAAATTCTTTTTTTGCTACAGACATCGTGCACGGTTTTTGTGTGTTAGTATTGCAAAGAAAAGCAACTCTTCCCATACGTTGTATTTTTACACTCTATGAAAAAACTATTTCTTCCTTTATTCGCATTCTTTTTGGCGATTTCATGTGACAACTCTCTAGACATAAACGCAGATTATGATGTGCAAAATGTGGTATATGGTCTTTTGGATAAGGATCAAGATACGCAATGGGTACGTTTACACCGCACGTACTTAGGGGAAGACGGTATTTTAGCTGGAGCGACCCACCATGATAGTTTATATTTCGATACTGCTACAATATACCTGTCAGAATTAAATGACGCGGGAAATGTGATTGGGACCTATGAGATGTTCCGCAAGGACACTAATCTTTTAGATCAGGGTGCCTTTACCACGGAGAACTACCGATTGTATTGGACGGACGCACAGCTCAACGCAAATTCAGAATACCGACTCAAAGGCTTTATACCGGGGAATAATAATTTTGAATCGGTCACCCCGCTCGTAGGAAATGTCGACATCACCAAGCCTAAAGGTTTCCAGAAAATCACTTTTGGTATAGGTGGAGCAGAGTTCAAGTGGGAAGCTGCCAAAAATGCACGCATGTATCAGGGGTATGTTCACTTTCGCTATAAGGAGGCGCCACGTAGCAATCCAGCAGACAGTGTGATCAAAACCTTGACCTATGCGCTTCCAGTAAGAACGGGTAGTAATTTAAACGGCAATGGCACCTTCACGACAGAACTTACGTATGAAAGTTACTACCGTTTCCTTCGTAATAACATCGGGACCACTTCTGATAAATCCCGTGTGTTTAAGGGGATCGATGTGGAAGTTTGGGCCGCTGCGGATGACTATGCCACTTATATAAATGTTTCACAGCCGTCGCAAGGTATTGTGCAAGAAAAGCCGCTGTTTACGAATATAGATGGTGGAATAGGGTTGTTTTCGTCACGTGCACGTGGGTTTAAAAACAATGTTGCACTGAGTACATCTTCCCTAGATAGTCTATGGCGAGGTATGCACACTTGCGATATGGGTTGGCTTGATTTCCAAGGCCTCGATACCTGTATCTGTGTCGATGGGGAGCAGGTCTGTTTCTAATCGTTGCCAATTTTTCTCGCCGCAGGTTTGACATTGTGTCACCTTGGACCCGCGATTTTTTCAGTTTTTGACAGCCTTTTGACGAGGTGACTGCCAAATTGGTGCCTCATACTGGGCCAAGACGAGTAAAAATCTGATTGGCATAACCCTTGATTAAACTAGGTCGTAAGAAATTGAATTGACAACCTAAATAATTTTAAAATGGGTAAAATCATAGGTATTGACCTTGGAACCACCAACTCTTGTGTTTCTGTAATGGAAGGAAACGAGCCAGTGGTTATTCCAAACAGCGAAGGAAAGAGAACGACTCCATCGATTGTTGGTTTCGTAGAAGGTGGTGAGCGTAAAGTAGGGGATCCTGCAAAGCGTCAAGCAATCACCAACCCTGAGAAGACTGTATATTCTGTGAAGCGCTTCATGGGAGAGAAGTTTTCGAATGTAACTAAAGAGGCGAAGCGTGTTCCTTATACTGTGGAAGCTGGAGATAATGATACGCCACGTGTAAACATCGACGGTCGCCAATACACGCCACAGGAGGTTTCTGCGATGATTCTTCAGAAAATGAAGAAGACGGCAGAAGATTACTTGGGCACAGATGTAAGTGAAGCGGTAATTACCGTTCCTGCATACTTCGACGATGCACAACGCCAAGCAACCAAAGAAGCTGGTGAAATCGCAGGTTTGAACGTTCGTCGTATCATCAACGAGCCTACTGCAGCAGCACTTGCATACGGTCTAGATAAAAAAGGCCAAGACCAAAAAATCGTAGTCTTTGACTGTGGTGGTGGTACGCACGATGTTTCTGTTCTCGAACTAGGAGACGGAGTATTTGAAGTGAAATCTACGGACGGTGATACACATCTCGGTGGTGACGACTTTGACCAAGTTTTGATCGACTGGTTGGCAGAAGAATTCAAGGCAGAGGAGTCTATGGATCTTCGCGATGACAACATGGCACTACAGCGTTTGAAAGAAGCAGCTGAGAAAGCTAAAATTGAATTGTCTTCAACGACTTCTACTGAAATCAACTTGCCATACATCACTGCTACAGCTTCAGGGCCTAAGCACTTGGTGCGTCAATTGACAAGAGCGAAGTTCGAACAACTTGCAGCGGATTTGATCGAGCGTACGATTGCTCCAGCACGTAGCGCATTGAAAAACGCTGGCTACAGCACATCTGATATTGATGAAGTCATCCTAGTAGGAGGTACTACCCGTATCCCAGCGATCCAGGAAGCCGTAAAATCGTTCTTCGGTAAAGAACCATCGAAAGGTGTAAACCCGGATGAGGTAGTAGCGATCGGTGCTTCTATCCAAGGTGGTGTACTTGCAGGTGATGTAAAGGATGTACTTCTTTTAGACGTTACCCCACTTTCTCTCGGTATCGAAACGATGGGTGGTGTAATGACTAAACTCATCGAAGCAAATACGACAATCCCAACTAAAAAATCGGAAACGTTCTCAACTGCAGCAGATAACCAACCATCTGTAGAGATTCACATCTTGCAAGGTGAGCGTCCAATGGCAGCCGACAACAAAACGATCGGTCGTTTCCACTTAGACGGTATTCCAGCTGCACCGCGCGGTGTACCTCAGATTGAGGTTACTTTCGATATCGATTCGAATGGTATCCTAAACGTTAGTGCTAAAGACAAGAACACGGGTAAAGAGCAAAACATCCGTATCGAAGCGTCTTCAGGTCTTTCACAGGAGGAAATCGAGCGCATGAAGCAGGAAGCAGAGGCAAACGCTGATGCAGATAAAAAAGCAAAAGAAGAAATCGACAAGCTCAACGCAGCTGATGGTATGATCTTCCAAGTTGAAAAGCAAATGAAGGACATCGAAGGCAAGCTTGCTGAAGATAAGAAAGGTCCTATCGATGCTGCACTAGCGGAATTGAAAACAGCACACGCAGCGAAAGATATTGCAGGTTGTGAGGCAGCTCAAGAGAAGCTCAACGGAGCCCTTCAAGCGGCAGCAGCAGAAATCCAAGCAGCAATGCAAGGTGGAGCTGAAGGCGGTGAGCAAGGTCCAGGTCCTGACGCAGGAGCAGACGGTGCCACCGACGACGTGACTGATGTTGATTTTGAAGAAGTGAAGTAAGACACACTCTTTGATGCGTTAAACTAGAACGCCCTCGTACCTTTCGGTGCGAGGGCTTTTTTATATATTGCCGACTCGCAAAATTTAACACCTCATACTCCCAATGGATTTAGTACGTCTCAACGAAATTTTAGCCACTATTGACGGATATATCGGCGGCTCAAGCTGGTTCGTATTTGCCCTTTTAGGGTCTGGAATCTTTTTTACGATCTATTTAAAGTTTCCACAAATCCGTTATTTCGGTCATGCAATTGCCATTGTCCGCGGAAAGTTTGACAAGGAGGGAGCTAAAGGTGATACGTCACATTTTCAATCGTTAGCCACAGCACTGTCCGGTACCGTGGGTACAGGTAACATCGCAGGGGTTGCTTTTGCGATACACCTGGGCGGTCCAGCAGCACTATTTTGGATGCTAGTGACTGCTGCACTTGGTATGACTACAAAATTTGTTGAGGTAACCCTATCTCATAAATACCGTGAATTTGCTGAAGATGGCACTGCCTCCGGTGGCCCGATGTACTACATGAAAAACAAACTGAATATGAAATGGATGGCGGCACTGTTTGCTGTAGCTGCCATTGTCAGTTCGTTCGGTACGGGGAACATGCCACAGGTAAATAGTATTGCGAGTTCTTTAAAAGCAACGTTTGGCATTGAAGAAATTGTTACTGGAGCGGTTCTTTCTGTGGCACTGGGTATGATCATTTTGGGCGGAATCAAGCGCATCGCAGCGGTTACCGAAAAATTGGTACCCATTATGGCCATCATTTATGTTCTCGGCGCACTTTCTGTGATTGTTATGAACTATGAAAATATTATCCCTTCGTTTGTCAGTGTTTTCGCTGATGTGTTTTCTGGGTCAGCGGCAAGTGGTGGTTTCCTTGGTGCCACAATAGCCTATGCGTTTAATCGTGGGGTGAATCGTGGACTCTTCTCTAACGAGGCAGGGCAGGGGTCTGCACCTATCGCACACGCTGCGGCTAAGGCTGAGCACCCGGTTAGTGAAGGAATGGTAGCGATTCTTGAGCCATTTATCGATACGATCGTGATTTGTTCGATAACTGGCCTGACTTTGTTGAGTTCAGGAGTTTGGAATCAAAAGCATTTAAATGATTTTAGTTTCTCAGATACGGTTATTGTTGAAGGTGATATTTCAGAAGAAACACACGGTGAACAGCTGTATGCTTATTATAACAGTAATGGAAACATTTCGGAGTACTCAGGTGTCTTGCCTGTTGAAAACGGTGCGGTATCTGGAGTAACGGTCTTGCATGCTCGAAGTATAGGAGAACAGGTTGTTGTTTATAAAAATGAGGAACTCTTTACTGGAGATTTAACCATCAAAGATGGGCGCGTAGAGAATACGAATGGCATCACATTTACAGGGAAATCTTTGGTACACAGCGCGCCACTTACCGCCCTTGCCTTCAACAAGGGGATTTTTGGCGATTTTGGCCAATTCATCGTAGCCATTGGCCTACTACTTTTCGCGTTTTCTACGGCCATTTCTTGGAGCTATTACGGCGGAAGAAGCGTTACCTATTTGTTTGGCGTAAAGTATGTCAAGTATTATCGCATTTTATACGTCCTTGGGTTTTTCCTAGCAGCCATCATCGATACCACCATCGTTTGGACCTTTGCCGGTATTGCGATAGCACTTATGACACTGCCAAACTTGATTGGTATTTTCTTACTACGCAAGGATATGAAGGACTCCATCAAGGATTATAAACGTTTCGTTAAGGAGTCGTTTAATAAGCAATTGTAGTCTTTGGTTCAACCATTCAATCGGTTTGGTGTCTACTAGGAGGATAACGTCTATCTTACTCGAACATTAAATCGAACATGAAAAAAATTGTACTCTTTACGCTCACATTATTGTGGGTGAATTTAGCCCAAGGGCAGATTGTAAGCGATACTTTACGCTACAATAGAGGCGATTACAGCGTTCAGGCTGTATTTCCGGTAAACATAAATTCTCAATCCACCTGTGCGGACACGATGGGACTTTCCATCCCGAGTGGGAACTGGATTTCATCCATTGAGATGTCCTACACGGTCGAAACTTCGGCAGGGTTCGGAGGGAGTGCTCCAGAAGACATCGGCACGTATATCGAGTTGGAGAGTGAGTCCACGAAAGAATCGGCACTTTCATATGGGGTATCGGGCACGAATGGTGATACTGAAACGGTAACCCGTACAATCAATGAATTCAACGGCGCGGTAACCGATACCTTCTTGGTTTTCAAGATACATGCATTGCGCAGCTCTTTCGGGAATTCGATTTGTGATACGAACAATGCACGTTTGGTAGATTCAACACTCGTCATTGTGGTGAATCACTTTCCGGCGCCTACGTGTTTCCAACCGACCAATCTTGCTGTGGACTGGACTATGGGTTCGAAG
>CBFHKC010000008.1:12250-81791 GCA_965656315.1 uncultured Schleiferiaceae bacterium | reverse complement strand
AGGCTCCATACCAAAGCGTTCTACCCCCAAGATCACCGTTGTACCCGGCGTGCCTTTCAACAAACTACTCACATCACTAATCTCTTTGCCTTTCAGCGAGCTCTCACCTACATACTGCAGCACATCCCCTACACGCAGCCCGGCTTTGAAAGCGGGCTCAGCGTCGTTCACGTCTGAAACCATGATAGCCCCATCGATCTTTTGAATCACACAACCGACACCTCCATATTCCCCGGTCTGCAACAGGCGTACATCCTCAATCTGATCCTCCGGATAATACACCGTATACGGGTCCAATTCCTTCAGCATCCCTTTAATCGCACTTCCGACCGCCTGCTCTGCACCGATCTCATCCACGTATTGCGTCTGTACTTCTTTGAGTACCGCGGTGAAAATTTCCAATTGTTTACTCGTCTCGAAGGGATCTCCAGCCGAAGCGCTCATCAATAGTCCCGCAACCATCATAACGGCTGCGACTGCACCACTACGCATCACTCGACTCCAATTCTTTTTTCCGTTGTTCATTGTACGACTCTATAAGTTTCAGATACCCGCGCTCTAAAAACGCATAATCGTTCAGGCGATTGCCCAAATACCGTATGCTCCAAGCCTCTTCGGTACCGCTTTGGTAAATTTTGTCTTTGTGAAGGCGATACAACTCGCGCATCTGTCGCTTCACCCTGTTGCGGTGTACAGCGAGCTTAAGGCCACGCTTCGGTACCACCACGGCAACTTTGCGCGCAATCCTTGGGCCATCTTCCGCCTCTACCTCGATATAGCGAAGCGAAAATGGAAAAGCCTTCACTCCATGTCCACCTTTGTAGAGTGCATCGAAGTGTTCCTTTTTGGTCAGTTTCTCCTGTTTTGAAAAAGTCTTGCGCATAAAAAAAGCCCAACCTTCCGGTTGGGCCCTCAAATTACAATTTTCCTTACTTCTTATTGGCTTCTTTGATATAATCGCTGATCGCCTTAGTCATCGAAGGAGCATCCTTGGTCGGTGCCGGTATATCGACAATCAAACCGTGCGCTTCGGCTTCTTTTTGAGTCGTTGGTCCAAAGCAGGCCAAACGAGTGTCGTTTTGCTTGAAATCAGGGAAGTTTTCGTACAACGATTTAACTCCTGAAGGCGAGAAAAATACCAATACATCGTAGAATACGTCTTCGAGATCGCTGAGGTCACTTACTACGGTATTGAATAAAATAGCGCGCGTGTAATTCACACCAGCTTCCTCTAATGCATTCGGAATGGAAGGCTTAAGACTGTCCGAAGATGGCATTAAGAACTTCTCATTCTTAAATTTCTTGAGTGTTGGGATCAATTCCTCAATCTTCAAGTTCCCGTGGTAGATCTTGCGCTTGCGGTACACTACATATTTCTGAAGGTAGTAAGCAATCGCCTCTGAAATACAAAAATAGCGAGTATCTGGGCTGATCTGAACGCGCATCTCCTCACACATGCGGAAGTAATGATCTACAGCATTTTTAGAGGTCAAGAGTACATTGCGATAATCGCGAATCTGAATCTTCTCTTTTCTAAAATCAGAGGCAGTCACGCCTTCAACGTGAATAAAAGAGCGAAAATCTACCTCTACCTTGTGCTTATCTGCAAGGGTGAAAAAGGGATGTGACTCCGTTGTCGGTTCAGGTTGGGAAACCAAGATCGATTTTACTTTTGTGAGTCTTTCTTTAGTCATTATTGGTGTTAGTTGACAATGAGGTAAATTGGGATTACTTCAAGGGCGCAAAGGTACAAAATGGCATACAATCGTAGCCCGTGGTCCCTCAAATTTTGAAAGGCCGGTGCTAAGTATGCGAACCATAGCAACCCAGTGGTATGGCCTATCACAAGAAACCAGATGCCATATTTAGCAAAGTGATCACCTAGAAGTAGCGTAAATAGTACAACAACGGCCGTCCATCCATAGACCATGGCCGAGGCTGCGAATGAGAATCCACTGCTAAAATGAACAGTCGTTCCTTTTGCTCTCATCAGGAGCGCAAGACCGAAAGTCAGCAGCATTCTACCTATAAGTGCAAGAGGTACAGCAGCTAACAAGTGCCAAACCGTCTTGTTTGGAAAGAGAATAAGCAGGGTGATTCCTCCGAAAACGCCACTTACCAGCCACATCAATAGGTGCAAACCTACAGTGCTTCGGTTATCGAACAACGGATTGAATTGGCCACGGATCCAGTGGATGAAAAATACAGGAAAGCTTACCCGGACTACTCCGAGTGTACCTAAAACTGCAATCAACATCCACTTCGCGCTCATAAGAGCGCCAAAGTTACTGCAAAATTACGTGCTTGTAGTGCGTACTTCCGTCCTTAAATACCGCGTGTAGGATGTAATTTCCGCGAGCTAAACGGCTCACGTCCAGTACAGTTTCCTCACCCTGAGCAGTCGTTTTCAAACCCTCGAGTGATAAATATCGACCTGTAGTGTTGTACAAGCGTACCTCGCTGAGGTCCGTTGCGATCACTCTTAATTCGTCTGAAGCCGGATTCGGACCCACGTTAAGGGCAATTTTATCTTGTTCCTCAACGGCAAAGGGTTCAAACAAATACAACGTCTTACTTGCTGTGATCACATAGTCGCCGCTTGTCGTTCCATTGCTATTAGTAAAGTTGACTGCGGTGTACACAGTCAAGCTGTCCGGGGTGTTGCTGTCTGTTGGAATATCGAAGGTCCATGATTGCGTACCATTCGAAGCTGAGGTCCCACTGCTGTTGTGTGAAACATAATCTCCGACCAATTTTGTGCCGCTACCTAGATTACTAGGTGTAAACAACGTTCCACTTGCGTCTTCTACGCTCGCCATCATACCAATTTTAGTAGAAGCTCCCGCTGAATTCGCACTCACTGTAACATTCGCAGTGTTGCCGACACCAACCGTATCAGCTGAAAATTCTATACTGACCACTTCTGATCCTGAGGCACTTCCGCCGCTATGGCACGAAGTACACGTCTGGCCGTTCGAAGCAGGCGATCCGCTTTTTCCACTGGGGGATCCACCGCTGTTCGTGTAGGAATAAGTGACAATGCCGAACATTGCGGCGAGGAGTAGTGTTTTTTTCATCTGAATTCGTGTTAAGATAGGGGGTGGGTATAAAAGTCTGTTTTATTTATAACAACAAAACCGATTTTGTGTTTAATTTCACACCGGTCTTTACCAAATATAGAAATAACAGAAGCATATATGGACGTTTTTAACCACCCCGATTACTATTTACTTGATGAAATGCTCTCCGATGAGCACAAGATGGTTCGCGACGCGACGCGCGAATGGGTAAAAAAGAGCGTAAGTCCAATCATTGAAGATTACGCACAACGCGCCGTATTTCCGCAGCACCTCGTTAAAGAGATGGGAGAGATAGGTCTTTTCGGACCTTACGTCCCTGAAGAATACGGCGGAGCAGGCTTAGATCACATCAGCTACGGTTTAATGATGCAAGAAGTAGAGCGCGGAGATTCGGGCATTCGCTCAACGTGTTCTGTGCAGAGTTCACTTGTGATGTTTCCAATCTACGCCTATGGTAGCGAAGAGCAAAAGCGCAAATTCTTGCCAAAATTGGCTACAGGAGAATACCTCGGCTCTTTCGGATTAACCGAGCCCAATTTCGGTTCGAACCCCGGCGGTATGACCACGAACTACAAAGACATGGGCGACCACTACTTGCTCAATGGTGCGAAGATGTGGATTTCCAACTCGCCTTTCTGTCACGTTGCAGTCGTTTGGGCTAAAAATGAGGAGGGCCGCATTCACGGACTTATCGTAGAGCGCGGTATGGAAGGATTTACTACGCCAGAAACCCACAACAAATGGTCGCTACGCGCCTCGGCAACGGGTGAATTGGTATTCGACAACGTTAAAGTACCCAAAGAAAACCTACTGCCTGGCCGCAATGGTCTTGGCGCACCGCTTTCTTGTCTAGATAGCGCCCGCTTCGGCATCGCTTGGGGCGCCCTAGGAGCAGCCATGGATTGCTACGATACCGCACTGCGCTACAGCAAAGAGCGCATTCAGTTCGGTAAACCTATCGCTGCCTTCCAACTCCAGCAGAAAAAATTGGCTGAGATGATCACGGAAATCACTAAGGCACAACTGCTTACATGGCGTCTAGGTCAGCTTAAAAATGAAGGACGTGCCACCACGGCTCAAATTTCTATGGCCAAGAGAAATAACGTAGAAATCGCATTGAAAATCGCTCGTGAGGCACGCCAAATGCTCGGTGGAATGGGTATTACTGGTGACTTCTCTATCATGCGTCACATGATGAACTTAGAATCCGTAGTGACCTACGAAGGAACCCACGACATTCACCTGTTAATCACCGGTATGGATGTAACCGGAGAAAACGCTTTCGTATAGATTTCAATCTTTAGATGAACTCTACAAAAAAAGCACCTGTCACATCGAGTGGCAGGTGCTTTTTTAATTCCAAGAAATGGACGTGATCGACTTAATTCGAGATACGAATGATATTCACGCCATCGTACTGACAGCGGTACTCTTTGATCGGTAAGGTGTAGCTAGTATCGGTGCTTTGACCGTCCAAAAGCTGATACTGATGAGCATCACAACCGCAGGTGAAATACAGGTCGCCATTGGATGAACTGAGTGTACCACAACCATCGGTCCAATGCGTTGGGCATGCAGCCTCATATGCAGCAAAATCATAGTACTCTTGGTCGTAGGATCTACGGTAGATGAGTATCCCTGCGTGACCGGCGGACGGAAGTAGTAATTGGCCCCCAATCACTGTCAAATTGAAGCTCGATGGGTCACTCAAATAGACGGTTTCATCGACGAAAGGTTCCGGAATGTCGTACTGAACTGTTGTAGTATTGCAACTTTGTAAGGCAATTATCCCGACCAAAAGAAGCGGTAAGCTCTTGATTATCAGTGTTAAATTCGTTTTCTTCATAGAATGCAATATAGGGGCTTTTTACATGTCGCTACTCGGCCTCTACTTCTTATATTTACGAACTTGTAACCCAAACGTAAAACCAGTACATATGGTTAAAAGAATACTCACGCTTGTTTTGACTCTATTCGTAGCGATCAGCTTCGGTCAAACACGTCCAGGTTCATTGAAAGGAACTGTTAAGGACAAGCGTACCGGCGAAGTCATTCCATTTGCGACTATTATCGTTAAAGATAAGGATGTGGTTGTTAAAACAGGAACGACGGATTTTGATGGAAAGTACAACATTAACCCTGTAAATGCAGGGGTGTACAACCTGACTTGTAACTTTATCGGTTACGCTGATTTCAATCTAAATGGAGTTACCGTGTATTCAGGTAAGCCAAAAGTGGTCAATTTTGACATGAGCATCGAAAGCCAGATGATCCAAGAGGTTACGGTCACCGCTCAAGAAGAGCTGATCGAAACCGGGAAAACATCCGACATCGTTAGTTCTAAGGAAATCAAAAACCTTCCATACCGTAATTTGAGCCAGATCGTAGGTACCACTGCAGGTGTATTCCAGCAAGACGGTAGCGGATCGTTCAACGTTCGTGGTGCACGTTCTTCAACGAACGTTGTATTCATCGATGGTGTTAAGGTTCGTGGTGATGTCAACCTACCTCGTGATGCGATCTTGCAAACAGAGGTGATCACGGGTGGTCTTCCAGCACAGTACGGTGATGTTACCGGTGGTGTGATTTCTACGACGACCAAAGGCCCTGCACCTTACTACTTTGGTTCATCAGAGATTTTAACGAGCTCAGTGTTCGATCAGTACCATTACAACTTGGGCGCACTTACATTAGGTGGTCCCATCATTAAGAGTAAAAAAGGACAGCCTATAGTAGGTTTCCTTTTAGCCTCAGAATTCCAATACAACAGAGACGGGTCGCCGCGTTCACTGCCTACGTACAAGGTAAACGACGAGAAATTGGCGCAGCTCCAAGCAAATCCACTCGTTCCTGCATCGTCTGGTTTCGGTGTATTGAGTGCAGCAGACTTCTTGACCGCTGACGATCTTGTTACTCAGAACTACCGCGAAAACGTAGCACGTACTGCCTTCCGTTTTTCAGGAAACTTGAAGTTTGTAACCTCTGAGAAAACCACCTTGACGATTGGTGGCCGTTACAACATGAACCAAGGAATGAACGGTAGCCGATTTAATGAGCTTATGAACTACGCGAACAATGCGGAGTCATTCTCTGAAGACTGGTCTACATACGTCCGCTTCCAGCAACGTTTCGGAAACTCATCTGATACCTCTGCGTCTTTAATTCGCAATGCGTTCTACACGCTGCAAATGGACTTTACGCGTAACCGCAGAATCACGCGCGATGCACGCCATGGTGAAAACTTCTTCGATTACGGTCACATCGGTAAGTTCACGACGACCTATCGTCCGCTCTACACGTTAGGCTCTGATACAATCAAAGATCCGAACGATCCGAACTACGGTAAGGTTATGGATGCGTATACTCAAGCAGTATGGCAATCGGTTGATGTAGATTACCAAGCATCAGATCGCAACCCGATTTTATCGAACTACACGTCAAACTTCTTCAACTTCGTAGATGAAAACACCATCTTTAACAACGCTGTCTCACTTGAAAGCATTCGTGCTGGTGGTGGTTTGTTGAACGGTGATCAGCCATCTTCAGTATATGGTCTTTGGGGCAACGTCGGTGCAAACCAGGCGAGCTACAGCAAGCTGTTGAATGACCAGTTCCGTATCACGGCATCTTCAACATTTGATATTAAGGACCACTCACTTATTGTAGGTTTCGAATACGAGCAACGTTTCGACCGTTCTTGGAACCTAGGTGCAACTGGCCTTTGGACGCTCATGCGTCTACTTCAAAACGATGCGATCCGCGAGCTTGACTTGAACAACCCGATCGCGTCTTATGACAACAACGGTGTGTTCCAAGACACGTTGAGCTACCCACGTTTGTTTGATTCAGATAAGCCAAGAACTTTCGACCGCAACTTGCGTGAAAAATTGGGTATGGATCCAAACGGAACGGATTGGTTAGATATCGACAGCTACGACCCAGAGACCTACTCTTTAGATATGTTCTCTGCAAACGAACTATTGAACATCGGTTCAGGCCAGTATGTAAGCTACTATGGTTTCGATTACAAAGGAAACCAGCTTTCAACACGCCCTTCATTGAACGATTTCTTCGCAACAGATGCGCAAGGAAACAGTAACCGTATGGTAGGAGCTTTTGAACCTATTTACATGGCTGGATACATCCAGGACCAATTCACCTTTGAAGATCTCTTCTTCAACATTGGTGTACGTGTTGACCGTTTCGATGCCAACCAGCCTGTTTTAGCAGATCCTTTCGTACTCTACCCAGCCTACACAGTAGGTGATCTTAACTCAACAGCGCTCGCAGGTTACTCCATTCCTGAAGGTATCGGCGAAAATGCTGTGGTATATGTAGATGATCAAGAAAACCCTACTTCGATTGTCGGATACCGTGAAGGATTTACTTGGTATACAGCAGAAGGAGAGGTAGAAGCCAACCCTAAAAATATCGCTGACATCAGTGGTGGTATACAGCCGTTCTTGGTAGAGCCAGGCGTAGAAGATCAGAAATTATCAGTAACAGCGAACAAAAGCTTCAAGGATTACGAGCCACAGGTGACCGTTTCGCCACGTGTTTCTTTCCAGTTCCCAATCTCAGATGAAGCGGAATTCTTTGCACACTATGATATCCTCGTACAGCGTCCGGATCCTGGACTGAACCGTATGAACCCGATCACCTACCTCCAGTTGGAGAACGGTGATAATGGTAACTTACTATCAAACCCTGACTTGAAGCCGCAGCGTACTACAGATTACGAGATTGGTTTCCGTCAAAAGCTAAACGACAACTCAGCTCTTAAAATCAGTGCTTTCTACCGAGAAATGCGTGATATGATGCAGACCCTCAGCTTTACCGAAGCATATCCTATTACCTACATCGCATACGGTAACTTGGATTTCGGGACAGTGAAAGGGTACACTATCGCCTATGACCTACGTCGTACTGGTAATGTTCGCCTCAATGCGAACTACACACTTCAGTTTGCTGATGGTACAGGTTCTGGTGCAAACTCTGGTGCAAACATTGCACGTTCAGGTCAGCCTAACTTGCGTTACATCTTGCCTTTAAGCTACGATTCACGCCACCAGGTTGTAATGAACATGGATTACCGTTTCGCAGGAGGTCCTGCATACAACGGTCCGGTATGGTTCGGCAAGCGCATCTTCGAGAATGCGGGTGTGAACCTTGTTCTTAACGGTAACTCTGGTACGCCATACACGCGTCGTTCACTTGCCTTTGGTTTGACCGATGCCGCAACGCCGATCGTTGGTAATATTAACGGTTCGCGTCTACCATGGAGCTTCCGTATTGACGCAACTGCAAATAAGGTATGGAACTTCAAAGAAGGTGCATTTAGCAACTTCGAGATCTACCTTCAGGTGTTGAACGCACTGAATACGCAGAACATCTTAGGAGTGTACTCATTCACGGGTTCTCCTAACGATGATGGATACTTGAGCTCGCCTCAGGGTCAAAATGCAGTCCAGTTCCAAACGAACGCACAGTCTTTTGCTGACCTCTACAACGTGAGTCTAGCGAATCCAGGATTGTACAGCTTGCCACGTCGTCTCCGTATCGGTTTCCGCGTAGGTCTATAATTAAGAAGTTTCGAAAACTAGTATATGAAAAGAGTAGCCCTCCTTTTACTTTCAACCGCTTTCACACTTCCTCTTTCTGCACGTGAGGTACAGAATGTTACAGGAAACACAGGTAGCGCGAACACAACAGGTTCGTTTAAAACTGTAGAGGAACTGTGTCAGCCTTCTAAAGCTCAAAGTGATTTGAGTATTAATAACGTACGTGCTACCATCTTAGGTGGTGGTGACATGTGGTGGGATTTGAACACTGCGCGTTACGAGGTGCCGAAAGGTTCCAATAAGCACAGTATGTTCGCCGGTTCCCTTTGGCTCGGTGGGGTAGATGAAGGTAACCAGTTGAAACTGGCAGCCATGACCTACCGTCAAGCAGGTAACGATTACTGGCCAGGTCCACTGACTACTGACGGTACCGCTTCTACGAACAAGGAAATTTGTGATAAATACGACCGCCACTGGATCGTACTTCGCGAAGAGGTAGACGTACACAAAGCTTGGCTCGAGTGTATGGAAGATCCAAATTGTAACGATGCAGAGCTTTTCCCAGGCTACGAGAGCCAGATTCCTGAGAGCATTAAAGAATGGCCAGGTAATGGTGTAGATGGAGAACTGCCATATCAGCTAGCGCCATTTAAGGATCGTGATGGTGACGGAGTATACGATTACTTAGTTGATTACCCTGCATACGATATCGATAAGGAATACGACTGTCGCGATAAAGAGACGGATGTACTCTACGGTGACCAAACCATTTGGTGGGTATACAATGACCGTGGTAACGTACACACCGAGTCACAGGCAGGTGCACTAGGTTTCGAAATCCGCGCTCAAGCATTCGCCTTCTCTACAAATGACGAGGTGAACAATATGACATTCAACAACTACCGCATTATTAACCGTTCAACGTTCCGTTTGACAAACACGTATTTCTCTACGTGGTTTGATCCGGATCTCGGTAACTACGTAGATGATATCATTGGTTGTGATATCGCACGTGGTTTGGGGTACTGTTACAACTCTGATACAGATGACGAAGGTCCATTAGGTTATGGATTGAACCCGCCAGCGGTAGGGTTTGACTTCTTCCAAGGTCCTTTTGCAGATTACTTTGATGGCCAGGATAACGACCGTGATGGTTGTGTGGATGGTGTGAAAGATCCTGAAACGGGATTATGTGTTCCTGAGGATCCTGCAACGGGTGTGAACGAACGTATCATCATGAGCCAATTCATGTATTACAACAACACCGCTTCGAACATTTCCGGTAACCCAGATAACGCTACGCACTTCTACAACTACATGCGTGCACTTTGGAAAAACGGATCTGAGCTGATCATCGAAACGCCTTCTGGTGCTGGTGATCAAGGAAACGGTGACGGATTCGTTGCTTCAGGTAACGGTACTTCGACACGCTTTGCTTACCCAGGTATGTCTTACGATACTACAGGTGCTTACCCTCCATTCGAACCAGTTGATTGGTGGGAGTCTCCAGCAAACCGTGAGGATAAACGTGGTTTGCACAGTGCAGGTCCATTCTCATTGGCTCCGGGTGCACTTAACTTCGTAACTACAGGGGTAGTTTGGGAGCGTGATTTGATCAACAATGACCTCTTTGCTTCGGTAGAGAAGGTGATTATTGCAGATGATAAGGCACAGAAACTATTCGATAACTGTTTCCAGGTTCTTAACGGTCCAGACGCACCAGATGTAGAGGTTCAAGAGCTTGATCGCGAGATCATTCTTCAGTTGACGTACGGTCCTGGTAGCAATAACGAAGGTTTCAGCTACCGTGAGCGCGATCCGCTAATCACAGTGAGTCCAGACGATCGTGATTCTATCTTGAATGCAAATCCTGATTACTTCGACTACAAATTCGAAGGATTCCAGGTATTCCAATTGGCGAACAAAGACGTAAGTATCTCAGATATCTACGATCCTACACAAAGCCGTATGGTAGCTCAAAGCGATATCAAAAATGGCATCACCCAGCTCATCAACTGGGAGGTAGATCCAGACTTGAATGCATTGGTTCCTCAGGACATGACGTTAAATACGAACAACTCTGGTGTCTTCACGTCTTTCCAAATAAAAGAAGATCAATTCGCTACTGGCGATCGTTCGCTTATCAACCACCGTGAGTACTACTTCACCGTGATTGCATACGGTCAAAATCAGTTCCTAGAATTTGATCCGACTACTGCTCCAGGTGGCCAAAAGATTCCTTTCCTAGCAGGACGTCGTAACATTAAAACATACACGGCCATCCCGCACCAGATTGACTCTGAAAAAGGCGGTACGATCCAAGTAGCAGAATACGGTGATGGACCAGAAATTACTCGCCTTGATGGTGTCGGTAACGGTGGTGCAGAACTCGAACTTCTTCCTGAGGATGTAGAGGATATTCTCGCTGGTAATTCAAACGGTCAGCCTACTTACATGGGGGGTATGGGACCAGTAGCAATCAAAGTAGTGGATCCGTTACAGGTGAAACAAGGTCAGTATACGCTGACGTTTGATGCACCGAACCAAACGGCGAACTGGAGCATTACAGATGAGTCAGGCAACGTAGTTGCAAATTCAGATACGACCATCTCATTCTACAATGAGCAAATCATTCCAGATTTAGGTCTGTCTGTTGCAGTACAGCAGGCACAATCACCTGGTGGTGATGACGACGGCACCTATAACAACGGTGTGATTACCTCTGAAATCATTTATGACGATCCATCCAAAGAGTGGTGGTCGGGTATTAGTGATGACAAATCATACACTCCGTACAACTGGATCTTAGCCGGTACAAATAGCTTCCCGACTGAGGAACCAGCGACGCTGTATCCAGATCAGGACGGTGATGCCAAAGGGTTCTTTGAAAATATCGTTGACGGTACCTGGGGACCTTACATGTATGCTTCAGCAAACAACCGCTCAGTGGTTAACGGCTTTAACAACTATGGAATGGGACCTGCGGTATCTATCGGTCGTAACTTAAACGATGCAGCAGATCTACACTCGGTCGATATTGTTTTCACGTCTGATTACACGAAGTGGACACGTGTTCCTGTATTTGAATTGGCAGAAGAAGCTGCTTTGAGCGAACACGGTGATAAGAAATTAACACAGCGTCAAGACACTTCATGGACCTTGGAAGCGAACGGAACGCTTAAACGCGCTCCAGGCATTGAGCCAGGATGGTCGTACTTCCCAGGGTATGCGATTGACGTAGAAACTGGAAAACGTTTGAACATGGCCTTCGGTGAGAATTCATGGTTGCCAGGTGAAAACGGAAATGACATGTTATGGAATCCGACAGATCGCGATTTCTTAGCTCCAGGAAATAATGTCAATGGTGGTTATGTATTCGGTGGACAGCACTACATCTATGTGTTCGCAGACGAGGACGTGATTGGTGGTAGCACAGTGGATCTTCAGTACCAAGGTGACAACATCGACAACTGGCCGCTTAAAGACATCATGGAAGACCTCGTTAAGACAGGTGGATTAGGAAACATCGCAAAAGCGAATTTCTGGAGAGCTTGTCGCTGGACGAGTGTCCCAACACTACGTCGTGGCTTGAGCTTTGATCCGTATACAGAGCTTCCAACGGAAACTAGGGTTCGTATTCGTGTGAACACATCGTACAAGAATGAAGAACTCGCTGATGCTCCTAACGGTGGTAACCCACAATTCGAGTTCAACACAAGTAACATTGCTGTTGGTACGTACCAAGATACTGTAGGTAGTAGAGCGCTTGAAACCATCCGAGTGGTGCCTAACCCATACTACGGATTCAGCTCTTACGAATCATCTCAGCTGGACAACATCGTGAAAATCACGAACCTGCCTGAGGTGTGTACCATTAGCATCTTTACGCCAAGCGGTACGCTGATTCGTCAGTTGAGAAAAGATAATAGTTTGACCTACCTAGAATGGGATTTGAAAAACACCTACAACGTGCCGATCGCATCGGGCGTTTACATCATCCACGTAGACGCGGGTGATCTCGGTGAGAAGGTCGTGAAGTGGTTCGGAGCATTGCGTCCGGTGGATTTGAACTCATTCTAAGAAGTGAAAAAGATGAAATTGAAATCAATTATAACAACCCTCCTTACAGTAGCAGTAGCAACTACAGTATTTGCAGGTAATCCGCAACGTGCCGGATCTGCGGGAGCATCGGAATTATTAATCAACCCGTTTGCACGATCTGCAGGTTGGGGAGGAGTCAACGTAGCTGGTGCTTCTGGCATGGATGCAACTTTTGTAAACATTGCGGGTATCGCAGCGAGCGGACAAACAGAGGTGACCTTTAACAACACACAGTGGTTGGTGGGTGCTGGCATTCAAATGAACAGTGCAACACTAGTACAGCGCGTTAGTGACGTGGGTGTATTGACCATGGGCCTTAGCGCATTCGACTACGGCGAGTGGGAAGTAACGACAGAAGATCAGCCAGAGGGTACAGGTGCAACCATCTCCCCGCAAAGTTTGATCATCAACCTGGGCTACGCTCAGAAGTTCACAGAGAACATTTACGGTGGTGCTAACGTAAAAATGTACAGTAGTACTATTTCGAACTTGAATACAAGTGGCGTATGTTTTGACGCAGGGGTACAGTACCGTACTGGTGACGATGACCGTTACAAGTTTGGTATCACACTTCGCAACGTTGGTCCTGGTATCACGTACGAAGGTGATGGATTCGGTGTAACGCTTCCTGTTCCTACTTATGGTGTTGCGTACTCTCAAACGTTCGAGAGTCGCTCAGCAATCTTTGAATTGCCTACGCAGTTGAGCATTGGTGGTTCATACGATTGGTTCCTAGAAAACGGTAAGGTAACTGCAGCGCTGAACTTCAGCTCTAATGCCTTTGAAAAAGATACCTACCATGCCGGTCTGCAGTACAGCCTCAAGGAGTACTTCCAGGTTCGTGTAGGATACGTTGCTCGTGATAATCGCGCCGATGGCTTCAGTACAACTGCCGTTACAGGTTTTTGTGGTGGATTCAGCTTCGATGTACCGACCAGTGACGAAGGAAGTTTCGCGATCGATTACGCATACAGAGCAACCACAGGTGCCTTTAGCGGTATTCACTCTATCGGTGCTAGAATTAGCTTGTAATTCGAAATTATTATACCTTTGAACTATGGAGAGGGGCCCGATGGGCCTCTCTTTTTTAGTAAAAGCCTATCTAAACGTTATGTCATCAGTTAGTTATTACACCAGAGAGGGACTCAAGAAATTGCGCGAAGAATTGGCGCACATGAAGACTGTGGAGCGCTCTAAAATCTCGAACCAGATTGCCGAAGCTCGTGATAAAGGTGATCTTAGTGAGAACGCTGAATATGATGCAGCAAAGGAGGCTCAAGGTATGTTGGAGATGAAGATCTCAAAGCTTGAGGATACTCTTGCCGGTGCACGTGTTTTGGACGAAGAGAATATCGATCTTTCAAAGGTTGGTGTGCTTACCAAAGTAAAGTTGAAGAACGTAGCAAATGGTGCGACGATGTCTTACAGCTTAGTTGCCGAGAAAGAAGCGGATATTAAGAAGAGTAAAATCTCTGTAAGTAGTCCTATCGGCAAAGGTCTACTGGGAAAGAAGGTAGGAGATGTCGCAGAGATTCAGGTGCCACGTGGCGTCATGAACTTTGAGATTCTCGAAATCACAGTTGCATAATTCCATAAGCTTTTAAGTAAACATGGCGAGTATCTTTTCCAAAATCATCGCAGGTGAGATTCCTTGCTACAAGGTGGCCGAGGATGAGAATAACATTGCGTTCTTAGACATTCGTCCCCTTCAAAAGGGACATACGCTTTGTGTGCCGAAGCTTGAGGTGGATGAGCTCTATGAGTTACCCGAAGCACATTATCAGTCGCTCATGCGTTTCTCACAGCGTGTAGCGAAGTCCTTGAAGCGTACGGTTCCCTGTAAGCGCGTTGGAAGTATGGTATTAGGTATGGAGGTTCCTCATGCGCACCTGCATTTAGTACCGATACATGCCGAACATGAACTAAGCTTTAGCAATCCCCCATTACAATTAGATCCGGAGGAATTCATAGAACTCTCTAACGCTATTTCAAGCGGTCTGGATTCTGCTGAATAAAAGCATCCCAACTAGACGATTTTCCTTTACCTGTAGAAGATGAGCGCTTTTTAGCGCCGTGTTTTGGTGAAGGCAAACCTGTCGTTTGGCTGTGGTGACAAACTGCCGCGGCTAAGGCATCGGATGCATCTAAGTATTTATGTTCGACACCAGGATACATGTTTTGAAGCATACCACTTACTTGCTCCTTACTGGCATTTCCATTTCCTACAATGCTTTGCTTGATGAGTCTTGGACTGTACTCGAATACGGGGATTTGTTTCGACAGTGCTGTAGCCATACATACTCCTTGTGCACGCCCTAATTTAAGCATCGATTGAACATTCTTGCCAAAGAAAGGTGCCTCCAATGCCATCTCATCAGGTTTGTAAAGTTCCACCACCTTACTCAGCTCCTCGAATATGTGCGAAAGGCGCGTATAGTGATCTAGTTTGGGATTGAACTTAAGTACGTCTAGGATGACAGGCCTTATCTCGCCTTTAACGATGTGCACAACACTGTACCCCATGACCACAGTACCGGGATCGACCCCAATAATGACCTTGTCTATGGTGTTCACCAGGGCGTTGCTCATGATTTAAGAGTTAGATAAGTAGTCCTATGATGGCTGCTGTATATAATGATGCCATTGTACCTGCGATGAGTGCTTTAACGCCTAACTCGCTGAGTTCTTTACGGCGCGATGGTGCCAAAACACCAATACCACCGATTTGAATACCGATACTTGAAATGTTGGCAAAACCACAAAGCATATAAGTGACTAGGACTACAGAGCGCTCGGAAGAGAACAGTCCTTGATCGCGCATTTCAGTGAGACTGACGTAGGCGTAGAATTCATTTAAGATGGTCTTTTCGCCTAATAATTGGCCGACCAGCATAAGATCGCTACTAGGCACTCCTAGAATCCAAGCGATAGGACTAAGGATGGCGCCTAAAATGAATTGTAGCGAGAAGGCATCGAACTGTCCGTTAGTGATTTCTTGTGTCCAAACATTTAAACCCGTCCACTCCCCGAGGGTATGGATCATGATATAGTTCGCGCCGTACACTAAAGCAACGAATACAAGTAGCATGGCTCCGACATTCACCGCAAGTTTCACCCCTTCAGTAGTTCCATTAGAAATGGCATCGAGGGCATTAGAACCCATTGTTCGGCGAGAGATTTCGGCAACTTCGTCTACTTCTTCAGTCTCGGGAAGTAAGATTTTTGCGCTGATAATTGCTGCAGGTGCACTGAGGATGGACGCGGTGATGAGGTGCTTGGCAAAAAAGATTTTACCCGCTTCTGTCGCGCCACCGAGGTAGCCGATATACGCAGCTAATACACCACCGGCGATAGTAGCCATTCCTCCTGACATCAAACAAAGGAGTTCAGAGCGTGACATGTTTTTGATGTAAGGCTTGACGAGCAGCGGAGCCTCGGTTTGGCCGATGAAGATGTTTCCAGCCGCCGCAAGGGATTCAGCACCGGAGAGTTTGAGCGTTTTCTGCATAACCCATGCCATCACTTTTACAACGCGTTGTAGTATGCCGTAATAGTAGAGTAGGGAGGTGACAGCAGAGAAGAAAATGATAGTAGGGAGTACCTGGAATGCGAAGAGATAGCCGAAGCTCTCTGTGTTTGTGATTAGCCCCCCGAATAGGAATTCAGAACCCTCTTTGGTAAAATCAAGTACGGTGACCGCGCCCATGGAAAATTGGTCAAAGGCCCAAGAGAATCCGGGTACCTTGAGTACGGCAACGGCTAGGATGAATTGAAGCCCCAGTCCTTTGATCACCATCCACCAATTGATGGATTTTTTGTGTGAACTCATCAGAAATAGAAGTCCTGTGAGTATTAGTATTCCTAGTAACGTACGTAAGATCATTGTAGTTTTTCGATGCGGTCACGTAGTCTTGCGGCAAGCTCGTAATCCTCGTTTTCAACAGCCTCTTCCAATAAGGCTTCGAGTTCTTCTAAGGTTTGTTCCGCCGTAAATTCTTCAGGCGATTCAGTTTCAATATCTGGTTCGAGTTGATCGGCTACGGCTTCTTCTTGTTCTGTGATGCCGGCAGACTCCAATATGTGCTCTGTGGCGAAGATGGGACAAGGAATACGAACGGCAAGGGCCACAGCATCTGATGGTCTAGAATCAAAAACGAGCGTCACACCATCTTTACCGGTAGCATGAATCGAGGCGAAAAACACTCCATTCACAAGTCGGTGAATAAGAACCTTCTCGACGTGGGCACCGAGCTCATAGAGCATATTGAACCATGTGTCATGTGTGAGAGGGCGAGGTGGCGCAACAGACTTTTCCATGGCCACAGCGATACTTTGTGCTTCTGCGCCCCCTATAACGACAGGAAGCTTACGACCTTTCCCTTCCTTTTCGGCGAGGATAAGTGCGTAAGCTCCTGATTTACCTTGACTGTAGGATAATCCTTTTACAGTTATTTCTCTTTCTTGCATTATTGAGCGGCCTTGAAGGCGCGCAAGGCGTCCACCAAACGGGGGACAACTTCAAATGCATCACCGACAATACCGTAGTCTGCAGCCTTGAAGAACGGGGCTTCAGCGTCTGTATTTATTACTACTATGGTCTTTGATGCACTCACACCAGCAAGGTGCTGAATCGCGCCGGAAATTCCGACCGCAATATACAGATTCGGGTTGACTTGGATGCCTGTTTGGCCTACGTGTTCACTATGTGGTCTCCAGCCAATGTCACTCACTGGTTTAGAACATGCGGTAGCGGCACCAAGAACATCGGCTAATTCTTCCACCATGCCCCAATTTTCAGGTCCTTTCAAACCACGTCCAGCGCTGACAACTACGTCTGCCTCTGGAAGGGCGATTTTCCCTGTGGTCACTGATTTCTCGACCAATTCCATCAAATCCGATCCCGTTGCATCTACGCTACTTAGGGCTCCCGAAGCACTGCGCTCCTGAATGCCGATACTGTTTGGCGTGAAACTGATGATTGGAAAAGTAGCATCGAGCTCAATAGTTTCGATTCCTTTTGAGGAGAACGCACCGCGCTTCACCTGTAGAGGAGACGACTGCAAAGGCTCGCTAATGGTGTTCGTACTTAACGCGCCACCACTCAATGCGGCAATAGCTGGTGCTACGGTTTTACCGAAATTAGTTCCGGCAACAACAAGACCTTTTCCGCCTTGGCTCAATGCGCTTACCTGCTCCGCAACTCCAAAGCCTGACTTCACTGCATCGAAAGTGCGTATTTCATCGGCACCATATGTTGCTAAAGTGGCTACGTCATTTGCTGAGGCACTAACGAGTGCAACCACTGGTACGCTGAGCATGTCTGCCCAAGTTTTTGCGTAGCTTACTGCTTCAAAAGAGGCTTTTTTCAGTGCGCCTTCCCAATCTTCTACATATACAAATACTGACATGTGGTTCTGATTTAAATGGCTTTCGCCTCTTCGTTCAACAATCGTACAAGCTCATCAATCTGGTCTGGTTCAACCATTTTAACTGCAGCTTTACCGGCTGGTTTTTCAAATGCGGCCGATTTCGTCGGAGCCTCACCACTAGTAGCATCTTCTACACTTAGTGGCTTGCTACGCGCCGACATAATGCCGCGCATGTTCGGAATGCGGAGGTCTTTCTCCTCAACCAATCCTTTCTTACCGCCGATCACCATAGGAAGTGCATTACTGTAGGAAGCGTGTCCGCCGTCGATCTCTGCTTTGGTTGAAGCAGTGCTTCCGTTTAGCTCGAGCCCTACACAAGCATTTACGAACGGGTAACGAAGCATCGCTGCAACCATTGCGGGTACTTGCTGGCCGTTGTAGTCAATACTTTCTTGACCGCAAATAATAAGGTCATACGCATTCGCCGAAATGTGGTTCTTGATGTTCTGGGCTACTGTGATAGCGTCCGTAGGGGTGGCGTTGATGCGTACTGCTTTATCTGCTCCGATAGCAAGTGCCTTGCGAAGGGTAGGTTCCGTTTCCGGCCCTCCAACATTTAAGACGGTGATTGTTCCGCCTTGAGCTTCTTTGATATGGAGTGCTTTGGTCAAACCGAACTCGTCGTAAGGATTGATCACAAACTGAACTCCTGATGCGTCTAAACTGCTGCCGTCCGCAGTGAAGTTGATCTTCGCTGTGGTATCGGGAACATGACTAATACATACGAGAATATCCATGATATGATGGTTTCATTTGTTGCCTACCAAATTACTATGCGTGCATAACATATCCAAGTTCCTTGAACATCTTCATCGCAGTTTTACAGAAAATATATCCGCGATTGAAATTTCTTGCAAACTTTCTAGGCTTGAGCGGGGTTTATTGAACGAACGTCGGATAGAAAAGTGAAATTGGTTCCATCATCGCCAATTTTTCTCCCATTCCTCCCCAAAGGATATTATATTTGCCGACCTGACACATATTTTACTATGAAAACGATTCAGTTCAGAGAGGCCGTTTGCGAGGCCATGAGTGAAGAAATGCGCCGCGACGAGAACATCTATCTTATGGGTGAAGAAGTTGCGGAATACAACGGTGCTTACAAGGCATCTAAAGGTATGCTCGACGAGTTTGGTGCAAAACGCGTCATTGATACACCTATTGCGGAACTTGGTTTTGCCGGGATCTCTACAGGTGCAGCGATGAACGGACTACGCCCAATCGTAGAGTTCATGACCTTTAACTTCTCAATGGTTGCTATCGACCAGATCATCAACAATGCTGCTAAAATGAAGCAGATGTCGGGTGGTCAGATCAATGTGCCAATCGTATTCCGCGGTCCCACAGCTTCTGCTGGTCAGCTTGCGGCAACGCACTCTCAAGCGTTCGAAAGCTGGTACGCGAACTGTCCTGGGCTAAAAGTTGTTGTTCCTTCGAACCCTTACGATGCAAAGGGGTTATTGAAGAGCGCTATCCGTGATAACGATCCTGTTATTTTCATGGAAAGTGAGCAGATGTACGGAGACAAAGGCGAAGTGCCAGAAGGCGAGTACATATTGCCAATCGGTGTTGCTGACATCAAACGCAAGGGTACAGATGTAACCATCGTTTCGTTCGGTAAGATAATCAAAACAGCTTACGAAGCAGCAGACATTCTTGCAAAAGAAGGCATCTCTTGTGAGATCATCGATTTGCGTACCGTTCGTCCGATCGATTATGCAACAGTCATCGAAAGTGTGAAGAAAACAAACCGTTTAGTTTGTCTTGAAGAGGCTTGGCCGCTAGGTTCTATCTCTACTGAGATTACTTATAAAGTACAAGCGGAGGCATTCGACTACCTCGACGCACCGATCAAGCGCATTACCACTACTGATACTCCAGCACCTTACAGCCCTACACTTTTAGAGGCTTTCTTGCCGCAAGTTGGACAGGTAATTGACGCCGTGAAATCGGTTATGTATGTTAAATAACCTGGAGGATTTATTCTAGCTTACGGAGTAAAGACTCTATCACTTATATTTGCAGCCCTTTCCGTGAACGCGGGAGGGGCTGATTGTTTAAAATCAAACCATAGTTTACACAAAATGGAAAACATGCTTTTATTGGTACCTATCTTCGGTATCGTCGGCCTGATCTACATGTTGGTACTACGCAACTGGGTAGTAAAACAAGATACAGGAACAGAAAAAATGTCAAAACTTGCTGCCTACATTAAGGAGGGCGCACTGGCATTCTTGAACGCGGAATATCGTATTCTCGCAATTTTCGTAGTGATCGCTGGAGTTCTTCTCGGCGTAATTTCATCAGTCGTTGAAACCACGCACTGGTTCATCGTAGTTGCATTCGTTATCGGTGCTTTCTTCTCTGCCGTTGCGGGGAACATCGGAATGCGTATCGCTACTGACTCTAACGTAAGAACAACACAAGCTGCTCGCACGTCTCTTCCACAAGCGTTGAAAGTTTCTTTCCGCGGTGGTACTGTAATGGGTCTAGGTGTTGCAGGTCTTGCCGTATTCGGTCTAGGTGTGCTCTTCATCATTTTGACCAACTGGTTCATCGTAGGCGAAGATTCGTTCTACAACGAGATGACCATCGTTCTTGAAGCCCTTGCAGGTTTCTCTTTAGGTGCTGAGTCGATCGCTCTTTTTGCTCGTGTTGGTGGAGGTATTTATACTAAAGCAGCGGATGTTGGTGCTGACCTCGTAGGTAAAGTAGAAGCTGGTATCCCTGAAGATGATCCACGTAACCCTGCGACTATCGCGGATAACGTAGGTGATAACGTAGGTGATGTTGCAGGTATGGGTGCCGATCTTTTCGGTTCTTACGTAGCGACGGTACTTGCATCGATGGTATTAGGAAACTATGTCATCAACGATAATTTGATTAGCACAGGGAACTTCTTAGAGAATCACGGTCCTATTTTGCTTCCAATGATGATTGCAGGTGTAGGTATCATCTTCTCTATCATCGGTTCTTTCTTTATCCGTATTAAGGATAACTCAGCTAAAGAAAACCAAGTACAACGCGCATTGAACATCGGTAACTGGGTTTCAATCCTTTTAACTGCTATCGGTTCTTACGTATTGATCGATTTGTTATTGCCAGAAACGTTGAGCATGAAGTTCTTCGGAGAAGGCTTTAAAGAGGTTTCAAGCAACGCGGTATTCGGCGCTGTTGTTGTAGGTCTTGTTGTAGGTGCCTTGATTTCTTACTTCACAGAGTACTACACTGGTTTAGGTAAAAAACCAATTTTAGATATCGTTCAAAAATCTGCTACTGGTGCTGCAACGAACATCATCGCAGGTCTAGGTGTAGGTATGATCTCTACGTTTGCTCCAATCTTATTGTTTGCAGGCGCTATCTGGTCGTCTTACGCATTTGCTGGTTTCTATGGTGTTGCAATCGCTGCTTCTGCAATGATGGCTACAACTGCAATGCAGCTTGCTATAGATGCATTCGGTCCTATCGCTGATAACGCGGGTGGTATCGCTGAGATGAGCGAATTGCCTGAAGAAGTACGTGAGCGTACTGACATCCTTGATTCTGTAGGTAACACTACTGCAGCGATCGGTAAAGGATTTGCGATCGCTTCTGCAGCATTGACTGCACTTGCTCTTTTTGCTGCCTTCGTAACCTTCACAGGTATCGATGGTATCAATATCTTCAAGGCTCCAGTTCTCGCGATGTTATTCGTTGGGGGTATGGTTCCTGTTGTATTCTCTGCACTTGCTATGAACGCAGTAGGTAAAGCAGCCATGGAAATGGTGAAAGAAGTACGTCGTCAGTTCAAAGAGATTCCAGGTATCATGGAGTACAAAGCTGAGCCAGAATACGACAAATGTGTTGCAATCTCTACTCAAGCTTCTTTGCGTGAGATGATGCTTCCTGGTGCAATGACGATCATCTTCCCACTCGTGGTAGCGTTCTTGCCTATGGCATTCGGTTACAACGGTCAAGAGGCTGCTGAAATGCTCGGTGGTTACATGGCAGGTGTTGCTGTTTCAGGTGTTCTTTGGGCCATCTTCCAGAACAACGCTGGTGGTGCTTGGGATAACGCTAAGAAGTCTTTCGAGGCAGGTGTTATGATCGACGGAGAAATGACTTACAAAGGTTCTGAAGCGCACAAAGCAGCAGTAACTGGTGACACCGTAGGTGATCCATTTAAAGATACTTCTGGTCCTTCGATGAACATCTTGATCAAACTTACTTGTTTGGTTGGTTTGGTGATCGCTCCGATCCTCGGTGACGGGCACGGACACGAAGAGGTTGCGGAAGCGACTCCTGTAACTGAAGTTCGTCAGGAAGTGATGAAATTGAAATTGAAAGGACAAGAGTTCCAAGCGGTGGGTGAAGATCTTAAAGTAGCTGTTTCAGCTGACCTTGATGTCGCTGTTAAAAACGGTGCCGCAAGCCTTACTATGGACGTAACTAGCGAAACGTTAAGCGGTACATTTGTTTCTGCTCACGGTGCTTCTGACGGTATGTTGTTCGATTTCGACGGTGTATTCACAGCTGCAGACGGAACAGTGTCTAAAGGTTTGGTACATTTCATGAAAACAGAAGAAGGATTAACGGAAACGTTCCTAGAGATCATTCGCTAAGAAATTAGTAGCGTATAATAACAAACCCCGATGCCAGTGCGGTGTCGGGGTTTTTTTATGCTTTTGAATACGAGTTTAGCTCATATAAATACGCATTCAAAGGCAGGAAAGGATGCTCGTAAGGCGGTCCTTTGTAACTTTGTTTAAAATAGAAATCACATGTATACAGGATTATTACACCTTCACCATTGGATGCCATTTTTATGGTTATTGTTGATGCTCGTTGTGCTCGTTCAAAATTTCCTTGTTTGGAAATCGGACAAAGCGCTAACTCCTAGTTTGATCCGTCAAAATAAAATCACGCTGATTCTTACTCACGTTCAAGTAACAGTTGGGCTCATCATGCTCTTTGGTTTTAATATGGATATGTTCAGCGATATGGGGACACTCATGGGTGATAGTGCTCTTCGTTTCAAATATGTAGAGCATCCGATGACCATGATTATTGGTGCTGTTTTAATCACCATTGGAAATGCTAAAAGCAAGCGTGGATCGGATGATGCTGCAAAGGCGAAAGCTGTTGTGGTATTCTTTGGATTAGGGCTTGCAGCTATCTTATTGCGCTTCCCTTGGTCAGAGTTTTTGCAAGGCGCCTAAGGGCGACGTACTATGTTAGAGCTTAAAAAACAAAAGCCCGCTGGGCGTGAACGTTGTATTCTTGTTGGTATCATCAACAGAGAGCAGGACGAAGAAAAGTCCCGTGAGTATCTTGAGGAGTTGCGCTTTTTAGCGGATACTGCCGGTGCGGATACCATGCATATGTTCACCCAAAAGTTGTCTAAGCCAGATCCGCGTACTTTTTTAGGAAGTGGTAAAATGGAAGACATCAAGGGCTATGTGGATGCCGAGAATATCGATATGGTCGTTTTCGATGATGAATTGACCCCATCACAACTCAAGAATATTGAGGCTTTAATGGAGGTGAAAGTCATGGACCGTACGAATCTTATTCTTGACATTTTTGCAGCTCGAGCGCAAACTTCTTATGCGAGGACGCAGGTGGAATTGGCCCAGTATCAATATTTACTTCCACGATTGACCCGAATGTGGACGCACCTTGAGCGCCAAAAAGGGGGAATTGGAATGCGCGGTCCAGGGGAGACGCAGATTGAGACGGATAGACGGATCATTCAGCAAAAGATTGCGTTGCTCAAAAAGAAGATGCAAAAGATTGACGTGCAGATGAGCACGCAGCGAAGCAATCGCGGTAAGCTCTCGCGTGTTGCACTTGTTGGGTATACAAATGTGGGGAAAAGCACACTGCTGAACCTGCTGTGTAAGACCGATGTTCTCGCTGAGAACAAGCTCTTTGCAACCCTGGATACCACAGTTCGCAAGATTAATATTGACAATTTGCCACTGCTTCTCACGGATACGGTGGGATTCATCCGAAAGCTGCCTACACAGCTCGTGGAGAGCTTTAAGTCTACCTTGGATGAGGTGCGCGAAGCGGATGTACTGCTGCACGTTGTCGATATTTCGCATCCGAGCTTTATGGATCACATCGAAAGTGTGAATCAGATTTTGCAAGAGATCGATAGCCAGGATAAGCCGACGATTATGGTGTTTAATAAGATAGATGCCTACACTTTTGAAGAGCCCGATGTAGAAGAAGGCGAGGAGGTGATCGAGGCTGAATTGGCCCCAGAACAATACGATTTGGAACACTGGAAGCGCACTTGGATGAATAGTGTCGGCGAACGCGCCGTATTTATTAGCGCCCAGGATAAAAATAACATTGAAGAATTGCGCAGAACGCTCTACAGAGTAGCGGCTGAAATACATGCTGCGCGATTCCCATTCAACACCTTTTTGTACTAATTTCCACTCATTATGAGTCAACGACCGATCAAGAAAAAAGACACCCTTACCTACCACCAGGCACCGAAGCCCGGTAAGATTGAGGTGATACCTACAAAGCCTTCGAACTCCCAGCGCGATTTAAGTATTGCGTATTCTCCTGGGGTTGCCGAGCCATGTAAAGAGATTGCTGCAAACCCAGAAGACGTTTACAAATACACGGCAAAAGGCAACTTAGTAGCTGTGATCACGAACGGAACGGCGGTTTTAGGACTCGGAGACATCGGTCCTGAGGCTTCCAAACCGGTGATGGAAGGGAAGGGAGTATTGTTCAAGATTTTTGCGGATATTGATGTATTCGATCTAGAATTGGATGCAAACGATCCCGATAAATTCATTGAAACGGTAAAGGCCGTTGCGCCAACTTTTGGTGGAATTAACCTCGAAGACATTAAAGCGCCGGATTGTTTCTACATTGAAAAGCGCCTGAAGGAAGAACTGGATATCCCAATCATGCATGACGATCAGCACGGTACGGCGATCATTACCGCTGCCGCTTTATTGAACGCATTGGAGATTTCAAACAAGGATATTTCTAAGGTGAAGGTCGTCTTTAATGGGGCAGGTGCATCGGCAATCTCGTGTGCAAAATTATACTTGTCACTAGGTGTCGCTCCACAGAATCTGTACATGTGTGATTCTAAAGGTTTGATAACAACTTCTAGAGAGCAACTCACAGAGGAAAAAGCAATTTTCGCAAAGGACCATGAAGCGGCTGATCTTGCTCAAATGATGCAGGGTGCAGACGTGTTTGTCGGTCTTTCCAAAGGCGGTATCGTCTCGAAAGCGATGGTGAAATCTATGGCGCCTAATCCAATCGTATTTGCACTGGCCAATCCTGATCCAGAGATCATGTATAAAGATGCTATGGATGCCCGTGAGGACATTATTATGGCTACGGGTCGTAGTGATAACCCAAACCAAGTCAATAACGTTTTAGGGTTCCCATTCATTTTCCGCGGTGCATTAGATGTGCGTGCAACTAAGATTAATGAGGAAATGAAATTGGCGGCGGTTCGTGCTATTGCAGATCTAACCAAGGAGCCGGTGCCTGAACTCGTAAACCTAGCTTATGATGAGAGTAATTTGAGCTTTGGTCGTACCTACATCATTCCAAAACCGTTCGACCCTCGACTCATCACTACTGTTGCACCGGCAGTGGCTCGTGCAGCTATGGACAGTGGAGTAGCTAAAGCGCCGATCACGAATTGGAAAGCCTACAACCGTGAACTCAGCGACCGTTTGGGTAGAGATGATAAATTCATCCGTCTCTTGAACGAAAACGCAGCTAGGAAAGCACAACGTATCGTCTTTACTGAGGGCGACCAATACCGTATTTTGAAAGCAGCAGAAATTCTGTTAAGCGATGGTGTTGCGAAACCTATTCTGCTCGGTTCGGAGGAAAAAATCAATGAAATCATCGAAGAGTACCAGCTCGAACTTTCAGGAGCAACAATCGTCGATGTGGTTAAGGACAGAGCAAAGCGTGAAGAATACGCGGAGAAGCTTCACAAAATTCGCGGCCGCCGTGGTTGGACTCTCGACGAGTGCCGTTCAAAAATCAAAACGCGCGATTACTTCGGAAACATGATGCTTAAAGAAGGTGAAGCAGATGCACTTATCGCTGGTCTGACCGTAAAGTACCCAACAGCATTGCGTCCGATTCTGCGTACAATTGGTACGGAAGAAGGCATGCGCAAAGCAGCTGGTATGTACATTCTATTGACCAAGCGCGGTCCGATGTTCTTTGCAGATACCACCATCAACCTTGATCCGACGGTAGAGGATTTGGTACAAATGGTACTGAATGTTGCCGACACGGTACGTAGAACGAACATCACACCGAAAGTTGCTCTATTGAGCTACTCCAACTTTGGTTCTAGCAACGGTCCTGACGCTGTGAAAATGGCCAAAGCTAGTGCGATTCTTCGCAAGGAGCATCCAGAACTTGTTGTAGATGGGGAGATCCAAGCGAACTTTGCGCTAAACCCGGAACAACTTGCGGAAAGTTTCCCGTTCTCTGACTTAGTAGGTCACCGTGCGAACGTATTCATTTTCCCGAATTTGGCTGCAGGAAACATTACTTATAAGATGCTTCAGAGCTTTGGTGCTGCAGAGGCGATTGGCCCGATGCTGATCGGTACCAAGAAGAGTGCCCACGTGCTGCAGCTAGGCGCTTCAGTGCGTGAGATTGTTAATATGGCAACTCTAGCAGCAGTGGATGCGCGTACGAGAAAGTCTAAATAAAAGAATTATTGCAGCTTGTAGAGCAATGGTCTAGAAGGTGCTGCATCATTTTCAAGGGGTGCTACTTGCAGATTCAGCAGGTAGCGCCCGTCTTGAACATCCATAGGGACGTGAATCAGTTCGGTGATCGTTCTATGCAAGCTCTCCTCGGGGCGCGGTCCCCAAAAGCTCTTGTGGCATGCTAGTGCTCCTCCATCCTCTTCTTTGTCAACACTCGGCTGATCGATCATCAAATGGTCGATCCCATGCTCACGCAAGAACGTTCCTATTTGGGCGTCGAGATAAGGCCAGTCCGTTGAGCTATAGTTTCGAGTAGGTACTTCACTTGCGCAGTCCGTACGAAATATTATGGTCGTAACGCCTTCAAGATCTCCTTTAGCTTGGGCAGTTTCCCAGGCTATAGCAAAATCGTCAAAGCTGATTTTTTCCTCGCCCACTTTAGGGCTCAATACTGCGGCTAATGAGAATGGCGCATTAAAGTGAGTATTGATACTGTAGCGTTCCTCACTAATGTGTCCAGCCGTTTCTGTGTGCGTGCCGTGGGCATGAGGGTTAAATTTTACATTGAAAAAGTTTACGCCGTTGCCCGCAGCAACACTTCCTGTCCAGTCGCCTAAAATGACGGGCTCAAAACTAGGTGCATCGATATACCAAGCTCTAGCTACATCACCAACCGCAAGACTGAGGTCTGCAATAGGTGCATTTAGATTGATAGAAACAGTGTTAGTAGAAAGTGGTAAGGTGATAATCATGATTCTGGATCTACAAATAGATTGGTAATGATATGATCGCTACGCATCCATTTCTCCGGCAATATTTTATAACCGTCGGGTAATGGGAACAAGTCGCCTCTACTCATTGCGTTGTCCACATTTTTTAACAGTTGAGTTTTGATGCGAATTGGGATGTCTTTAGGTAAGTCTCGCTGATACCGAAAACCCTCGCTTGTCCTTAAGCGTACCATAAGTCGTTCGTTAATCTGTTCAGATATGGAGAGGGTTTCGGCCTCTAATGGAGCACTATTGATGTAACGTTTATTGTTATTCACGTTCCAGAACCTTTTGACGCCATCAAAGCTATGTGCTCCTGGGCCAATTCCTAAATAAGGCTGGTAACTCCAGTAATGTTTATTGTGATGACTTTGTTGTCCAGGCTTACAGAAATTGGACAATTCATAATGATCATAGCCGTACTTATTGGCCCATTGTCTCAAATACTCGAATTGCGCGACCACAACATCGTCTTCGGGAAGTGTTACAAGTCCTGTGTTTACTTGGTGTGCAAGAGCTGTTTTTTCTTCTACAGTTAGACTGTAACAGCTAATGTGATTCGGTGCATAGGATAAAGCAGTAGCTAGATTGTCATACCAACTTTGTACTGTAGAGTCAACCATTCCATAGATAAGGTCAATGGAAAAATTGTTAATGCTTGAAGCATTGATAAGCCGTAATGCTTCGTGTGCCGTTTCACTATCATGAGCTCGGTTGCATGCCTTAAGTTCGGAATCACTAAAGCTTTGTATTCCCACGCTAAGTCGATTGATGCCAATCTCGTGCCACTGTTCAAGTTTTTCAGCAGTGATGTCATCTGGATTTGCCTCGAGTGTGACTTCAATATTCTTTGCTAGTGCGAAATAATTGCGGGCACTTTTGATGAGGCCTTCAATCTCATTAGAACTAAGAATGCTCGGTGTACCGCCACCAAAATAAAGGCTTTTAACCTGCAGAGAATTCCATGGAGTTCGAAGTCCACGCATTTTCATCTCAGCATTCATTTGATGCAATACTCCCTCCTTAGTTGCGGTGTTCGTCGAAAAGTGAAAGTCACAGTACGTGCAAGCTTGCTTGCAGTAGGGGATATGAAAATAAAGGGAACTTTGGATCATTAGGCTATGGGCAATACAATTTTAAAGGTAGTGCCTTTATCCGGATTGCTTTCCGCTAATTGTATAGTACCTGTGTGATATTCTGAAATGATTCTTTGTGCTAAACTCAAGCCAAGTCCCCAACCTCTGTTTTTAGTAGTGAAACCAGGAGAAAAAACCTTGCGTTGAATCTTTGAAGGTATACCTCTACCGTTGTCTTTTACTTCAATTCGAACTTCATAATTTATGATTGTGGCTTGTACGCTTATCGTGCCCTCACCTTCTAGTGCATCCGTGGCATTTTTTACTAAATTTTCAATGACCCAACTGATAAGTTGTTCATTGTGAAGTCGTTGAAGATCAGGTTGAATAAAAGTATCCAATGTAATTTTACGGCCCATGCGTGGAGCCAGATAGGCCAATGTGTTTTCTAAAGTATCACTCAGGTCTAGTTTGTCCAATTCAGGCTGGCTACCAATCTTGCTGAATCGTTCGGTAATCGCCGACAACCGATCAATATCCTTCTCCATTTCTCCAAATGCAATCTCTTTTGGATACTGCTCCTTTAAAAAAGCTATCCATCCCAACAACGCGCTAAGTGGAGTTCCAATTTGGTGCGCAGTCTCTTTAGCCATTCCCGTCCAAACCTTGTTTTGCTCACTTCGCCGTGCATTTGAAAAGGCCATATAACTGATCAGCATGTAGATAGAAATCACCCCTAACAGGAGCAAAGGATAGTACCTGAGCTTGGTCAAAAGCGTCGAGCCTTTGTAATAGAGGTAGTTCGTCTGTCCATCTCCAAAGCTGTTTTCAAGCATTTGCCCGCTCTCTTTAAATTCATTGAGCTTCCGCTCTAGAAATCGGGCCAATTTATCCGAGTCTCCCTCTGGCACATTTAGGTTCCTGTGCGCAATGATCGAACCCTGTCCATCGGTGAGGATAACAGGTATGGTTTTATTGTTTTGTATAATCTCTGAGTAAAAAGCTAAATTTTCTTCTTCCGAGGCTCCAAAAACAGCTTCTACCGCCTTCGCCCATAGTCGAATCTTGCGCTCTTCCTCCATTCGCAGCTCTCTAAGGAAGGTTTCTGTGTACAGAAGCGATACGACACCAATGATCACGCCTGATACAATCAGAACTACTTTCCACCAAATTTTCTTGCTGTACACATCTGTATTCATGCCACTAATCTAGTGGTTTCTTTGCTACATTTGCTGCATGTCAAAAGCATTAGTCATCATCCCTACATACAACGAGATTGAAAACATCTACAAGATGCTAGATACGGTCATGGCCGTACCTATACAAGCAGATGTACTTATTGTCGATGATGGATCTCCAGATGGGACCGCAGATGCCGTTCGTGAAAAAATGGTCGAGTACAATGGCCGAATTCATTTGGAGGAACGCCAAGGAAAATTAGGGCTGGGGACCGCCTACATCCATGGTTTTAAGTGGGGGATGGCCCGCGGCTATGATTACTTATTTGAGATGGATTGTGATTTTTCCCACGACCCGAACGATCTCCCGAAGCTGTTGAAAGTATGTGAAGGAGGAGCGGCTGTTGCTATTGGGTCGCGTTACGTTACGGGTGTAAATGTTGTGAATTGGCCAATGAGCAGAGTGCTGCTGAGTTATTTCGCAAGTGTTTATGTGCGCTTTGTGACAGGAATGCCCGTTCAAGATGCAACCGCAGGATTCAAATGTTACCGCAGAGAAACGCTTGAAGCGATTAACTTCGATAAAATACATTTTGTAGGGTATGCCTTCCAGATTGAAATGAAGTTCAAAGTGTGGCAGAATGGCATGAATTTGGTTGAGGTTCCAGTAATCTTCACCGATCGAACTGAAGGAGAAAGTAAAATGTCGAGCGGCATCATTAAAGAAGCGATTTTTGGCGTTATCAAGCTGAAAATCAAGAGTCTGTTTAATAAGAGTAACAGGAGTAAATAAGCATACATGAGCAAATCGTATTTGATCAAAAACGCCCGAATTGTTAATGAAGGCCAGATCATCGAGGGCGATGTTCTTATCGAACAGGGTCGTATCGCAAAAATTGACACCAGTATCGGTCCTAAAAACGGAAACGTGAACGTGATTGATGCCGATGGAAAATTTTTGATTCCTGGGGTGATTGATGACCAGGTTCACTTTCGCGAGCCAGGACTGACTCACAAGGGCGATATCTATTCGGAAAGCCGTGCGGCAGTTGCAGGAGGGATCACCTCGTACATGGAGCAGCCAAACACCAAGCCGGCGGCAACAACGATTGAAGAATTGGAAAAGAAATATACCCGTGCTTCTGAAGTCTCGTTAGCGAATTACAGCTTTAATATGGGTGCTTCGAATGATAATCTCGAAGAGCTCAAGCGCGTAAGTAAGCGCAATGTCTCTGGTATAAAGATTTTCATGGGCTCATCTACAGGGAACATGTTGGTGGACCAGCAGAAGACCTTGGAGGGTATCTTTCAACTCGACCACCAATTGATCACGCATTGTGAAGACGAGGCGACGATCAAAGCGAACTTAGAAAAAGCGAAAGAAGAATACGGTGGTGATATCCCGATGCGCATGCATCCAGTCATACGTAGCGAACAAGCATGTTACCTTAGTTCTAAAACCGCAGTAGATTTGGCAAAGAAGTACGACAGCCGTCTGCACGTTTTCCATATTTCTACCGCTTTAGAAACAGGGTTGTTCTCTAATAAGAAACCGTTGGCCAAGAAAAAAATCACTGCTGAGGTATGTCTGCATCACTTGTGGTTTGACGACAGCCAATACGATAAAAAAGGCAGTTTCATCAAATGGAACCCAGCAGTCAAAACGGCTGCGGATCGTGACGGACTTTGGAAAGCACTTCTAGACGACCGTTTAGATGTTCTTGCCACAGACCACGCTCCACATACCTTAGAGGAGAAGAAGAATCCATATTTAAACGCACCTTCAGGTGGACCATTAGTGCAGCACTTCCTACCTGCGATGATGGAGAAAGTCCATGACGGAACGATCACCATTGAAAAAATGGTCGAAAAGATGTGTCACAATCCTGCGATTTTATTCCGTGTCGAAGAGCGCGGGTTTATTCGCGAAGGATACCATGCCGATCTCGTTTTAGTAGAGCCGAATCGTCCTTGGAGTGTTAGTAGAGATAATGTACTTTCAAAATGTGGTTGGTCGCCGTTCGAAGGAACACTCTTTAAGAGTAAGATCACCCATACTTTTGTTGGAGGACATTTAGCGTACAACGATGGAAGGTTCGATGAAAGCAAGCTCGGGGAGCGCTTGTTGTTTAATAGAGATTAAGAACACTGATGAAGTTACGCGGAATAGTATGGGTAGGGGTGCTTGCGATGGAATTCGCCTGCTCTCGTCCTATTGAAGCTATTCCCGAGCAGATTATTTCGCCTGACATCATGGTTCCTGTAATGGTGGACGTGCATATTATTGAAGGCGCGAGAAATGGATCTTTGATTTTAGGTGATACAAATCATCTAGAGGACTACTACGCCAAACTGTATAAGAAGTACGATATCAGTGAAGCAGCTTTCAAGAAGAGTTTTGCTTTTTACAGCGATCACCCCGAACATTTTATTTCGATTTACGAGAAGGTAGTCGACTCATTAAAGATTAGTGGCGCAATCATTGCTCGTAAAGGAGTAGAGATAGACCACAGCCGATGATACGTTTAATTCTTACTTGGGTTTTTATAAGCACTGCGAGCTTTACGGCTAAAGCGCAGCAGCTATCGTTGTCGGCTTCTGGCGCGAGCTCTTATCCGTGTAGTTTGGCATATGAGATTTTAGATCAAGACGGTGTTTCGATCCAAACCGGATTTGTGGAGGTTAATAGCAGCTCTGACCAAGTAAATATCGATGTACAGTTATCCGATCGTTTTGCGGTGCAGGTCTATGAAGACGAGAACAGAAATCAAAAGTTAGACCGCGGGTTTTTTACGCAACCCTTAGAGGTCTATGGATTTTCAAACGATGCATGGACCGCCTTTTCTAAGCCATCTATTGAAGAAATGCTCGTAAGTTCCAAAGGGCACCCTTCGGTACATATTTACCTGCGAAGTGTAGGTACAATCAAATAGTATCCAAGAATTCTAAAACGAGTCGTGCAAAGGCATCACGTGCTTCAGCGTGTACCCAATGTCCAGCACCTTCAATCGTGTGAATTTCTGCATTCGGGAAAAGATCTAAAATAGGATCATGATCGTCCTCCGTTATATAGCCACTTGCGCCACCTGCAATGAAAAGCGTAGGGGCATCGAAATAGCCGTGTTCAAGAGGTTCCCCGACCATACTTAGGTTTTCTTCTAAGGCATCAAGATTAAATCTCCATGCCAGTTCCTCTTTGGTTTTCCAGTATAAGCTCTTCATGAAAAAAGCGATGATTCCAGAGCTACTGAGTTTACTGCTCAAAACAGCCTCGACCGCTTTTCGCGAACGCGATTCTTTAAAGTCTACACTACGCATGGCGTCGATATAGGCCTGGTGGTGAATAGGGTAAGCTTTGGGAGCGATATCAACAACGATTGCTGCGCGAATTTGCTTTGGGCTGCGTACTGCCAAGTTCATGACTGTTTTGCCACCCATGCTGTGTCCTAAGATAACGGGTTTTTCAAGCTGATGGGCATCGATGTATGCTTCTAGGTCGGCGGCCATCGCTTCATAACTGTGTTCAGTCATGTGCGGGCTACGACCGTGATTACGCTGGTCGACAGCATGTACTTGCCAGCCTTTTGAGGCGAATAGTTTTGCGTGCGTGGTCCAATTATCACTCATCCCAAAAAGGCCGTGCAAAATAATCAGCGGTTGCCCTTCACCATAGATTTTTGAAAAGAGGCTGGCTACTTCCATGAGGTAGGGTTAAGCTGGTTCAAATACTGCTGAACCGTATTGTGCAACCCTAAATACAGTGCGTCGGCGATCAGCGCATGGCCGATGCTTACCTCGTCAAGGTTGCCGTACAGCCTTTCAGCGAAAAAGGCTAAATTCTCTAAGCTGAGGTCGTGACCTGCATTCACACCTAGTCCGATTGATCTCGCATGGGCTGCTGATGCTACATATGGGGCAACTGCCACTTCGCGGTTCTCGCGATATCCAACGGCATAGCTTTCGGTGTAGAGTTCTACACGGTCAGCCCCCAATGCTTTTGCACCATCGATCAAGGCGAGGTCGGTTTCAATAAATACTGAGGTACGTATGCCTGCTTGCTTGAATTGGCCGACCACATCTTGAAGTAAAGATTTGTGCGTTAACGTATCCCAACCTGCGTTTGAAGTCAGGGCCCCTGGAGGATCAGGAACTAAAGTGACTTGAGCTGGTCGGTTATTTAAAACCAATTCAATAAACTCCTTGTTTGGATATCCTTCAATGTTAAACTCGGTAGTGACCGCCGGGGCGAGTGCCTCCACATCGCTGTAACGTATGTGTCTTTGGTCCGGACGAGGGTGCACTGTGATGCCCTCTGCGCCGAAGCGTTCGCAATCCAATGCTACCTGCAACACGTTCGGGACATTGCCACCACGCGCATTGCGAAGGGTTGCCACTTTATTGATGTTTACGCTGAGTTTTGTGTGTTCGTTCATACCTGCAAAGCTAAAGAAAAGGCCTATGTTTGTTATCAAATGACACAAGAATCCACACGCATAGAACAGATCAAGTCCCTCACCAAGGAGTCGCTTGTTGTTGAGGCTCTAGATCGCATGGAAGAGCACAAGGTCAGTGAGCTGCCGCTCGTTGATGATCAAGGTATGTACCTCGGTCTATTGACTGAAGATGCGCTGTTGGATGCCATCGATGAGAATGCTTCTGTCATTCAAGTGTACAACCCGGCCCATGCGCCGTTTGTTCGTAGCGCTGCACATGCCTTTGAGGTTTTAGCCATAGCAACCCAATTTCGACTGACTCTTGTACCCGTTATTGACGAGAATGGCCTCTATATTTCAGCTTATCTGCTCAGCGATGTTGTGGAGTTTTTCCGCGGCACTCCGACCTTGATGCAGCCCGGCGCAGTAGCGGTATTCAGTGTTGAAGAGGCGCAATATTCTATGGTGACCGTCAGCACTGTCGTAGAGCAAAATGACGCCAAGGTCCTCGGGCTATGGCTCGTGCAACCTGTTGGCGCAGGAATGATTAAATTTATCCTCAAATTGAACACGGAGCACAGCGGTCCTATCGTGCAAAGCATCCAGCGCTATGGATACACACTTGAAGGGCTGCATGGAGATCTGACTTTCGAGCAAGACTACCAGAACCGTTACGATCATTTGATGAATTATTTGAAGTACTGATGAGAATCGCTCTATTTGGCCGAAACCCTAAAACTCCTGACCTGCCGTACGTGGAAGTGGTCATGGAAAAGCTCCACGAGGAAGGGGTGGCTATTGCTATTTACGCTCCGATGAAAGATGCATGCGCTCAGATTCGCGACGAGGAATTTCCGGACCTGCGCTTCTCGGTGTTTAACGACGAGGAAGAATTGGACAACTTTGATCCAGACTTTTTAATTTCTCTCGGTGGTGATGGAACTATCCTCGAAGCCACTGTACTGATCCAGAGCAAGGATATTCCAATTCTTGGCATCAACATGGGACGCCTTGGCTTCTTGGCAAATGTTGCAAAGAGCAATATTGAAACCTCCCTAGATGCGCTCTTCAGTGGCCGATTCCAGCTCGATTTCCGCTCTCTTTTGCAGGCGCGTACCTCGTGCAACCGTATCATGAAGCCCAACTTTGCCTTGAACGAAATCACGCTCGCTCGTAAAGAGACGACGAGTATGATCACGGTACATACCTATTTAAACGGCAGCTATCTGAATAGCTATTGGGCGGATGGACTGATCATCAGTACGCCTACCGGATCGACCGGGTACAGCCTCTCATGTGGAGGTCCAATCATCATGCCGAACAGTGAAAATTTTGTCTTAACACCGATCGCTCCGCACAATTTAACGATGCGTCCCTTCGTTATTTCGGATAACAACACCCTCAGGCTGCGTGTCGAGAGTAGAGAGCACGAGTTTTTAGCTTCTTTAGACAGTCGTATGCACAGCTTTGATACGGAGACTGAACTCTTTATTCAAAAGGCAGATTTCCGCGTTGCACTCGTGCAAACAGAACTGCAAGATTTTTCGACTACCATGCGAAACAAACTCAGCTGGGGTCGCGATTACAGAAATTAAATGAAAAGTAAAATCACGCTATTTTTTGCACTACTTCTCAGTAGTGCCTCGCTTTGGTCACAGTCTTATGAGTTGGGCTTGGGAGGAGGCGGAACACTTTTTCATGGGGATGTAGGCGCAGTCGGATTCAATGCCGAGGCTGGATATGGCTTTCTACCTAATCAACCCTATGCGAATGTGACCTTGCGTCGCCAATTTAATTGGCATTGGTCTACCCGTGTGAATTTCTCTCGTGGCTACCTTGAGGCAAACGACCTTTGGGCAAAGGATGATTTTAAAAGCAACCGCGAAATATCTGTCCGCACGGAAGTCTCCGAGTTCGCTATGATGACCGAGTTTAATTTTTGGCCCTATACCACAGGTTCAAAATTCAACCATACCTTCTATATTTTCGCAGGTTTGGGAATCACCGCATACAATCCACAAGGGCTTTGGAACGATGAATTTGTTGATCTGCGACCGTTAGGAACAGAAGGGCAGCAAACCGATCTAGCGAACCAGCTGTATTATGGGAATACCACACTGACAGTACCTTTTGGCTTAGGCTTTCGTCGCGCTATTGCACGTGATTGGAGTTTCAGCACGGAGCTCGGGTGGCGCCGCTATGGCTCAGATTACATCGACGATACCTCAGGGGATTATGTGAATGCGTTGGATCTTTTAGACGTTCGTAACGAACAGTCTGCTTATTTTTCCAACCCAGGAAATGTCCCCTATGTACCCGGACTTGCAAGAGGTAATGCTAATACAAGAGATTGGAGTATTTTTGCCGGAGTTACCATTTTCTATAATCTAAGTCCAAGAGATGAACGCTGTAGTGCATTCTAAAGTATTTGTAGATAACCGCCTTAAGGCCGGTTTGGACCCTGAAAACATGCCGAAACACATTGCTGTGATTATGGACGGCAATGGACGCTGGGCGAAAAAACAAGGGTTCATGACACGCGTCCGTGGCCATGAGGTGGGTGTGGAAGCATTGCGTCGTATTACCACAGCGTCGGCTGAATTGGGCCTTGATTACCTTACGGTGTATGCGTTCTCTACTGAAAATTGGAACCGACCAAAGACTGAGGTAGATGCGCTGATGAATATCCTGATGTCTGCATTAGAGAAGGAGCTACCTACGCTGCAAAAGAATAATGTGCGTCTGAATGCGATTGGAAATGTGGACTCGCTGCCTTCAAAAGCAAACAAAAAGTTAATCTCGGTCATAGATGCCACATCCGAGAATGATGGGTTAACTTTGACACTTGCATTGAGTTACGGCTCGCAAGATGAGATGGTTCAGGCCTTTCGCAAAGTTGCCACAGAGGTAGCCAGCGGAAATCTGCTCCCGGAGGACATTAAAGAAGAGCATATAGAGCAGCATCTGTTTACCGCAGGTATGCCTAATCCAGATCTTTTAGTACGTACCTCGGGAGAGCAAAGAATCAGTAATTACCTGCTTTGGCAACTCGCATACGCAGAATTTTATTTCACTCCCATCTTGTGGCCAGATTTCGATGCCGAAGGATTGTACGAGGCGATCGCAGCTTTTCAGAAGCGTGAACGTAGATTCGGACAGACTTCAGAACAGCTAACGGCAAAGTAAGAAGATGAAGAATATTTTTTGGGCAGTTGTATTAGCTTGCTTCTCGATCGGTGCACATGCACAAGAGGTAGGAACCAGCGATTTCAACCTTATTCCAGGTGTTGATTACGAAATAGGTGGCATTACCGTTACAGGTAGCCAAAACTTAGACGCAAACGTAGTGATCATGTTAACCAACCTTCGTGTTGGTGACGATATCCAGTTCCCCGATCCTAAAATCTCCGATGCCATTCGCACGTTGTGGCGCCAGCAGCTTTTTGAAGACATTACATTCAAGGTGGTCAATAAGAGCGGTAAAAAAGTCTACTTAGATATTGAGCTAGAGGAGCTTCCGAAGATGAGTAAATACTACATCGTTGGAGTTAAAAATGCTTGGAAGGATGATATACGTGAAGACCTTGGTCTCCGTGCTGGTAAGGTGGTGAACGAAAACCTTGTGGTGATGAGCCGCAACAAAATTAAGAGATACTTCCGCGAGAAAGGCTATTTAAACGCAGATGTTGATGTCGTTCAACAACAAGACACGGCTTTCAACAATGCTGTGATTCTCGGATTTAAGATAAAAACTGGGGAGCGCGTAAAAATCGGCGATATTCAGTTCGTTGGCAATGAGGCGGTGAGCGATAAAGTGCTTCGCCGTGCGATGAAAAATACCAAAATCAAAGGAAAAGCGTGGTTCAAGATTTCGAAATTGAAAAAGAAAGAATACCGCGATGACCTTAGAGCTTTGGTAGCAAAGTATAACAGTCTCGGTTACCGCGATGCCCGTATTGTGAATGACACCACCTGGAGTGTAAGCGATGAACTTATTCAGATAAAAATTGAGCTTGAAGAGGGCCGCAAGTATTATTTCGGGGACATCACCTTCATGGGGAACACGAAATACGAGACGGAACTTCTCAAAAGTATTTTGAAGATTTCTCGAGGTGATGTGTATGATTCACAGCACCTTACTGAAAGAGTGAGCTTCGATCCGAATGGTAATGATGTTGCCTCGGTGTACCTAAACAACGGGTACCTGTTCTCTCAAGTCGTTCCAATCGAAAAGCGTGTAGTTAACGATACCATCGATATAGAGATTCGTATTCAGGAAGGTCGTCAAGCAACCATTCGTAAGGTAAGTATTGCTGGAAATGAACGAACAAATGACCATGTGATTTACCGTGAGGTACGCACCAAACCTGGAGATTTGTTCTCTAAGGCGATGATTCAACGTACGATTCGTGAGCTTTCACAGCTCGGGTATTTCGATCAAACGCAGATTGGTGTGAACCCGGTGCCAGACCCACAAACAGGAACGGTAGATTTAGAGTATACCGTGGTAGAGCGTTCAACTTCTCAGCTAGAATTGCAAGGGGGATGGGGTGCCGGTCGAGTTGTAGGAACCTTGGGACTGAACTTCAACAATTTCTCTGCTAAAAACATCGGAAACAAACGTGCTTGGCAGCCATTGCCTACCGGTGATGGACAGACCATCAATATTCGCGCACAATCGAACGGTCTACTTTTCCAGAGTTACAATGCCTCATTTACAGAGCCATGGTTAGGTGGTCGTAAGCCAAACAGTTTCACAGCAACGGTATACCACAACGTTCAAACGAACGGGGTAGAGCGTTCTAATCCGAACCGTCAGAGCTTACTTATTACGGGGATCAATTTCGGTTTAGGGCAGCGTCTGAAATGGCCAGATGATTACTTTACTTTATACCAAGGTCTAGAGTTTAGAAGATTCAACCTAGATAATTTCCCTACCGGATTCTTAGACTACACTAAAGGAATTTCAAACAATGTGAACTATCAGTTTACTTTAGGACGTAACAACACGGATGTACCAATCTTCCCGACTCGCGGTTCTCAGATCAGCTTTAGTGCAGAATTGACTCCTCCGTTTAGTTTGCTACGCGATGACATCGACTACAAGGAATTGTCATCTGAAGAGCGCTTTAAGCTCGTAGAATACCACAAATGGAAGCTGAAAGCCGACTGGTTTGCTCCGATCACTTCAAAATTTGTTATTCGTACCCACGGTGAGTTCGGTTACCTCGGTAGCTATAACAAGGACCTTGGATTGCCACCGTTCGAGCGCTTCTATGTAGGTGGTGATGGTTTGACCAATTTTGTCATCGACGGACGTGAAATCATCGGACTTCGCGGATATCAAAACAACTCCATCACTCCAGCGGGAGGTGGTGCACTGTACAACAAATACATTCTTGAGGCACGCTACATTATCGCAAATACGCCTAGCGCCCAGGTATTCCCGCTCCTGTTCTTTGAAGGAGGGAATAACTATGACAATTTTTGGGACTACCGCGCGTTTAGTCTTAAGAGAAGTGCCGGTGCTGGTCTACGTATCTACATGCCGATGTTCGGCTTGATGGGAGTAGATGTGGCCTACGGTTTCGATCCTGAGCCAAATGGTGCAGCAGCGAGCGGATGGCAGACCCACTTTATCATCGGTCAACAATTCTAAAAATATTTTACCTTCGCCGCCATGTTACGTTGGACAACCTTCTTATTTGCCTTTCTACTTTCGAGTGCACTATTCGCTCAGCGCTATGGTGTGGTGGATACGGAGTATATCCTGCGAAGTATGCCCGAATATGCACAAGCACAATCACAGCTTAATAAGCTAAGTGAGCAGTGGGCAGGTGAAGTGAGTGCTTCTCAAAGCGAGTTGGAAAGTCTAAAAGACGCGTTGGATGCGGAACGGATTTTGCTCTCTCCAGATAAGTTAGAGAAAAGACAACAAGCCATAACGGCAAAGCAAGCGGAGATTATTTCCTTGCAGCAAAAATACTTCGGACCAGAAGGCGAGCTCTTCAACAAGCGCGCTCAGCTGGTACAACCTATTCAAGACAAAGTGTTCGGTGCGGTACAGGCCGTTGCGCGCAAGCGTAAGCTGGAATTGGTTTTGGATAAGAGTGCCAATAGTGGTGTACTATTTGTCGATAAAGACAAGGACTACAGCGACGAAGTATTAAATAGTTTAAAGCGATAAAAACAACGAAAAATGAAAAGAGTATTACTCGCAATCGCCCTGACCTTAGGGTTTGCATCAACATCAGTTGCACAGCAGAAAATTGGTCACATCAATGTAGATGAATTGCTATCAGTTATGCCTGAAACAAAGGCAGCAGAAGGTGATATCCAAACCTACGCAGCACAGCTTGAAGGTGACGCTACGGCGATGCAACAGGAGTACATGACGAAGATGCAGAACGCTCAAGCGAATGCAGATACTTGGACGCAACTTCGTTTGCAGAAAGAGCAAGAAGAGCTTGAAGCGATGGGACAGCGTATTATGCAGTTCAACCAGAGCGCTCAGCAAGACTTGCAGCTTAAGCAACGTGATTTGATGATGCCGATCATCGAAAAGGCGCAAGAAGCAGTGAACAAGGTTGCTAAGGCGAATGGCTTCACCTACATTTTGGATGCATCAGCTTCAAAAGGAAACGTGATCTACCTTGACGGTGGTGATGACATCATGCCGTTGGTAAAAGCTGAATTGGGCATCCAATAAGCAGAGCAGGAACCAAGCAGTATAGAAAGACCCCGTCAGCTCGACTGTCGGGGTTTTTTATGCGCTTTATTTTGGTAATTTAGATCTCGATGCAGAAGGTGCGAAAAATAGGATTGTTTGACTCAGGGCTTGGTGGCCTCACCGTGCTGCAAGCGCTAAGTGCAGCACTTCCTAATGTGCCTAAAATCTACTATGGTGATACACTTCACCTTCCCTATGGAGACAAGAGTAATGAGGCCATTGTGGGGTATAGTATGCGTATTGTATCGTTTTTAAAAGATCAAGGGTGTGAGCTTATCGTGATTGCCTGTAATAGTGCAAGTGCTGCGGCGGGCAAACATTTGGAGCAGGCCTTTCCAGAGTTGCAGTTTGTGAATGTTATAGACCCTGTAGTGGAGTCCTTAGCAGTAAGCGATCACCAGCACATCGGTTTGCTTGGGACACGCGCCACCATACGAAGTGGTGCTTACAAGCAAAGATTAGGTGCATTGAATCCTAGGGTGCAATTGCACAGCCTATCAACGCCGCTGTTAGTGCCGCTCATCGAAGACGGCTTTCTCGGTACGGGAATAGATCGCAGTGTACTTAACCACTATTTATCACACCAGAGTTTACAAGGGATTGATGCCTTGGTGCCTGGGTGTACGCACTATCCATTGTTGAAGGAGTTGGCTCAAGAGCTCTCGAAAGGCGCAGCTTGGATCGATGCTCCTGCACTGGTAGCTAACAAGGTAGCTGCTTTATGGAGTAATACAAATCATCAATCTGCGGATGAGGGTGAGGTGTCTTATTTCTTGAGTGACAAGACGGAGAGCTTTATGGAATTGGCCAAATCTACTTTTGGAATTCATGCATCTTGGGAAACAGTTGTCTTGCCTTAACAACGTTCCTAACTTCCACTTTTATACATAAATGAACTGATCACTGAGATGAGGAAGCTGAACACTATGGCAGACCAGACGCTTCTGACGTAAAGTCCCTCGATCAAGGCATCTGCCACGCCGATCACAATGGCGTTGATGACAAATAAAAATAAGCCGAAGGTCACTAGGGTTAGCGGAATGGTAACGATGAGCAGTATCGGCTTAAGGGTTGCATTGAGTATACCTAGTACGATAGCTACACCTATTGCCGTGATAAAACTATCAATGTGTACGCCCGGCAATAACCAGTCAGCAACAAATACGCTAAGACTGCTGATAATCAGCTTAGTGATTAGGCTGTTGTTTTCTTTCATTTCTCGTATTTTGTAGTTCTGAAATTAAGAAATAATGAGAAGACTACCGGCCCTGCTTTTTAGCGCGTTGAGCACCTTGTTTTTTGTACAGTGTACCACCGAAGCACCACAAGTTTCCGGGCCCATCCGCTCGAACAATATCGACGTTGCTGTAGACACCTCGGTTCGTGAGGCGCTCTTCGTTGATCCCCACAGTTATAGCACCGCTGAGGCAAAGGTGGTTGCTCTGGATTGGGATGCGGAAGTCGATTTTTCCCAAGAAATCATACGCGCAACCGCTCATTGGACGTTAGCCGAACTTCATGCGGATACTGTAGTTTTTGACAGTAAGGCATTGGATATCAAGGAGGTTCGTGTTGATGGTAAGGTAGCCGATTTTACCTTGAGTACTCCCGATGAATTACTCGGATCGGCGCTTTCCATAGCTGCGGGCGCTCAAGCGAAGGTGATCAGCATCGACTATCAGACCACATCTGGAGCTGAGGCGCTGCAGTGGTATCCTAGAGAACTTACTGAAGGAAAGCGTCAACCCTTTCTCTTTACACAAAGTCAGGCCATCTTAGCCCGAACTTGGGTGCCGTGTCAAGACCGTCCAGGCGTTCGTTTTACATACACAGCGAAAGTGAAAGTGCCGAAGGAAACGTTAGCATTGATGAGTGCATCGAATCCTTCTTTGAAAAATGAAACCGGGGTCTATGAATTCTCGATGCCACAACCTATTCCATCGTACCTCTTAGCGTTAGGGGTAGGTGACCTTGAGTTTATTCCTATCGGTGAGCGCAGCGGGGTGTATGCAGAGCCGGAAATGGTTCGAAATGCAGCCTTTGAATTTTCGAGAACCGAAGATATGATCACCCAAGCGGAAGAACTATACGGACCTTACTATTGGGGCCGCTACGACATGTTGGTATTGCCGCCAAGTTTTCCTTTCGGGGGAATGGAGAATCCGCGTTTAACCTTCTTGACGCCTACTGTAGTGGTGGGCGACCGCAGCTTAGTGAGCTTGATCGCACATGAGCTTGCGCACAGCTGGAGTGGTAATCTGGTGACCAATGCCACTTGGAATGACTTCTGGATTAACGAAGGTTTCACCGTGTATTTCGAAATGCGCATCATGGAGCGACTCTACGGTGCTGACTATGCGGATATGCTCGAAGCGTTGAGCTATGATGATTTAGTAAAAGGTGTTGCAGAAATGATGGAGAACGATCCTGAAGCTACGCGCATGAAGCAGGATTTGGCAGGTAGAAACCCCGACGATGGGGTGAATGTCATTGCTTATGACAAAGGTTTTCACTTCCTAAAACTGTGTGAAAATACGTTGGGACGTGAGCGTTGGGATGCGTTTTTGAAGTCCTATTTTGAGGAGTACAAATTCAAAACGATGGTGACTGAGGTCTTCTTAAGAGAATTGGCCAGAGAAATGACTGATGAAGAGTGGAACAGCATCGGAGTAGTTGAATGGGTGTATGCTAAGGGACTTCCTAGCAACTGTCCATTGCCTATTTCAAACAGATTTGTCATGGTGGATGAGGCCGTGAAAATGATGCTTAGTGTTGCCCCTGAAGCTAAAGACGTGAAATCATTGGTGTATGTAGATCAAGCTCAGACTATTCGTTGGTCTACCCACGAATGGTTGCGCTACATCCGAGGTTTGGAGGCAGGTGGTGCCACAGTTGAGCACTATGCTCTAGCAGATGCCAATTATGGGTTCTCTGGATCTCGCAACCCAGAAATTATTGCAGCTTGGTTCAGTGCTGTCCTGCGCACCGAATTCGAGGGTCATGATCCGGACATTTTCAAATCTACAGTGAATACATTCTTAACCTCGGTAGGCCGCCGCAAATTCATTGTGCCGATGTATCAGAGTATGCTCGAAGGTGATGAGGACCGTCAAAATTGGGCAAAGAAGATTTATATGGATGCTCGTAGTTCGTACCACCCACTTGCACAGCAAACTTTGGATGCTGTGTTTGCTCAAAACATGTAATTAGTTTGGATAGGCAGCACCCGATATTTTTAGCCTTAACACCATTTATACAACCGGACCGTGTCGATGACTTTACGAGGTACTTTCAAACCTTCGAGGGCGGCTATGCTGAGGGCGATGTATTTGTAGGTATCATGGTTCCACACCGTAGGCTCGTGGCGCGTTCGAATGGATTTTCATGGAAAGAGCATACGCTCGCCACTGGGTTGCTTCACGAGTGTCATGAAGTACGTCATACGGCCCTTTTTGCACTGTTACGTCGCTTTGAGAGTGAATATGACAACCGTGTTTTCTGGCATGACTTTCTCGTAGCGAATTTTAAGGGTATCAACAATTGGGATTTAGTGGATACCTGCGCATATTCTTTATTAGGCCGGCATGCTATGGAAACAGATGATACCTCGTTATTGCTCGAGTTTTTGGGCGATGATTCGGTATGGAAAAAGAGAGCAGCTGTAGTAGCGACACTGCATTTCATTGCGAATGGACATTATGAGGAGACACTTGCCTTTTGTCCAGTAGCAGCAGTGGATGCTCCTGAGATTTTACAGAAGGCGATCGGTTGGGCACTTAAGAAATTATGGGAAAAGCAGCCAGAATTGGTTGAACAGCATCTTGCTGCTCACTTTTCTGAAGGATTATATACTAGACGAATCGTTCGAACGGCTTTAGAAAAGTCAACGAGAGAATTTAGAGCAGACTTTATAGCGAGTTTTGCACCCTAAGACTATCGCTCGTCTCTGGCCATAGTAATTCAAATTCACCCTGGCTATCATCCTTTTCGACTTCTTTGCGTGGTTTAAATAGATTCTTTAAATCCTCGCGTTCTTGTTTCAAAGTTTCTTTTAGCTGAGTCTTTATTCGTTGCTTGTCTAGAGATACACAGACATCCTCCAGATTACAGCCGATGAGCAGGCGTATGTAGGGTTGGCTTTTATTTTCCGCTTCACTTACCCAATCTCCTAAATCGCGGTTGCTGTTCTTTCCACGTAGTGCAAGATCTTTTAGTCCTAAACGCACACTGTAGGACAAGTCGTCCGTTTCCAAATTCTGCCAGCCGTTAACCCAGAAATTGATGGCGCTGTTTTCTACAAAAGTTTCGGGTAAAATTAGTGTGTCTCCACGCACACCGAAGGATCCTTCAATCTTCGGGAAGCTGATGGTTTGCAGCTCATTTTGATCTATGAACGTTCCCAATTCAGCGAGTGGTGCATAGTTCCGTAGTCTACCGTCGAGAAGAGTTCCCTTCCCATCGATTGAGGTCGCTGAAGAAATCACGTTCCATTCTGGGTCAAAATGAAAGGTCATCTCTCCTTGAAGGGTAGCCGTTCCACTAAGATTGCTTTCGTCTAAGTCCTCAATATCAAAGCTGTCGAAACTTTTCAAAAGTTGATCCACCTCGATTTGATCTGCACGAGCGAGCGACCAAAATCGGCCACCTCCATCTTCTTCTGCTAAAGCCCAATTACCGCTAAAGCTACCCCCACAGCCTTCAATGAACATTTCCCTGCCGAGTAGCTTAACACCCCTATTGTACACTGTTCCTCGAAGCTTTGTTCCATCGAACTCGCCCATATTGATGGCGTCTATAGCAAGGTCTATCTCAAAGTCAAATCCATAATCATCATCGCTTTCTCCCTCATCGTCAAACTCCCAGAATAGCAACGGGTCTATGTCGATGGCGGGGCTCTCTGCGCGAAGACGAACCTTTGGTCGCCCTCCGGTTAAAGCGTCATAAATAGTTCCTGTTACCGTGGCATTATTCTGACCGCTCTGTAGAAAGCAACGCTCAATAAACACATCTCCTTCCGATTTTACAGTAAGGTCAGCTTCGATTTTCTCAAATTCTATGGTACTCTCACTGATTCCAAACGAACCATCGAGAATACTGAATGCGCCTTCAAAAGCTGTTTCACCGATCGGACTAAAATCTTCCCAACTGAAAAAGGATTGACCGATCATCAGGTTTCGACCTTTCCAAAATCCCATAGGATGGGAGAGGGTCTCTACATCAACGAATTGAAACAGTTCGCTCAGATTCGAGCCTCCAGAGAGTTGTGCCTCGAGTTTAGGACGGTCGCCGGTGATCTGAATACTTCCAGAAACCTCCCCGGTAGCCGTCTTTACGTATACCTCAGGCACTCTAATAGATGTAGAGGTTCCCCAATCAATGTGTACCGTTCCTCGGTATTCTAAAACGTCAAAACCATTGTAGGTGAAGGAAACTGCGGTAGGGTTGAATTCGGCACTTTGCTGTTCACCAGCGCTTTCCCACTTCAAGTCCCCACGCATGGTATGCATGTGTATATCGCCAAAATCTAGGGCTTCTATGGAGCGTTCTAGTGCAACTACATCAAGATTTTTTGCACTGACTGAAGTGCGCTTCGGACTAAGATTGTAGCTAAATGCGGTTCCATTAAATACAGTACGAGAGCTCTGTACGGCCCAGTCATCTTCGCTGATTTTTATGGACAACACCCCGTCTAATTCAGCATCATTAAACATTGTAGTCCCCTGGTAAGTGGCATCCGCGTGCTCGAGATTTGCCGTTAGCTCGTAAGTGGACCGTGTGGCTATACGTCCACTGATGATCGCACGATTCACCTGTGCTGAATAGTCGTCCTTGCTATGACTGTCACGATACGTGAGATGGATCCCGCTTAATTCAACCCGTTTTAAATCTACGGGAGCCGAGTCATTCTCACTCTCTTTAAACAGTGACCAATTGGTAGTTCGACCATCGGTATACAAATGCAAACTTCCACGCTCGATGGCGAGCTCCTCAACATTGTAGGTGCCTTTAATCACTTCAAGGATATTCATTCCAAGTCCTACGCGTTGCGCCTGCAAGAGGTGCTCATAGTTGCCCGTGACATCGTCAATACGCACATCACTGAGTTCGATGCGCACACGAGGAAACCCACTAAAGAGATTGAGCTTGAGGGTGCTCACGGCAACGGGCGCGTTGAGCTGCTCGTTGATTTTTGAGATCCCACCCTGAAGAATAGCATCGCGTTGGGTCCAGAGATATGCTCCGGTGCCACCTGCTAGAAGCGCAAGCACCAAGAAGATAATTCCTACAAAGCGCAATGCCTTCTGCACGATACTAACGGGTCTTTAAGAAGCCAACTTCCTTCGCATCAAGATAGCGGTAGTGGCCTCGGCTTAATGTTTTCTTTGTCAAACCACCGAAAGATACACGGTCGAGTTTTTCAACGCCGTATCCAAGGTGCGCAAGCAAGCGCTGCACCACGCGGTGTCTGTTGTTTTGCAGACGAATACCAATCTCACGAGGGTTGTCACCGATAAAATTGGCCTCTTCTACTTTCACCTTACCATCTTCGAGTAGAATCTCACTAGAGAGTAGTTCGAGGTCGGCTTTTTTCATTGCTTTATCCAAAACCACATGGTAGATATTCATCGCTCCTTTCGTCGAATGGGTCAAACGCTTGGCCAATTCTCCGTCGTTTGTCAGCAACAATACTCCTGTGGTCGAACGGTCCAGCTGTCCTACCGGGTAAATGCGCTCTTTCGTTGCATTTCCCACTAAGTCCATCACTGTCTTTTTTGCTTTCGGGCTGTCCATAGCTGCCAAGAAACCTTTCGGTTTGTTCAAGAGGACATATTGCATCTTGTCTGTCTTGATTAACGAGCCATTGTACTTTATCGTGTCTGACGATTTCACTTTATACCCCATCGAGGTAATCGTCTCACCGTTCACACTCACTAGACCTGCACCGATCAAATCATCTGCTTCACGACGTGAACAAATACCTGCATTAGCAAGAAAACGGTTCAAACGAACATCCTCGTTAGCTCCTGCAAGTTGCTCTGCAGTGCGCCCTTGAGCACGTCTGAATTTTTTCTCGTAGGTACGCTTTGGTCCGCGGTCTTCGTCTGGGTTATCGTCTCTGAAGCGAGGCCCAGAAGCGAATCTGTTGTCCGATGATTTTGGTCGTCCCTTAGAAGAACCGTGAGGTTTGTTTGAGCGGTTACTGCGCATGATGCAATTAATTTATGCAAAGGTACAGTGATTCTACCCTAAAGGACTCTTTTACAGGCGAACTTTAGCTAACATTTAATGGAAAAATGAGCGGATTTGAACCGTCTCCATAATAATGTATGAGTATCAGAACCAATTCACCCAGCCCACATTTGCCCAAAACATGGCTCCCGGCCCGGATTATTCGCTCTTGTTGTGCCATACTGATTAGCTCCTCGGGGATGTCTGTACGCCACCTTCGGTACTTGACCTCCACCATAAATAAAGTGTTTGCTTTTTGGCTAACGATATCCACTTGGATTCGCCCCATTCGGTAGTTGTGAAATAATACATTGTGGCCTTGTCCGTTGAGCAAGTCGATGGCCTTGAGTTCTGCGTCTAATCCTGTCATTCCAATAAATTGGAGCTAAAAGGTGCTAAAGACAAATAATGTGAACAACTCACACAAATCCACAACGTCTATCTACGCCTCTTTTATGGAAACCGTTAATTCTCCTTGGCTGATTCTCGCAGAAACTCCTGTGAAGAGGGGCACATTTCGCTCGGCGTGGCCCACATTAAAACCTTCAATCACAGGTATACCTAATGTCTCAAAGTAGCGGCGCAGCGTAAATCGTACGTCATTTCCCCAAGGTGTGTCGTGATCGTGAATATCTGAAAACGTTCCGAGCAGAATCGCTTGAACACCTTCGAAGGCTCCTTTTCGCGCTAAAGCGAGCAACATTCGATCTAGGTGGTAATGGTATTCATCGAGGTCCTCTAAGAACAAAATTGATCCTGAGAGAGAAGGTAGAGAAGGGGTGCCATAGATGGAATACAATACACTAAGATTACCGCCCAAAAGTGTACCTGTAATCCCGAAAGCACCGCTCGATAGCGTGTATTTCACTTCGCCTTGTTGCAGTGCGGCAAACACCGCTTCCATATCACCAGCGGCTGTGCTCTCGAAGCTCACAGGCATCGGAGCGTGCAGTCCTGCCAATCCCTTTTGATAGGCATGTGCCAAGAATGTCGTGAAATCAGAGAATCCGATCAGCCACTTAGGCGATGCCCAGAGTGCATTCCAGTCTACAAGATCTACTATTTCCGCAGATCCGTAACCGCCGCGAATGTTCCAGATGGCTTTCACCTCTTGGTGATAAACCAGGTTATTGAAACTATCGATGCGCTCAGAAATGCTGCCTGCAACTTGACCTTGCTGGGTCAAAATCGAAGGTTCGTAATAACAACGAAAACCGGCCGCCTCGATATATTTCTTAGCCGTATCAATCATCTCTTGGGTTGCAAACCTTGCCGTAGCGCTCAACCCGATGGTATCACCTGCTTTGAGCAGGCCTGGAATTCTTTGTTTCATTCTCGAAAAATAGCACATAAAACCTCATTATCTTCGCAGAACGAATTAATGGTTAACAGGCACGCATGAGCACAAACAAAAAAATTATGGTAACCGCGGCGTTACCGTATGCAAACGGCCCCATCCACATAGGACACCTCGCAGGGTGTTACCTTCCGTCAGATATCTACACACGGTACTTACGAATGCGTGGCAAGGACGTCAAATTTGTATGTGGTTCAGATGAACACGGGGTGCCAATCACCATCAAAGCGAAAAATGAGGGCATCACCCCACAGCAGGTCGTCGACCGCTATCATGAAATGATGAAGGGCGCTTTCGATGGCTTTGGGATTAGCTTTGATCACTACAGCCGTACTTCTAGTCCAAAGCATCACAGTAATGCTCAAGAGTTTTTCAAGAACTTGTACGACAAAGGCGCGCTCGAAGCGACCGAGACGGAGCAGTATTTTGATCCTGAAGCTGGCCAATTTTTAGCCGATCGTTACATCACAGGCGAATGTCCAAAATGTCATAACGCAGATGCCTATGGCGATCAGTGCGAGAGTTGCGGAACCTCATTAAACGCAACGGATCTGATCGCTCCTAAAAGTACACTCTCTGGGGCAACCCCGGAATTGCGCAAGACGACGAATTGGTTCTTGCCGCTGGATAAATTGGCCGATGATTTGCGTGAATTTTTGGAGTCACGTGAAGGTTGGAAGCCGAATGTTTTAGGGCAATGTTTGAGCTGGTTGAACGCCGGTGACGGACTACAACCACGCGCCATGACCCGCGATCTAGACTGGGGAATCCCGGTACCAGTAGAAGGGGCAGAAGGCAAGGTGATGTACGTCTGGTTTGACGCGCCGATCGGTTATATATCCGCAACCCAAGAATTACTTCCAGATACTTGGGAGGAGTATTGGAAAGGCGATGATGCTGAGATTGTTCATTTTATTGGGAAGGACAACATTGTATTCCACTGTATCATTTTCCCAGCGATGCTCCAGCAACACGGCGAATATGCTTTGCCGAAGCAGGTGCCAGCAAATGAATTCTTAAACTTGGAAGGGCGCAAATTGAGCACCAGTAAAAACTGGGCAGTTTGGCTTCATGAGTACCTCGAAGATTTCCCGGGACAGCAAGATGTTTTACGTTACGTACTAACAGCAACGATGCCTGAGACAAAGGATAATGACTTTACTTGGGCCGATTTCCAACAGCGCAACAACAGCGAATTGGTCGCTGGTTTAGGAAATTTTGTTAACCGCGTCATGGTACTCAGCCACAAATACTACGATGGCATCGTTCAAGAGCCCGGATCCCTGACTGATCAGGATCGTGAAACCTTAGCGGTGATGAGTTCATACGGTCGTAAGATTGCTAAATCTATCGAAGCCTTTAAGTTCCGTGAAGCAGTAGGTGAGGCGATGAATGTAGCTCGACTGGGAAATAAATATCTTCAAGAGCAGGAGCCATGGAAAGTATACAAGCAAGACCCTGCTAGAGCAGGCGCAGTATTATATGTGGCAACACAAATCACTGCAGTCCTAGCGATTGTCTTTGAACCGTTTTTGCCAAGTACTGCGCAAAAGTTGCGCGATATGCTCGCAATGAGCGGTATCCCTGAGTGGGAATCCACAGATCAAGAAATGATTATCAAGCCAGGAACACAGCTCGGCAAAGCCGAATTATTGTTTGCAAAAGTGGAGGATGAGCAGATGGACCAGCAACGCGAAAAATTGGCCGCGGCTGCAGCAATAAATGAGGAAGTTAAGAATGAGGCAGTTGCTGAGGTAGCGCATACGCCTCAGAAAGAAGACATCTCTTTTGACCAATTCATGGGGCTTGATCTTCGCGTAGGAACCATTCTCGAAGCTGAGCGTGTACCGAAAGCCGATCGTTTGCTTAAGTTCCTCGTAGATACCGGCCTAGATCAGCGAACGATTGTGTCGGGCGTTGCTGAACACTTTACCCCAGAGGAGATGGTAGGCAAGAAGGTTACGGTTTTAATGAATTTACCACCACGCAAGATCAGAGGAGTAGTTTCACAAGGAATGCTCTTAATGGCTGAAGATGCAGATGGCGCTCTTCGCATTATGACACCAGAACATGGTGCAGAAAGTGGATCGATAATCGGATAATAATCTACATTTTTGCCGGAACGGAATTGGCTCCGTAGTTCAACGAATAGAATGCAGGTTTCCGGAGCCTGAGATAAGGGTTTGATTCCCTTCGGAGCTACAAAGCCCTCGCTTATTCAATTGGCGGGGGCTTTTTTATGGATGGTCCTTGTTTCGACCATCAAAAATTTGGGCACAAAAAAAGGCCCCCTAATGGAGGCCTCTGAAATCTAATGATATAAACTTAGAGCTGCTTTACGTTTACAGCGTTTAAACCTTTCTTTCCTTCTTTCAATTCAAACTCGACCTCGTCACCTTCTTCGATTTGATCTACTAGACCTGTTACGTGCACGAAATACTCAGTGCTTGAATTGTCATCTTTAATAAAGCCAAAACCTTTGTCATTATTAAAGAACTTTACTGTTCCTTGATTCATAATAATAATTAAAGTACAAATGTCGACTAATAAATCGAGCCTTCGACATTTATTATAACTTATTTACTTTGAAGTACTTCTACTCCACAAGTACTCGGTGTCCAATTCCTCTTATCGAACCACAATCATGGTTCTCGCTGTACCTAATCCGCTGACTGCATCTAGGATGTAGGTGCCGCTCGGGAGTATTGGTAATGCCGTTTTTTCCTGTACACCTTTTGCACTAAAGAGTAATTGGCCCCCCATGGTATGAAGTGAAATATCAGATAATACGGGTAGGTCAACCCAAACTAGGCCGCTGCTTGGATTCGGGAAAACGCGTATTTCATCCATGACAGAAGCTTTGACGCTCATTTGTTCGGGGTTATACACGTTCAATGTAACATTAACATTTTTGTATAGCACATTGCCAGTACTGTCAACAACAATCGTATCGCAAAAAGTACTGGTACAGCTAGATCCTCCGAAAACAGAGCTGTCCATTGCAGTTAAAGTTAAGCATACGCTGTAGGTTCCTGGTGCCGTGTAAATGTGCGAGGGATAAGCCCCTGATGTAACGGATCCATCGCCGAAATCCCACATGTAGTTGACACTAGGGTTTTGCATCGTGCTATCAACAAAGGATGTGTTATAAATGACGATTTGTCCCATTCCCGTTAAGGTTGAATCAAACGCATAACCTGCTTGACAGCTTGTATTTGAAGGTCCACCACCTGTTGTTGATGATCCGCAAATCATAAAAGAACTGTACATCGAAAAATAAGAAGGCGTATTACTAGTGTATACGGTGTAGTCTGATTGCCAATTTCCACTGCAACTATCCTGGGTTTGAACGAGAATCATCCCGTTTACACTGTAAAGAAGAACCGTATCATTGTAATAACCATTGGCATCGGTTAGCAGAGTCAAGGATACGCCACCTCCAATCGAACTTGAGGAGTCAGAAACAAATACAGGGTAGTTTGGAACCCCCATTCCAGTGATTGAGTCGATAACTGAACCTGCAATAATGGCAGTGTGAGCAGCTTGACCCCAAGCACTTAGTGAAAGGCCAAAGGCTAGAATAAAAACACGAAGTTTCATAACGGTTAATTTTGTTTCAAAATACATGTATCGCAAAAAGTAGAGCCATCTTAAATAGTGAACAGCGTATCCAATGAGTTAGCGTAAAATTTTCATGGAACAATTCTGCTCGAAATTCTTCCCACAACCTATATTTGCCATGCTCAAGGGCTATTAGCTCAGTTGGTTTAGAGCGCCGCCTTGACAGGGCGGAGGTCACTGGTTCGAATCCAGTATAGCCCACAAATCTTTTTTAAACCGCCCCGGAGGGGCGGTTTTTTTGTACCCAAAAGTCACGAAAGCGCGCTTTCAAGTGACTTTTGGGTACAAAAAACCAGGATCGGCGCAGCCGACCGGTTTTAAAAAAGTTTGGGTACAAGGGCCCCCGGATCTGGATCTTTTGCCGGTAGGCAAAAAATCCACTCACCGAAGCTCTAGCGAAGCTGAACAGGCTTTCTCAACGTGTTTGGGTACCAGGGCCCCCGATCTTTTACCGGTAGGCAAAAAATTCAAACGTCAAATACAAACGAACACATCGAAAGCTCTAATTTAGACTTACAATAATCTGATATGAACTCATCGGCGGCACGCTCCTATATTTCTTCACTTATCGAAAACATGCCAAGCGATTGGCTTAAATTGACGACTCATCGTTTAGATATATACGATGAATCAGCTGCTAAATCAGGATTCATTTCTGAATTGGAATCGCTTTTCAAGGTGCAAGATTCTGCTAAAAACAAGCTTGCCGAATTACCAACTGCCTACGATTACATACGTCTGGGTCACCCATTGTCGTGTATTCTCGAATGGTATTATTCAAAGGGCTTAAATGTTGACCCGAGTAGGATTATCTCCTTCGATTCAGCAACGGCACCAGTACTCGCAGTTTTGCGTAAGAATTATCTCGACGGTCGTCAGACTAGAATTCTAGTACAAGAAGCGCTTCCTGCAGTCTTTGATTTAGATACTATCCGCAATGTCTATGGATATCAATTCGAGGTAGTCAATACCAATTCACATCCGGTATCTGATAACTTTAATGGAATCACAATTGGGTATTCAAGTTTAAGTACAAAATCGATAGGCGTCACTTTTTCCAGCACGGACATAGCCATTAATTACCTTCCAGGCTACGGAACTGTTTTGGCAATATTAAATGATGACATTGAACATTACGTAGTAGATATACAGCACTTTAGAAGACGTGAAACTGTGGCGATGACACCTGAAAACTCCTTACAGGTTCTTAAGCATATCGTTCACGACAACACGGTTGAAAAGGCTGTTCCAGCGATAAATGAAGCGTCAAAAGAGTCCGTACGAGCTTCAGTAAAAACCATCACCAATGCCCCAACAGAAGGGCTAGTGGCATCCAGTGGATTGTCTATGCAATATGCGATCATGATGGGTGTACTGCATGCCGCACAGGATATCTATCCGGGAAAAAAGGTCCAATTCATTGTTCCTCCCAATTGTTACGGAGGTACAAACGATCAAGCAAGACGCGTCGCCACGTGCTATGATCATGTCTCTATCGTGGACCTGGAAGTAGACGGTGATGCAGATATGGTACTCAGCGTACAGCATACTCTTACCCAGGCAGCAAAGCAGGATGCTATTCCCTACATCATTGCAGAAATTCCAACAAATCCAAGGGTAGAGGTGCCAAACCTCGATGCTTTGCGTAGCGCTTTACTTGCGCCTAGATCGACGCCCTCGGGAGATCAAGCGGTCGCACCTGTTTTTATATTAGACCAAACCTTTTGTCCGAATGTCCATTTCCTTGGGGATTCAGACATCTTTTCGGGCATTTCCACCATTGCTTACATGAGCGGTTCAAAGTTTCCGAGTGGAGGGAAATGTACAGCAGGTATCTGCGTTTCCAATCAAGCCGGTGCTGCACTTATCCCATACATTGAAAAGCACTTACAAGTGTGCGACAATGAAGCTACACCACGTCAATACGACATTCTCGCTGAGCAATTGCCATCTATGAACAAGCGCATAGCTGACGCGTATATCAATACGCGGGAGTTCGTTAGTTTCATAGAACAAGTATTGCCTGAGGCAAAAATAAATTTTGTCTCTCCCGATCTTGCCAGCCGTGGTTTCACCCCTTCAGTGTTCTCCCTTGATTTACCTACCAAAGGAGCTACGGCTCAGGAGCGAGAAGAATACAAGCGAGAATTAAACGACAGATTAATCGATATGATGATTAAGTCGTTACCGACAGAAAGTAAATACTGCGTGAGCTATGGTCAATTAAAAGGTTGCTACTGGACCATCCCAGCGACCTCTACTCAAGGCACGACTAAAGAAGCAGACAAAGACTATATTGCCCGAGTTGCACTTTCCCCATCCTTAGATTTGGAGGCGCATAAGGACGTATTCAGAGCATTCGTTGCTTCATTGAATTCCTGAATTCCTCTATCTTAGGAGGGCTAAACTAAACGATAAACGAAATGAAAAAACTTCTTTTAGTACTGCTGTTTTTTGCGAGCCTTACGGGGCAATCACAATCAGTTATTCAAGGATGTATCACTAACGCACCCGATACCCTACAATCGGTACGTATTGCTTATTTGCGCGGTAAAAGTCTTGCCGTAAAGCAAGATATACCTGTACTAGATGGATGTTTCAGTGCTGAGAAAAGCTTTCCGGAAACAGGTATTTTCATTGTGTATTTAGATGCTGAGCACTCTTTTGATGTAGTGCTAAGTGAGGGCGAAGTATCCTTAGAAATTGACTACAACAACATTACAGAATCTAAGAGAGTGGGTCCGGGCAATGAGGAATTTGCAGCATTTAAAACACTGCTTTCGAAGAGCCCAAAAGAAAAAGACATACGAGCCTTTCTTAATGAGGTGAAGGATCCAGCTTTGAAGGAGTTTTTGATGCCTCAATTGTTGCCTTTGAACCCTGACACAAATGTATACTGGTTACGCAGCCATTTCTGGGATCACACCAATCTGGCTTCTGCGAACACGTTGATTAATCCATTTTTTGAAAATAATAGAAAGACCTATTTTGAACGCGTGTTGGGCCACAACCCGGATACGATAATCTATCACTTAAATAGGTTATTTGATCGTCAAATGGATCCAGGAGTATTGAAAGTCTTGGTGAGCTCAGCAACTTACACTTATGAGACATCCAACTATATGGGTGAGGACAAGGTCTTCGTATGGTTGGCACAGCGCTATTACAATGAAAACTTCGCGGACTGGATGTCGAAAGATGACCTGGCCAAAATCAAGGAGAAGGCGAATGGTTTAAGTACAGAGCTCATAGGGAATCCAGCGCGTGATTTTGCATTTGATACGAACGACGGCCGGATGAAGTTGAGCGATGTGGAAGCAAAGGTGACGATACTATTCTTCTGGGATTCGACCTGCGGCCACTGTAAAAAGGAGACTCCGAAGCTTAAAAAGCTGTACGATGAATACAAGGACAAAGGTGTAGAAGTGGTTGCAATCACCTTAGAAAACGAATTCTCAAATTGGAATACATACATCAAGGAAAAAGACCTTGACTGGATTAATGGGTTCGAAAGTGATTTTGAACGCCCCAATTTCTTGTGGTATTACTACATCCCATCGACACCTAAAAAGCTCATTCTCGACAGTGAGAAGAAGATCATCGCGAAAAACCTGGATGTGGAATCTACCCTCCGCACATTCCTTGACGATTACCTCGCGGGAAAGGTCAAATAAAAAAGCGCATCCCTACTGTGGTAGAGATGCGCCCATGAATCGAATGTATTTGTAATTATTTCGTCGCCGAACCGCAAGATGTCTTCTCACCTTCCGAGCAACAAGACTTCTTTTCCGCCTTAGCATGCTTTGCGTGCTTTGCTGGTTTTGGAGGTTTCGAGTCGCCACAAGCAGTTTTGCCACCTTCAGAGCAACAAGATTTCATAGCTACTTTCTTTGGAGACTCACATTTTGAGCATTCTTTGCCTTCAGCCTTGGCAGCTTTACAGCACCCTTTCATTTCTTGCTTCTCGCTGTGATCACAAGCCTCAGTACATGTGTGTGCTTTCGCCTCTGTTGGCTTTTCCTGACCGTAGGAAACGATTGTAAAACAGGCTAATACGGCGGTTAATAGGAGTTTTTTCATCAGATTAAGTTTTTAAACACACTAAAGTTACATAAATCTTGGTTTCTAAGGCTTGTACACTCATATAAGTTGTTATTTTTGCGCTAATTAGGAAACCAAAAGAGACAAAATGAAAAAGGTATTTGTATTCGCTGTTGCCGCTGCTTTGACAATGTCAAGCTGTGTAAGCAAAAAGAAATACGTTGAGCTTGAGACACTTCAGCAAACGACTTCTGACAAATTGAGCAACACTAAGATGGAATTGGCTGCAGCTACTGCCGCTAAGGAAGCTCAGTCAAAAGAGTTGAGCGCTTTGCGTTCGCAGTCTTCAGATTTGATGAAGCAAGTAGGTGATTTGACACAAATGAGCGCTAAGAATGCTCAGAACATGGAGAAGACACTAGAAAGCATCAACGAAAAAGAAGTTGCTATCACTCGTCTTCAAGATGCAATGAACCGCAAAGACAGTGTAACATTTGCTTTGGTAACTTCGTTGAAGGGTGCTCTAGGTGATATGAACGACCAGGACGTACAAATCAGCGTTGAAAAAGGTGTAGTTTACGTAAACTTGAGTGACAAACTTATGTTCCGTCCAGGTTCTGCGTACATCAGCAAAGATGCAAAGAACGTATTAAGCAAGGTTGCAAAGATCATGGCTGCGAAACCGGCTCTTGAGATCTTGGTAGAAGGTCATACTGATACTGATCCAATCGCTACTGATTGTGTTAAAGATAACTGGGAGTTGAGTGCACGTCGTGCAACAAACATCGTACGTGTCTTACAGAACGACTTCAGCATCGCTCCTGAGCGCATGACTGCTGCGGGTCGTGGTGAGTATGTACCAGTTGCTTCAAACGATACTCGCGAGGGTCGTGCCGCGAACCGTCGTACTCGTATCGTAGTTCTTCCAAAATTGGATGAATTCAACAAAATGATTGAGGAAGGTTTGAAATAGTCAAATTTCTCTTAAACATACAGAGCCCGATACCGCAAGGTGTCGGGCTTTTTTATGCCTATTCCTTTTTTCGAGGAATGAGTGTGATTTTTTCCCCATAGGAACGACTCACAGGTACTTCTTCAATGCGACCATCGTGCGATAAGGTCACTGAAGTTTTACTCGTTGAAACTATGTGAACGGGGTTTAAAAGGATGCTTCTATGCGTCCTGATGAAGTTGGGAAGCTGCTCCGACCAAGCTGTGATACCGGTGGTTGTAGGGTAGTCTTTTTCCGAAGTGTGAACGATGGTGAATCGATCACGAGATTCGATAAAAAGAATAGCGTCCTCGCGTACTTCAAAATTCTTCCGCTCAGAAATGAATTGGACCATAGCGGGAGTGTCGTCCGCTGAAGGGAAATAATGACGTTCCAAAAGCAAGTCGGCAGTTGTGAAAGCACCTACCCAAATGAAAGAGAACACTGGATTGATCAATACTTCGGGAAATTGGTCTGGATCAAGTTCGAATAAAAGCCAGTATCCCCCAATAGCGCCCATGTATGCGAACCAGAGTACACCTATGGATACATATAGCCAATACCGCCATGGAAGTTTGTTACGGAGAATAATCCCACTGATCCAACGACCAAATAATGCACTTGGCATTAAGAAAGTTGCAAGCATCCAAGCAAGAGTCCAATGTGGAACAAAGCTCAGCAGAAGTCCAGTAACTAAAATCAAGGCAGCACACCAGAAGATGATGCGGTACGTCCAAATATTCTTCATGGCTTGAATGTAGCGTAGAAAATCCAAGAAAAATACGTGACCCGCTGTAAAATGTGGATTCTGCGCTTCAACAAGGGGATTTGACAGGTCCGTTTTGCGTTGAAATCTCCAACTTAGAGGAAACTAAAACGTAGTAGTATGATAGATTTATTTTACATGGGAGGACCGCTATTTATGGGGATCCTCACGATTATTCTCTTAGCAGTATTGATCACAGCATTCTTGCGTAAGCCAGCCGTGAAAGAGCTCGGTTTAATCGCATTAGCCTTTGGATTCTTAGGCCAATTAATAGGCCTCTATGGTGCATTTCAAGGTATCGAAGCTATGGGAGGCGTTAGTCAAGCAATGCTTGCGGGCGGACTCAAAGTAAGTAGCATCACAGCACTTTATGGTTTGGTGATTTACATCATCTCACTCATCGTTCGTGTAGTTGCCGCTTTTAACGCAAAATGATGTACTGCCTCTTTTAAGCTGAGGTAAGTAGAAGTATCAAAAAGCCCGATTCATCTCAAGACGTATCGGGCTTTTCTAATAATCAATGTGAAGTGTGCTTATGGGCACTCTACTCGGGTGACATTTAAAAATGCCCCTGCACCTGTAGTCACAGAGTCGATAACTCCAGCAGGTAGACAGGTATCTGTAGCTAAGGTGGTAGTTGCGCTAGGTTGCCATCCATTTATAGGATCGAAAGTATAGCTGTCTTGCATTAAGTCACAGTCACAAGTAGTACCACACGAAGCAAGTGCCAATCCGGCTACTGCGATCAATAGTAATTTTTTCATAGGTCTTAGTCTCTTTAGTTGTTTCAACTTTGTCTAAACTACAAAAATCTTTAGCATTCTAAAGATCAAAGGGGCTATTGAACCCAGCTATTCGGCGCATATGGAAGATTAATAGCGCGTGCGACGATATCTACGATATCCGTAACAGCGGTTTTGTTATCATTTGTTCCAGGTGCGATCGAGCCTCCTAACATGAGGAAAGGCACATGGGTATCATAGGTGTATCCCGTACCGTGGGTAGAACCATACGGTCCGTAGAAAATACAGTTCGGCTGAAGAGTAAATACTAAATCCCCTGAAAACCTGCTCTGATGGCCTTGATTTAGGAGTGCAACGAGCTCATCTCCATGGCCCATACGGACCTGGTTTGAACTGTAAACATGGAGGAAAGGATCGGTTTGCTCTACGACAATCGCAATCTCATTTGCATTCTTCTTCGCCCAGCTATTCAGGAAAATGTGATGATTAATAATTTTCGAGATCGCATTTTCTACTCCCAACTTCTGAGCGATTCGGTCATTGGTAGCCGCAACTACATCAGCATTTTGGAAATTACGAACGTCAAAACCGTAGTTGCGTAAATGATTTGGATTTTCACTCGCACCATGGTCTGCAGTCAGATATAATACATAGTGGTCTCTCCCAACCTTATTGTCGAGCTTACGAATCAATCTACCGAGCTGCTCATCGAGCTTTAAATACATGTCATGTACCTCTCGCGAGCGAACGCCCCAGGTATGTCCTGCATAATCTGTGGAGGAGAAGCTTACGCCTAAAAAGTCGCAATCGTCGTCCTTACCGAGGTCTTCGTTTTTCAGAATTTCAAGGGCCATATCCAGCACTAGGGCATTACCTACAGGTGTATTTTTAAGGATACTTAAGCCTTTCGATGCGACCAATGCCTCTAGATCATAAGGAAAACTCGAGGTTCCCTTATTCAACTTTGGCTCATAAGGATTTTCATCCTCCAAGCTTTCCTCATACTTTCGTTCGGCCAATTCCAATTTCCATTTGCGACGCATCAAGCCCATCGCCTCCTCCTTACGATTGTATTTTTCCACATACTCCGGAAGGCGATTCATGTAATAACTGCTAGTTACAAAATGCATGCTGTTGTCGAGCCAAAACGCCCCATCGGCCAGTTGTCCCGCTGGAAAAATAGCTCCGCGATCTTTAACCGATACCCCAAAACTTTTACCACGCCCATTGCTGTAGAGTTTAATGCCGTCAGAAAATGTAAGTGCACGTAAATTCTTTGGCGATCTACGACTGCTACTCTCCACAGTACCTATGGGACGCACAGTCGTATCCTCAGCACAATACATTTCATAACCACTGCGAACATCCAGCCAATCATTTGCTACGATACCGTGGTATTTCGGAGTAGTACCGGTAGAAATACTCGCATGTCCAGGTCCAGTGTAAGTTGGTATGTAGTTGTAATGGGTATTGCTGTACTGAAACCCGCTATCTAATAACGTACGGAACCCTCCATCTGGAGCGAACTGGTGCTCAAAACGTTGCAAATACTCGGCTCGCATCTGGTCAACAACGACCTGAACTACGAGTTTCGGCTGTGCCCAAACCCCTATGCTTACGAAGCAGGCAAGCGCTGCTCCAATTCCTCTTTTTCTAAATTTAACTGCTCCCATAACTCCATAGTGGCTTCTAAATCGGCCTTTTTCTGTTCGTATTTCGGGTAGAAATCAGTCTGTGCCATCAACTCCTGATAGCCCTTAGGATCTGCAAGTTTTGCATCCCAATCCGCCAATTCCTGCTCTAAGTTTTCAATATTTTCTTCGACTTCAGCCAATTTTTTAGCTGCATTGCGCTTGTCCTTTTCGAGTTGCTTACGCTCCTTGTAGCTTAGCCCTGTCGCCTCATCTAAAGCTTTCTCTTCCTGCTTCTTAGCCTTGCTTTTTGCGGTTTTAGCTTCTACCGCACGCATATCAGCTAGTTTACGTTGTTCGAGGTAGTATTCGATACCACCGAGCAAGGTCTTTACCTTATGGTCTCTAAACTCGACAGTTTTAGTGACCAGCCCTTCTAAAAATTCACGATCGTGACTTACTACGAGTAGGGTGCCGTCAAAGCTTAGCAAGCTCTTTTTCAGAACGTCCTTACTGTTCATGTCCAAGTGATTCGTGGGTTCATCCATCACCAAGAAATTGATGGGCTTTAACAGCAGTTTACATAACGCTAAACGACCACGTTCGCCACCACTAAGCACTTTAACCTTCTTCTCGACATCTTCACCTCTAAACATAAATGAACCGAGCAAGCTACGAGCATGCTTGCGCATTTCCTCTGGAGAGGCATCCTCGATCGTCTGTAAAGCGGTGATTTCACCATCGAGCTCATCTGCTTGATCTTGGGCGAAATATCCCACCTGCACATTATGACCAAGCTCTAGCACGCCATCTGCTGGGATTTCCTGCATAAGCGCTTTAACTAAGGTCGATTTACCTTGTCCGTTTTGACCTACAAAAGCCATACGATCACCACGTTCGATCTCAACATCAACCCCTTTCAGGACCAATTTCTCTCCGTAGCTTTTATGCACACCGTCCGCTTTGGCCACCACCTTACCGCTACGTGGTGCTGGCTGGAATTTAAAGTTCATGCTCCCGGTATCTTCTTCATCCACTTCGATGCGCTCCATTCGGTCGAGCTTTTTAATCAAACTTTGAGCAAAAGAGGCCTTACTTGCTTTCGCTTTAAACCGCTCAATCAGTTCTTCGGTTTGCTTAATTTCTCGTTGCTGATTTTTAGCAGCAGCCATCTGTTTTTCACGGATTTCTGCTCGCAGCTCCACATAACGGCTATACGGGGCATTGAAATCATAGGCTTTCCCCATGGTAATTTCAATCGTTCTGTTGGTCACGTTGTCCAAGAAGGTTCTATCGTGACTCACCACCATAAGCGTTTGACTGCTCCCGCTAAGATGCTTTTCAAGCCACATGATACTTTCAATATCCAAGTGGTTGGTGGGCTCATCGAGCAGCAGAAGTTCAGGCTTTTGTAGTAGCAGACGGGCCAATTCAGCGCGCATCCGCCAGCCTCCTGAAAATGTATGAAGCGGCTTATCGAATACCTCTGGGGCAAATCCGAGTCCTTTTAGAACGAGCTCAACATCTGCATCAATGCTGTCACCACCTAATATCCCAAAGCGTTCACTCAACTCACTCACCTCCACGATCAGTGCAGAATAACTATCACTTTCGTAGTCTGTGCGAGTTTCAAATTCTTTGTTGATCTCTTCAATGCGCTCATTAATTCGAGCAATCTCGTCGAAAGCGCTTCGGGCGATATCCATGATACTCTTGTCCATATCCATCTTGAGATCTTGCCTCAAGAATCCGATACGTACTTCTTTCGCTTTGCTCATCGAGCCGCCGTCCAAGGCGTAGTCCCCCGCGATTAGTTTCAAAAGGGTACTCTTTCCCGCTCCATTTCTACCCACCAAACCTATTCGGTCGGCAGGGTTGATTTGAAATCCAATTTCATTAAAAATGGCGCGTCCCCCGAAAAACAACGAGGCCTTGTTCAGTGCTAAAATCATCGTGACAAAAGTATCAAATAACCACGGGGCTACTTCGTATTTTTACACTCCAATACAGAAATTTCTGACGAACATGTTAAAAGGAACAAAAGTCTACGCCATCACGAAAAGCAAATGTCCAAGATGCATGGAAGGCGACATTTACCCCGAGTCGAATCCTTACAAGTTCAAAACGCTTACAGACTTCAATCCACGCTGTAGCGAATGTGATCAGAACTTTGAGCCAGAACCCAACTTCTACTACGGTGCTATGTACGTTAGCTACGGCTACACAGTAGCACTATTCGTCGCAGTATACATCATCTTCAGCGTATTCTTCGGATGGGAGATGTGGCCAACTATTGGTGCACTTGCTGCAATATTAGTTCTTACAGCCCCTGTGATTTTCCGTATTGCACGAACGACTTGGCTTTCATTATTTGTCAAATACGACAAAGACGCCTTTAAGAAGTAGGAGCGAACCTTTTTGGCAAACACTCTTCAAGTAAGGGTGCGCCATACATGAAGTGTTCTACAAGTACACGCGATAAGTAGGGTGCCATAAGTACGGCCCGCGATCCCATACCACCGAATATATAGGTATGTGCTAAGTCTGCATGTGGACCTACCATCGGTCTCCTGTCTTTGGTGGCAGGACGAACGCCTGCGACATGTTGTTCTATTTCAAATGACCCGTTATACACTTTTCGAACATGATCGGCCAATTCTTCTTTTTTCGCCGTACTGGGGCCTTTCTCGAAACCATCCCAAGCATAAGTGGCTCCCACAGTAGCACGATGATCACCTTCGGCAAGCATAAAGTGTCCTTGATGAATGCATTCCCTTCCTAAATCACGGTCCAATCGTACTCCGATCACTTCTCCTTTCACTGGTGCAAACCCGTTTTGTGGAATCCCTCCTTGTCCCAAAGCAAGCTGGGTACCTTGACATGAAATCACGGCATGTGCACGCAATTCACCATAACTCACACCTTCTTCATCCCGAATCACCTGGTCCCATTCGAATCGAGCGTTGCTGAAGTTACCTGTACCCATGAGCTGCTCACGAACCGCTTTCATAAAGATATTCACGCGCAATCTCCCTGTGCCCTTCATAAGTCCTGAACGGTGGTCTCCGACGATCCCTTTGGGTAAATCCGCTAGCTCATCATCGAGATAAGAGGAGAAGGCAGGAGAGGAAGTTAAACCCATCCAATCATTTTGTTCCCCGGCGTTATGAAAAACACGTCGAATAGGAATTGGATCAAAGAATGAAGCATCTGTCCAACGCTCTATATCTGGATATACAGTGGCCAATTCTTCCATCATCTCATCAGCCTTCCATACTTTCTTCAGCCTCTTCAATACAATTGGGTTCCACAATCCTGCTGCTACTTTTGAGCTCATATTCTCATCTGGCAAATCGAACAGCTGCACACTTGCACCATACTTCATGAGTGTATAGCTCAGCATGGCGCCTGAAATACCACCGCCAACAATAATGTAATCTACATGTTTCATAAGGCATTCCATTTTGAATAGGGTATGGAGCAAAAAAAAGCTCCCACTACAAAGGTAGCAGGAGCATTTTAAGAATGTCTGATCGTACCTTTTATTAGTACGTCCACATATCGTGTTCTTTGTTACGTAACTCTTCTTTAATCGCAGCTGCTTCTAGTAGCTGTGACATAGCAGAGTTACGCTTGTAGTCAGAAATGGTTCTGTCATAAACATTATCCATTTTTGTAATGACTGCGTTGAACTTTCTGTAATGCATGATCTGATCAAACGTCAAACGCTGGTTGTTGTTCTTCTCATTGTAAGCGACAGAAGTGGCCATTGCATAGCGCGCATCTGGGAACCAAATCCAAAACGGATTGTAGGTAAGTGCTGGATTACGTGGGTCACGTACTTCTGGCGCAATACCAATGATTCTGTTTTTCAACTCACCGCGCTGCTTGTCAAAGTACCAGTCACTTTTTAGGTGATACGCAACAACATTGTTTGCTTTGATGGTGATGGTATCGATAGCTAGTGGTGGACCAAACGGATCGTCTGGATCTGGAATAGTATCGTACTGCTCAATCTTTTGACGTACCTCTTCTACGGTCAATGGCAACTCAAACTTATCGTCTAAGAAGATTTCTGTGATCGTATTCTCGGTAACAATACCATCTACCAAAACATCCCATAGCGCTTTGCGATCCGGCATAGGCTTGATAGGGTAGTACAATGGAAGATTGATCTTTTCACGCAAGTCAATACGCTCCCAGTGGCGCTCTGACCACAACATGTCATCCTGACGTAAGAAAGGATAAGGAACTACGCGATTATTGCGGTAGTGTTTGGTTGCCTCAGGAATAATACCATCATCTGATGGATCTAAAACCTGTGCTTGAGCCGCGCTGAAGGATAGTCCTACAGCAACGATTGCCAAGAAAAACGCTTTAACTTGTTTCATATTAGTTCAAATCAATTGTAATAGGAGCCACTTTAGGCTTCATGCCTTTACTTGTGGCAGCCTTAATGTTTCTGATAATTACAGGTGTACCAGGTTTCGCTTTATCCAAAGCTGCTTTCGCATTCGAGCTAAGGGTAGGACCTTTACAGTCGATAGGTGCAAAAGGAGGAACGATAATCTGGAAGCTAGTCACTTTCAAAGGAAGCTCGAAATCAAAGTTCTTAAACTTCGCTTCAACCTTAGCCTTTTTGATGAGGTTAGCTGACATTAGACCTTCTGATTTACCGAAGATAGATCCAGCAGCATCAGGTAAGTTCTTTACACGGAACATTTTCGATCCCATGCTTACTGTTTTGTCGCCTTCGCGTACACCTACAGCAATCTTCATCTCTCCACCTTTGTTACGAGTAACATCAGCGATGTAGCCATTGCCGCTCTTCTTAACACCAGGACCAGTTACAACAAGGTTAGAAGGGTCTACACCAGGTACACTTACTTCTAATGGATTATCTACACCACGGTAGAGTACATTCATCTTTGTTGGAGAGATAACTACGCTTGGAGGCGCTACGTTAAATGCTCCTTCTACAGGGAAGACCTTTTCCTCTCCGTTCTGAGTAAGACGAATCTCACCGTTCCAGGTAGTTTCACCTACTTTGTTCGCTGGGAATTTAACTTTAGCAACACCACCTACGATGTCTTCTGTGCTGAGCTCGTTACCATTGATAATAACCGTGGGCTCTTGCGTATCGTCAAATGCAGCAAGGAAAACGTCTGCTTCGTACTCGCCGCCTTGAGTAACATAAGTACTCTTCGGCATCACTACCGTTCTAACACCAGTAAACTTCAAATCTGAACGACCGATGTTTTTTTGAAGGTGTGCAATAACGTTTGCTTCTGAGGTACGGATGTCACTCTGCATAGAGGTCAGAAACGTCAACACAGAAATAAGCGGATAATGCTCAAACTTTGACTGTTCCCAGCTAATGTTCGCACCATCGTATTTTACGTCAGCAAAGTCGAAGGTGGTTTCTAGGTTACCTTTTAAGAATTCGTTTTCTCCAGCTTGTTCTTTTAGGTATTCTCTGTAAGCTGTCATTGCAGCTTTTAATTCAGAACCTTTTTTACCTAGAATGAAGTAATTCGGAGCAGTTTCCAAATCGTCCATTTTTGATGGTTTGTTGTCCGCGCCGGTTTCTTCATCAATACCACCACTCATTTCGATCACTTCTTTCTTCATGCGATCGATAGTAGCGTAAAGCTCGTTTGATTTAGCCTTTACATCATTTGCTTTGTCTCTCCAAGGACCAGCCTTTACAGCATTCTCAGCCGCAGCTGCCTCAAAGGCTGCATAGATGTTTGCATTTTGTTTTTCTACCGTTTCAATAGATGCCTCTTGACCTACCATAACCTCGTAGAAGGCATCCATAACTTCTCTGGATACGTTCAGTGCGAGTAGTGCGGTCAACACGAGATACATCATGTTAATCATCTTTTGACGCGGTGATAAATTTCCTCCTGCCATTGTGTAGTTTCTTTATGGGTTAATCTTAATTGGTCAGATTATTTACCCATTGCAGTAAGCATACCGCCGTAAACATTGTTTAAAGACTCTAGGTTGCCTTTCAAAGAAGACAATTGTGAAGCCAAATCTGTTGCGTTATCAGAAGCACCTGAAAGTTTCTCCATAACATCATTCTGACGTTCTACTTGAGCAGTTGCATTTTCCAATTGAACAGAGTACAAGGCATTCAAGCTCTCCATGTTAGTTGCAGCCGTGTTAAGTTGTTCGCTGTATTTAGCCGTAGCACCTGCAGCATCTACAGCTCCTGAGAGTGAACCAGCTGTTTCGCTTAAGTTCTTCATTCCAGCACCGAGACGCTCGATAAGTTGTGCATCGATACCGCCACTTTCTAAAGCGTTGTCCAATTGTTCTGTAACACTTAGTGAGCGGTTGTCTGCGCTTGAACCTTCGCCTGTTGCCAATTCAGGATATACAAGTGTCCAGTCATATTCTGATGCTGGTTTTTCGAAAGCAGAGAATAAGAAGATTACAGCCTCTGTTGTCAAACCGACGACAAGCATAATGTTCGCACCTTCCCAGTGCATGATTTTGAACATTGCTCCAGTAATTACTACTGCTGCTCCAATACCGTAGAGCTTTGCCATGAAGTTTTTGAAGCGTTTTCCGTTTACGTCAATCAGTGCCATAATCTTTGTTGTGTTGTGTTTATTAAAAGGGTTGTGATAGATTCTAATTAAAAGTCTTTGAGGTCGCGACCTAGGAAGCTTTGTACAGTTCTGAAACCGATGTAGCTCTTCGCAGTATCCTGGTACTCATAATCACGAGCTCCTAGTTGCATAAAGTATGCGACATCTTTCCATGATCCGCCGCGAATCACTTTGCGCTTCATTGTTTCACTCTCTTCGTCGAAAGCGTTGTATTGGAAATCAGGCGCGATATCACTCTCGAAGGCGTACGACTGAACATCGAAAGCTGAAGATGTCCACTCTGCAACGTTACCAGACATGCAGTAGAGGTTAAAACCGTTCGGTGAATAAGCGGTTGCCTTAACAGGGTAGAATCCTCCATCAGCAGTGAGATTCCCACGGCGAGGCTTAAAGTTAGCGAGGTAACAACCCGAGCTATTGGTAGCATAAGGACCACCCCAAGGGAAAGTTGTTAATTCTTCACCACCACGAGCAGCGTATTCCCACTCACCTTCTGTCGGTAGACGGAAGTCATGTTCGATAAGTTGACCAGAGCGCTTCAAGAAGTCTCTGCGATATTTACTTCTCCAGTTTGCAAAAGCGCGTGCTTGCTTCCAGCTAACACCTACCACGGGGTATTCGTCATAGGCTGGGTGCCAGAAGTACTTGTCGTGCATAGGCTCGTTAAAGCTGTATGTAAAGTCGTGAATCCAAACTAATGTATCTGGATAAACATTAATGGTCTCTTTTTCAAAGAAAGATGCGCGGTTAGATTCAGCTTGAGTGTCTTTGATATAATCACGGTAGCTAAATAATTCGCCATCGCCATCTTCATCGCGGTAATCAAATTCAACACGGTTGAGTTTACTGGCAGCTTTCTGCTTGTTGATCCAGAAGTACGTGTAGTTTAACTGACGCGTATCTAGGTGTCTGTAACCTAGCCATTGCTCCTCAGGACTGAGGTACATGCTTTCTATAACTTCGGTATATTCAGCAGATGGGTATCGGTTCTTGTCCCATTCGAGGTATGGATCCCAGTCCAAACGACGCATCATACTATCAGGATAGTTCAACGCAACATATTCTTGGAAGAAGGTAGGGTCTTCCATTTCGGCTAGATCGATATACTCGAACTCCTCTACTAAACCTTCTGCGAGTCGTGTTCTAGTGATAGAATCACGAACCCAATTCACAAACTGACGGTACTCGTTGTTTGTGACCTCGGTTTGGTCCATGTAGAATGCCGGCACACTTACCACTTTAGCGGGAGCAGTGTAGGCATAAGGAACGTCTTCATCATGGTTACCCATTGTGAAGGACCCTTGAGGAATGTAAACCATACCATATGGTTCGCTTGGGTACCAAGTAGGACGGTCTTGTACGCCTACCAATTCTCCATGGTCGCTTGTCCCACACGAGGCGAGAAAAGCAAGAGAGACTAACCCTAAGAGAAACTTCTTCATAATATATGTATTTCTACTGTATTCTTAAAT
>CBFHKC010000008.1:10819-12152 GCA_965656315.1 uncultured Schleiferiaceae bacterium | reverse complement strand
ACGAGGCGAGAAAAGCAAGAGAGACTAACCCTAAGAGAAACTTCTTCATAATATATGTATTTCTACTGTATTCTTAAATCTTAAGCAAGGCGCTATATTACAAAAATATAGGATTTCTGTAGCTACCTTTTTCTTTTGGTGGTATTTCAATAGTAAAGCAGTAACTCATCATGATCTCGTGAGAGCCACTAGAGGAATTGCTTAGTGATGATGTTGTAAGGTCGTATGAGTAACTTGCTCTTAGGTCCTTAGTAATCTGATAACCAGCCATTATTGCCAAAGCATCGTATACTCTGTATGTAACGCCACCCCAGATCTGATTATTATATGTTGCTGCCATATTTACATCGACTTGAGTCGTAACAAAATCGGTTTTTACCATAGCTGCAGGCTGCAAAACAAAGCCGTTTTGAAGGTCAATATCGTAGCCTCCCATCAAATAATAATGACGTTGACCGCGAATTTCGGCGTTTGAAGCACCTCCATTTGAAGAAAGTATATCCTTGGTTTCCAGTAGTCGGGTGCTGCTTAAACCTGCATACCAGTTATCCAATTGATAAAATGCGCCAAAGCTGATGTCAGTAGCCATAGAAGTGCTACCCAAAGCAACGAGTGAGGGGTCATTCATGGTTTGTGGCGGCGACCACACTCCAGAAGTAACGTTCTTATTTCTGAAATCAGCACGAAGACCTAAACCCAAAGATCCTCCAGCGAGTTCCATTTGATAGCCATAACCAACACCTGCGGTAATATCTTGAAAGTAACCGATGATATCGTTAGAGAAGTTAACAGAAATACCTCCACCGATCACGTCCAACGGAACATTTGCAGAGAAGTTCTGCGTAGTAGGTGCATTGTCAAAACCGACCCATTGCGATCGGTGAACTGCAGTTAAGCAGATGGCATCACCAGAGCCGATGACTCCAGGATTGTAAAATATCTTATTGTTTGCGAATTGCGTGAATTGCACATCTTGCTGAGCCCAAAGGCTTGATGTACAAAGCATTGCAAACAATGCAAGGCAGCTTTTTTTCATGTGTTTACGCACAGTAGGGTGTTGATTGTCGCTAAAGATAGAAAAATTCCGTTGCAGAGCACGTTTTTTCTTTAGAGTTATCAAGCTTTCTGCTGTGCCTTCCACCACCTTTTTGGGATGCGTCCGCTCAAGGCTTCATCGTAATCTGTTTTGCTACAAGGGACTAATTGGTTTCTCATGGAGGTGCCACCACCTTTAGGAACTTCGATCCACCACCTACCTGAAAGTGGCGATTTATAAAAGTTTAAATCCTCGTCCTCGTCAAAAAGTACCGTGTATTTTTCATAGTCTTTTCGT
>CBFHKC010000008.1:9331-10720 GCA_965656315.1 uncultured Schleiferiaceae bacterium | reverse complement strand
GAGATGTGCACTCATGCCGTTGTTGTCCATGTGTGGATTGTATTCAAAAAGTCCTAATTGAGTAAGGGTATCGCTCATTCCTGCATAGCGTGTGATGGCGCATAGCTCATTTCCACTTAGTCCATGGGGAGAAGTATGGAAGGTTCCTGGACTGTAGCTTTGACGAACAGCTGCGATGTCAATACTCAGTAGATCTGCATCTCGTAGAAAGGGCTCGACAGCTGGCAAGTTTGCTTGCACTTCACCGAGTCGAACTGCTTCGAAGAATAAATTGTCGATCAGGTTGATCTCTTCAGGGTTATTGAAGTAGGTCTGGTATCCGAGATTCGTGAAATTATAGAGATTGTGCGGCTCTTGAAGCACCATATGGCTGACATAACTCTGGTGGTCTAAATCTCGACCTTCACTACCAACGTCTAAACGAGAGTCCACAGTCACGACATTGACCATCTGTTCTAAGCGGTCGTATGCGCGATAGTTGCCGTAGGTGAGATCTTGTGATCCTCCGATGGTAACAAGAATGATCTGCTTGGATAGAAGTTCCTGGGCCAGACTGGTGAGATAGACGATGGTGTCTACATGGCGTTCGCCTTTATACACGTTACCGAGATCCACTACTTTTTGCGACCAATTCCCACGGTACAATTGGTACAAATAGGGACGAATTGCATCTGCAGCACCATCGCAGCCTACATTTCGATAAGCACGACGGTCTTCCTGAACCCCGACAAGAGCAATTTTTACTCCGTCGAGATCTGGAATGCCATCTATTTCAGTATGACAAGCGATCGTCGAACCTAGTTGATTGGGATCGAGAACCGGCAATTTTGAGAGTACACTTTCGGGTACAGGACTAAGGTGTTCCACGCGCAAATAACTTTACGCCTTAAAAGTATTCCCTTATTTCTTCTTAGCTCTACGTTTTGATGGGCCTGCCGCAATAAGTTCTTCACAAGCTGCACGATCAAGCGTTTCAGGTTCCTTGTCCTTGGGGATCTTGAAGTTTTTGCCGCCCGATTTGATATAAGGTCCGTAACGTCCCTTTAGAATTTGAATTAACGGTTCTTCCGTGAACTCAGCTATTATTGCGTTTGCAGCCTCTTTCTCTTTCAACTCGATGACTTCGATCGCTTTCTCCAAGCTCACTTCTTCCGGAGTGTCTTCTGTTAGGCTATAGAATTTCTTGTTCCACATCACGTAAGGTCCGTAGCGACCAACGTTAGCTTTCACTTCAAGGTCCTTGTAATCACCTACAACGCGTGGAAGTACTTCTTTGCGCAAGGCCATTTCTAAGGTAGCTTCGTAATAGCCTACACCTTGAGGAAGCTTTTTAAAACGTGGTTTAGTTTCTTCATCACCATCTCCGATCTGGAATACAAAACCGTAACG
>CBFHKC010000008.1:0-9232 GCA_965656315.1 uncultured Schleiferiaceae bacterium | reverse complement strand
TACACCTTGAGGAAGCTTTTTAAAACGTGGTTTAGTTTCTTCATCACCATCTCCGATCTGGAATACAAAACCGTAACGTGCTAGTTTCACATACACGGGCTCACCAGTTCCTGGTTCTTCACCGAGTAGACGGCTAGCACGAGCATCCTTAGGAGCATTTTCGATCAGCGGATGGAATTCACTGTAGAATTCGGAGATGCTGTCTTGCCATTGTTTTTGACCTTCAGCAACAGTATCAAAGTTTTGCTCGGCTTTTGCTGTGAACTGGTAGTCCATAATCAAGCCATAATGCTCGAGCAGGAAGTCCGTTACAACTCGGCCAATATCGGTGGGGAATAATTTGTTTTTGTCTGCGCCGTGGTTTTCCGTGGCTACGGTGCTACTAACGCCTTGGTCAGTTGCACGAAGCACTTGGTATTCACGTTGAGTTCCTTCTAAACTATCCTTGATCACGTAGTTACGCTTCTGGATGGTAGAAATAGTAGGAGCGTAGGTTGAAGGACGTCCGATGCCCAATTCTTCCAATTTCTTCACTAACGAAGCTTCAGTGTAACGCGGAACGTGTTTTGTAAAACGCTCTGTAGCACGAATCTCACCACTAGTAAGGAGATCACCGACCGTTACTGCCGGGAGTTGCCCATCTAGCTGATCGGTATTTTCGTCGTCAGTTCCTTCTTGGTAAACGGCAATGAAACCGTCGAAAGTGATGACTTGGCCACGAGCTGTGAAACGCTGTGCATCAGGTGCGTTGACATTCTGCAGTTTAATGGTGGTGTTTTCGAGCTGCGCATCAGCCATTTGAGAGGCAATGGTTCTTTTGTAGATGAGATCATACAAGCGCTTTTGCTTGTCGTCTGCGCCAGCTACTTTTTTACCAAAGTTGGTAGGGCGAATGGCTTCGTGTGCTTCTTGCGCCCCTTTATTTTTAGTCGTGAATTTGCGGACTTGGTGGTATTCCTCGCCGAAAGTCTCTTGGACGTGGGCAGCGATTCCTCCGATAGCATCATTGCTCAAGTTGAAGCTGTCCGTTCTCATGTAAGTAATGAAACCTGCCTCGTACAAGCGTTGCGCTAGGGTCATGGTCTGGCTTACACTGTAACCCAATTTCCTGCTCGCCTCTTGCTGCAGGGTAGATGTTGTGAAAGGTGCTGCTGGTGAGCGCTTTCCAGGACGTTTTTCGACGCTTTCGACGCTGAATTGGGCCTTGACACAGAGGGCAAGGAATTTCTCAGCCTCTTCGCGTGTTTTAAAATTGGTTCCAAGCTCAGCTTTGAAAGAAATCTTACCATCTGTAAACTCACCGCTTACCTTAAAGCTAGAGGTGGGTACATGCGCTTCAATCTCGCGCTCTTTCTCTACAATAAGACGCACGGCAACACTTTGAACGCGACCTGCACTGAGTCCGCGTTGGATGCTTTTCCAAAGAACTGGACTCAATTCATACCCTACCAAACGATCCAATACACGACGCGCTTGCTGTGCATCCACAAGTTCTTTGTTGATTTTCCGTGGTTTCTCAACCGCACGCAAAATCGCCGTTTTCGTGATCTCGTTAAAGACAATGCGCTCTGTAGTTTCATCTTTTAAATCCAAGCTTTCGAAAAGGTGCCATGCGATGGCTTCTCCTTCGCGGTCCTCATCCGATGCAAGCCACACTTTGTCCGCTTGTTTCGCTGCTTTCTTTAGCTCTCCGACCAATTTCTTCTTGTCGCTCGAAACACAATATTCCGGCGTGAAATTGTTCTCGATATCAATCGCCATTCCCTTGTCGCATAAATCGCGGATGTGTCCATAAGAAGACATCACGGTAAAGTCTTTACCGAGATATTTCTGAATGGTTTTCGCTTTTGCGGGGGACTCAACAATAACTAGATTACTTGCCATAGGATCAAAACTTGGAATGAATTCGGGACAAAGTAAAGGCGAAATTCCTCAACAATGGATCACAAATGTTGGGTTTAAATTTCTACCCCCTTACTTATTACTACGTAATAGAATTTTTATAATCGGACAAATTGTCAGTTAGGCTTCTTATCTTTGCTCTTCGCGAAAGAAAGTAAAGTTTTGAGCGATTACAATTATGGATGCAAAAACAAAACGCGCAAGCGGAAGAGGTCTCTACGCCGAGGGCGACAAGAACCCACACGAGCATGATGGAACCGTTCACGAAACGGTGAACCCAACAGGCACGAAAAAACTGTACATCGAGTCGTACGGTTGTCAAATGAATTTTTCAGATAGCGAAATCGTCGCCTCTGTATTAGGTAAGGAGGGATACAGCACTACGCAGAATCCTGAAGAGGCAGACCTCGTTTTACTGAATACCTGTTCGATTCGTGATAAAGCCGAACAGACAGTTCGGAATCGCTTGAACCACTTCAATGGTCATAAGAGAAAGAATCCTGATATGAAGATCGGGGTGCTTGGTTGTATGGCTGAACGTGTGAAGGGTAAATTGCTGGACGAAGAGAAATTGGTCGATTTAGTTGTCGGGCCGGATGCGTATAGAGATCTACCCAACCTACTTACTGAACTCGATGGCGGTAGAAAAGCGGTCAACGTTATTTTATCCAAGGAAGAAACCTACGACGATATCGAACCGGTACGTTTAGGCGGTAATGGCGTAAGTGCATTTGTTTCAATCACCCGTGGTTGCGACAACATGTGTACGTTCTGTGTCGTTCCTTTTACTCGTGGTCGCGAACGCTCGCGGAATCCACAAACCATCGTTGATGAGGTACTGGATCTAAGCAAACGTGGATACAAAGAAATCACCCTACTTGGTCAGAATGTCGACAGTTACCTCTGGTATGGCGGTGGACTTAAAAAAGACTTCGATAAAGCTTCAGAAATGGCGAAGGCCAGTGCGGTTCACTTTGCAGACCTGATGTCAATGGTTGCTGAAGCAGTCCCTCATATGCGTATTCGTTTTTCTACCTCAAACCCGCAAGACATGCGAGATGATGTACTAGAGACGATCGCGAAATACAAGAATATTTGTAACTACATCCACCTCCCCGTACAAAGTGGTTCCTCTCGCATTTTAGAGATGATGAATCGTGGGCATACTAGGGAAGAGTACATTGCACTTATAGATAGAATCAACAGAATCATTCCAGGCTGTGCCATTTCACATGATATGATCTCAGGATTCCCGACAGAGACGGAGGAAGATCACAAAGAGACCTTATCTCTAATGGAATATGTACGCTACCACTTTGGGTACATGTTCTTTTACAGTGAACGTCCAAATACGTATGCAGCTCGTAAGCTTGAAGATGATATCCCGATCGAAGTAAAGAAGCGTCGACTCACGGAGATTATACAGTTGCAAAACAGATTTAGCCTTGAGCGTCACCAAGAAATGGTGGGTGGCACCTTTGAAGTACTCGTAGAAGGCACCTCTAAAAAGAGCGAAGAACAACTTTTTGGACGTACAGACACCAATAGCGTTGTAGTCTTTGATCGCGGTGATTTAAAGCCAGGTGATTTCTGCCACGTGAAAGTTGAACGTTGTACTGCAGCTACACTTATTGGAACTGTGGTTGACGCGCCAGAAGCCTAGTTCACGAGCTAAACCACTGCCAAAAACCATCCCATGTCAGAAGTAAAGAATATCAAACAGCGATTCGGAATCATAGGTGTAAGCCCGTTGCTTGACCGCGCCATAGAGAAAGCTTTGCAGGTTGCACCCACCGACATTAGTGTCCTAGTAACCGGAGAGAGTGGTGTTGGAAAGGAGAGTATTCCGAAGATCATCCATAGTTTATCCCACAGAAAACATGAGCCGTATATCGCGGTCAACTGTGGTGCGATCCCGGAAGGGACTATAGACTCCGAATTGTTTGGTCACGAAAAAGGAGCCTTTACTGGGGCTACAGGTTCGCGAAAAGGATACTTTGAAGAAGCTGGGGGAGGTACCATCTTTTTAGATGAAGTAGGTGAATTACCGATGCCCTCGCAGGTGCGCTTGCTTCGCGTTTTAGAAACGGGTGAGTTTATTCGTGTTGGTGCATCTCGTGCAAATAAGATCGATGTACGCGTGGTTGGCGCGACGAATGTCGGAATGCTGAATGCGATTAAGAACCACAAATTCAGAGAGGATCTTTACTACCGATTAAATACGGTGGAGATTCATTTACCGCCATTACGCGAGCGCTCTTCGGACATTCATTTATTGTTTCGCAAGTTCTGCTCTGATTTCGCGAATAAATATCATCTGCCGCCCTTGCGTCTGGATGATGAAGCAGTTCGTTTGTTAGAGCATTACCGTTGGCCAGGTAACATTCGTCAGCTGCGTAATCTTGCTGAGCAGATGAGTGTGATTGAGACGTCACGATTAGTAGGAAAGGATATCTTGAAGTCCTATTTACCTGAGGTGGATGCTTCTAATTTGCCGGCCCTTGCTTCGACTAGGGTGAGCGATGAGGGCGACAAGAGTTTTGCTCAAGAGCGTGAAGCCCTGTATAAACTATTATTTGAGATGCGTTCCGAGATTAATGCCTTGAAAAAGGTCGTAGGAAACGCTGAGGAAGGTGTTTATGATGGTATACAAAGAGAGTATCCAAAAATTGGCCAAGAATATGGCGGCAGCTCGCAAAATTCATCGACAGGCATTACTAGATTCTCAAACGTTCCGAGTAAGCAACACGAAGCGGAGGTAACGATACTCTCTAGTGATGAACACGATCGCTACGAAGAGGAAGATGAGATTATTGAAATCGAAAACTTATCGTTGGTTGATAAGGAAATTGAATTGATCAAAAAAGCGTTGGATAAGAGCGAAGGCAAAAGAAAGATCGCTGCTAAAGAGCTAGGAATATCCGAACGTACGTTATATCGTAAGATCAAACAATACAATCTAGAATGATGCTCCGACGAATACTTTTCTTTATACTACTTGTATCGCTCCCCGGATGCCGCGGGGGATACAGCTTTACAGGAGGAAATGTAGGAGATGCAAAGAGTATTTATGTAGGATTCTTTGATAACAACGCGCAGATTGTCAACCCTGAAATGTCGCAGGTAGTAACTGAGGCGATCAAAGATATTTTTGTGCAACAGACCTCACTAAGTTTGGTGGATGGTCCGGCAGATATGAATATCCAAGGATCTATTGTAGAATATAGTCTAAAGCCGCAGGCAGCACGTGGACCATCAGAAGTTGCCCAGATGCGATTCACGATTGGAGTAAAGGTGGCCTTTGAAAATGTCCTGGAACCGAAGAATGATTTCGACCAGCGTTTTAATAGGTACAGAGATTATGATGCGGACTTGAATTTTTCGGATATTGAGACGGAATTGGCCGATGATATTATTCGTGAACTCACGGAAGATATTTTGAATCGGTCCATCGCGAACTGGTAGTCTATGAACGGAAAAAAGCTGCAGCAATATTTTGATCACCCATCGTCTATGGATGATGCGGCGGTGGTTGCACTAAAACAGGCTGCGGAAGATTTTCCCTATTCAGGAGCATTACAGGCGTTGTACATGAAGGCCCTCCAAGGTAAGGAGAGTTATATGTTACCTGCCCAAGTAAAGCGCAGTGCCGTTGCAGTGTGGGATAGAGCAGTCTTAAAGTCATGGTACGATCAAAAGACCTCGACGACTGAAACCCAGTCGATCGTTTTTGATATAGATGCCCTCAAAGCACCTAGTGTAGTCCCCAAAAAAGCAGAAAAAGAAGTTTCGATTCCTGCGCCTGAACCTACGAAAGAGAAGAAAGAGATTAAAATTTCTTCGCACGTCGAAGCAAAAACTCAAAGCCCAACCATACCTCAAAAATCTCTGGCTAAAGAAAAAGATCCGGAGGATATTAGCCATTTACCAGAGGCAGTACAAAAGGTGATTCTTCGTTCACGTGCACTTCGTGATAAAAAGGAGGAGACACCAGCGAATTCTTTTGAAGAGTCGAAGACTAAGACAGAAGTTGATATAGATTCGGTCCCAGCTGTCGTTGCTGATGATCTTCCGGAAAAACAATCCGTAGATCCTGTGGTGGATAAGCAGGAGGTAGAAACGCCAATTTTAGAGAGCGTAATAGACAAAGTTCCCAAGGAGACTGCTGCTCATTCCGTGATAGAACCTGTTGAATCTAGCGATGAGACACCCGAGGTTGTTGCTGCAGAGAATGAAATAGAGGAACGTGTGTTGCCATTTACTGAAAAGGCATCTTTTATGGATTGGTTAAACGAAGGTGCACCTGAAGTTACTGTGACACCAATCAAAGTTGACTCTACCTTGAATGTTGTTCGCTCCGAAGGGGAACCGGTATTCAGTGATGAGACTAAAGAGCCGAAAGAAGCTCCGAAAGAGGAAGAGTCACCGAATGAAATTCGTAAAATCATACAGGAATTACCCCGCTTCGAACCGCCAAAAGGCGAGGTAGGAATCAATGTGTTTACAATGGAAGCGGATGCACAAGGAAAGTTCGTAACCGAAACATTGGCAGAGATTTACTTAGGACAAGGGTTATTTGATAAAGCAATTCGTGCCTATGAGGTACTAAGTTTGAAATACCCGGAAAAAAGTGGTTTCTTTGCCGACCAAATTAGAGCAATTAAGAAACAACAGAAATAATGACAGCACTCTTTTCAATCTTGATCGTAGTGGTATCGATACTACTCGTACTTGTGATTCTCGTTCAAAATCCAAAAGGCGGTGGCTTGAGCTCAGCCTTTGGTGGAGACAGCCCGCAGATGTTAGGTGGTGTTAAAAAGACGACAGACTTTTTAGACAAGGCAACCTGGGGTTTGGTGATCGGTTTGTTCGTTTTAGTCATCGGAATGAACTTGGTTTCTACGGATACGGTAGAGGCTGAAGATACCTTGTTGAAAGATCAGGTGGAGAATGCAGTGCCGTTCCAGCCTGCAGTGCCTACTCCAGATGCTGCGCCTGTAGAAAGCGCACCTGTAGGAGATATGCCTGAAAGCGTAGAAGAATAAGTAAGCATAACGCTTCACTCTCAAGCCCGGATGGACTGCCATTCGGGCTTTTTTTTTGATCAAAACTGACAATTTTTCTAAGTCAGGGGCAATGCTGGTGTCAGAGTGGCATAAAAACTGAATTGGCACAAAATTTCATATATAACCAGCGTAAAACTTATAAAACAACTCAAATCATGGCAGATTTAAACATTCGTCCGTTAGCTGACAGAGTAATCATTGAACCTGCAGCTGCAGAAACCAAGACGGCATCTGGAATCATCATTCCTGACACTGCACAAGAGAAGCCTCAGCGAGGAACTGTCGTTGCAGTAGGTCCAGGTAAGAAGGATGAGCCCATGACCGTTAGTGTAGGTGATGTAGTCCTGTACGGAAAGTACAGCGGCACAGAATTTAAGTATGAAAGCGGTGACTACCTCATCATGCGTGAGGCAGATATCATGGCAATTGTTTAATCCAAACTGATTCAAACCAGAAATAACATGGCAAAAGAAATTTCATTTGACGTAGATGCAAGAAACAGCCTCAAAGCAGGTGTAGACGCATTAGCAAACGCAGTTAAAGTAACCTTAGGTCCTAAAGGGCGTAACGTAATCATTGAAAAATCATTCGGTGCACCACACGTGACCAAAGATGGTGTTTCTGTAGCAAAGGAGATCGAACTTGAAGACAAGATCGAAAACCTTGGAGCTCAGATGGTGAAAGAAGTCGCATCTAAAACCGCAGACATTGCCGGTGACGGAACGACTACAGCAACTGTGTTGGCACAGGCCATCTACAACCACGGGTTGAAGAATGTTGCTGCGGGTGCAAATCCTATGGATCTTAAGCGCGGGATTGAGAAAGCAGTAACGGCGCTTGTTGCTGAACTCAAGAACTTGAGTCAAGAAGTAGGTGACGACAACAGCAAGATTGAGCAAGTTGCTTCTATTTCAGCAAATAACGACCACACCATTGGGAAATTGATCGCGGAGGCTATGGCTAAAGTGAAGAACGAAGGTGTGATCACAGTTGAAGAAGCAAAGGGTACTGAAACTTACGTTGACGTAGTGGAAGGTATGCAGTTCGACCGTGGATACTTAAGCCCGTACTTTACCACCAACACGGAGAAGATGATCGCGGATCTAGAGAACCCATACATCTTGATCTACGACAAGAAGGTCAGCTCGATGAAGGAGTTGTTGCCAATTCTTGAGCCTGCAGCTCAAAGCGGTCGTCCACTGCTCATCATTGCAGAAGACGTAGACGGAGAAGCACTTGCAACCCTCGTGGTGAACCGCATCCGTGGCTCGCTCAAAATTGCCGCAGTGAAAGCGCCAGGATTTGGCGATCGCCGCAAAGCCATGCTAGAAGATATCGCTATCCTCACTGGAGGCCAAGTGATTTCTGAAGAACGCGGTATGACTCTTGAAGGTGCAACCCTAGAAATGCTAGGTACTGCGGAGAAAGTAACTATCGACAAAGACAACACAACCATCGTGAATGGTGCTGGTGAAGGCGAGGCGATCGCAGCGCGCGTGAATCAAATCAAAGCACAGATCGAAAACACAACTTCAGACTACGATCGTGAGAAACTACAAGAGCGTCTAGCCAAGCTTGCTGGCGGTGTAGCTGTCCTCTACGTAGGTGCTGCCTCTGAGGTAGAAATGAAGGAAAAGAAAGACCGTGTGGACGATGCACTCGCTGCAACTAAAGCTGCAGTGGAAGAAGGATTCGTTCCTGGTGGTGGTGTAGCCTTTGTACGCGTTAGCTCTGTTTTAGAAGCGCTTAAAGGCGACAATGATGACGAAACCACAGGTATTCAAATCATCGCGAAAGCGATCGAAGAGCCATTACGTCAGATCGTTCACAACGCAGGTCTAGAAGGCTCTGTTGTCGTTGCGAAAGTGAAAGAAGGCAAAGGAGATTACGGATTCAACGCGAAAACTGACGAGTACCAGAACATGTACGAAGCAGGTGTGATTGACCCTACTAAAGTGACTCGTGTGGCACTAGAGAACGCAGCATCTGTTGCGGGTCTATTGTTGACTACCGAGGCGACAATCACTGAAATTCCTAAGGACGAACCAGCAATGCCAGCCGGCGGCGGCATGGGCGGCGGCATGGGAATGATGTAATTCTCAGCGTTTAGCTAGAACTAGAAAGCCACCCTTTAAAAAAGGGTGGCTTTTTTTATCTTTATAGGAAACAGATAAGACTATGAAAAAGAGTCTAATACTACTCCTGTTCTGTACAGTATTTTCAGTTGCTCAAGCACAGAATAGCGCCATCGATAGGCTTTCTCT
>CBFHKC010000007.1:31509-84052 GCA_965656315.1 uncultured Schleiferiaceae bacterium | reverse complement strand
TTTCACAATCATTCCCTGTGTGATATTCATCGCAAACACATTGTCCGTCTTCGCATGTAAAATTTTCGGGACAGACTGTTGATTTGCAATGGTTTGAAGAACAGCTAAGTGTTAGAAGAATGGCCGCTATAAAGTTTACAACTTTGATTTTAGTGCTCATTTTTATTGTGTATGTGATATTTGAATTGAACAGTAATCACCCAGTTGACATTCCTATATCTGTCTTGAAGATTTAGATTGCCAAAAGACCCCGGCCGATTATAAAATTGGTGTGTGATATCTTGATTATAGTGCATTAACTGAAGCTCTAATTCAGATTTCTTATACCTAAGACTAGAGTTGATTCCTAATACTAGAGGGGAGTTTTGGTTTAATTCAAATTCATAACCTATTCCTTCTGTAAAGAGCGAAGTATTATATTCTGAAATTATCCAATCTCCCATGTATTGATACTTAAATGTGAATCCAGTATATATCTTGTGAGACGATAATTTGGAGATTATTCCTCTCTCCATGATGAAATAGGGAACACTGTAATTAGTGCTAACAGTATTGTTCAATGTTGTCAAGAAATAAAATCTTGTCGGGATTAATCTATCGTCAATTTCTTGAATTCTATCAGTGAGATCATATGCGGTCATACCGTCTGGGATTCTTGGGCTTTCAATTCCAACAGACAGAGATGTGTAAAACTTGCCCTTTTTGGTAACGTTTTTTCCAATTCCTATTGAAGTGCCGAGAGATGGGCTTATTTTAATGTAGTCACTATACTCCGCGAATACTGGTACTACAATTTGATTTATCATTAAGCCGCTGGAAACGAAATAAGACTTCTGTCTTTGTGCATTCACATCAAGGCTACATGTCAGTGCCAAAATGAAAAACAAATAGCCGGAGAGGAGTTGTCTCCGGCTATTTGATCTGGTTTTACCATGCATGAGTGAGAGTGAATAATTTTGTGCCTTCCAAATAGAAGTCTGTATAGCACAATCCATTTAGCATTTTTACATCCCAGTGTCCCCAATTGGTAGCTTCAGAATGTTTGTATTTCTTGACTAATTTATAATTTATCGATGAAGGGGAAGAAAAATATTTGTTAGGACTATTAAAACAATGTTGACAGCTTTGGACTGCAATTATCGTTGCAATAAGAGCAGGGAATAGATACTTTGGTTTCATGGTGTGGTTTAGTTTTACATTTCGAGTTAAGTTATGAAAACTGATTAACGAATGAAATGGTAAATATTCACCATTGTGTATTTGATAAACTTTTGGTTTACGCTTTGGGTTGAGTCAAAATCTTTGATCGTGTGCTAGTGGATATTGGCTTCGATGTGAAGCAAAACAAGCTTTGTCCATGCAAGAGTATAATTCCCCCACCACCGCAACCGCCTATACTATAGGGCGGTTGCGGTGGTGGGGTTGAATCTTAAAGGAATTGAGTATGATTATAGTGTAACTATCTTAAATAGAGGTAATTGTTGTGGTTTTGGTTTGGTGTTCATTTCAAACAGAGAAAAATGACTAACTTGCAGATTCCTGCGAAGGCCTGCATAATGGGTATGTTCTCGTCCCTTGGAAAATGTGGTGTCCAAACAGGTGACCACGACTGCAAAGAGTGGTTTAATAGCTGATAATCAGTATGGTAAAATATATGGTTCGAGCCCTGCTGGGCCCACTTTAAAGCACTTCCATTTGGAGGTGCTTTTTTGTTTTAGTTAAGCCTCTACTATTCCTGATATATGCGCTGTTGAGGTCGTTATCAATCCGTGGCGATTAATAATTCTTTCGATGCTAAAGGAACGACGATTTAGGGAGAAATCGTCTAGTTGTGCCACAGTTTGTGCCACAGAATTCTAGTAACTTCATGTAATTGTAAGAATGTAATGCCTCGGAAAAAATCACAGCAAGAGTTTCTTGAAGAATTTAGTACTATTCATGGCGACCGGTATGATGTTTCACATGCGGTGTATGTGAACTCTTCAACAAAGGTTGCTATCGTATGTCCTGATCACGGTGTCTTTTATAAGACGCCTCAAAAACTTTTGAACTCTCGTCAGGGCTGTCCTGAATGCAGTGGTCGAATCAAATGGACTTGGGATCTGTTCGTTGAAAAAGCCAAGAAAGTTCACTCGGGAAAATATGCCTATCCAAATCAGACGTTCACGACTACTGCAGCAAAGTATATCATAATCTGCCCAGAACATGGTGAATTTAGTCAGTCGATTGCCGGACACTTGAGGGGTGGGTGTAATAAGTGCGCATATAAAGTCAGGACACTTAAGCAACGAGACACTAAAGAAGAATTCATTGAGAAAGCCATGGCTAGACATGGTGACTACTATGACTACACCAATGTTCGGTATCGTAATTCCCAAACGAAAGTTGAAATAACTTGTCCCAATCATGGCGAGTTTACAATGAAGCCTAATAACCACTTGTCTGGGCAGGGGTGTCCTGATTGTGGCCTCTTGAAGGCAAAGGAAGGGATTAGACTTTCCTTTGAGAAAGCGCTTTCAAGATTTCATAATGTGCACAGAGATGAATACGAGTATGATGAAAGTTCTTATGTCGATTATACCTCGAAGATGAGAGTCTTATGCAGGGAACACGGTTACTTCAAAGTCACCCCACATGCGCACGTTTCGATGGGAAGTGGGTGTCGACAGTGTGGGATTCTACGAACGGCAGAAAAGAACAGATATTCTATCGAGAAAATCTTGAGTCAATTTCATGAAGTTCACGGAAATCAATATGAATATGACATCGATTCTTATGCGGGTGTCGCTGAGAAGATTAGTATTAAGTGTCATAAACATGGATGGTTTGAGCAAAAGGTATCTACCCACAAGATGGGGGCGGGATGTGCGGAATGCTCCTTTGAATTAATTGGAGATAGAACGAGAGTTACCAAGAAAATATTTATCGGTCAGGCAATTGAGGAACATGGTCAGAAATATGACTATTCAAAAGTAGAATGGGTTGACCAGTATACAGAGGTGCTAATTGGATGTGACAACAAAGAACACGGATATTTTTTTCAGGTGCCCAGAGACCATAAGCGTGGATCTGGTTGTCTGCGGTGCAATGAGTCCAGAGGTGAAAGGTCAATATTCAATTGGCTTCAAGACAATGGCATTGAGTTTATTCCGCAACATACATTCCCTGGACTGAAGGATAGAGCGCTGTTGAGGTGTGACTTCTATCTACCGAACGAGAATATCGTCATTGAATATAATGGACGACAACACTATCATGCTATTGAAGTATTTGGTGGAGAACGTGCTCTTAAAAGTACCAGACGAAGAGACTCAATCAAACAGCGATTTTGCGAGCAGAATTCTATTCAATTTGAGGTTATTCGCTACGACGAATCCCCATCTGAAAGGCTCTTTGAGATTGTTTTTGGTGAATAACAATAAGCCGTTTCACTTCTTCTCGGCTTTCTCTTTGAGGATTTTATCAATGTACCTATCGAGTCCTCTCTCATTTTGTAGTTCGTCTTTGGATTGGTATTCCTTGATACGTTGGACTAATTCGTAATCCAGGTCATTCATGGATAGTATCATTGAAAGAATATCGTTGGTGACTTGCTTACCATTATATGGTTGCTTGCTAATCACATCGGACTCATGAATCTTCTTCAGAGGTTCTTCACGGACTCGAATTACGTTGTAGCCTTCTTGGAGGAGCAGGTTAGACTTAATTTTATCAATCTCTCTTTTGTCCTTGTGCCAATAGGAACCGTCAAACTCTATACAGAGGTTGAGTTTAGGTATGAATATATCGATGGCCCTTAATCTACCATCCAATCTTGTTTTAAAACCTTTAGGGTCGATTTGTTTAAACAAAGTCTTGAGTTCGAAGGTGATTGTTAGTTCTTGTTTTGATTGAGGGGTTAGGGTGCAATAAGGACATCCGTTTCCTCTAGTCCTTTCATGTATTCTAGCCTTCCAAATGTGATCGGGGGAAACACGACATTGCCAGTAAACTTTTTTGTTTGATTTAATAGTGACATCATTTGCGGTTAAATCCTTATTAAGGGACGAATGCCATTCTTTTGCAAGAAGAGGATTAAGTGTCTGGAGTGAATTTGAGTCAACTACTTTGTGGCCAGAGCAAATAGGGCAGGCATCCCCTCGAGATCTATTTGCCAATGTTGCTTGATATTCATGATCGTCTCCATTTGGACATTTCCACCATATATTTTTATGAGATTTTAAACCTACATTTTCAGGACTGAGAGTCCCATTTTTTGTAGGGTGCCACTCAATTGCCAAAGTTGGATTGAGAATTGCGATACTATTTGAGGGTACAACTTTCTGACCAGCACAGACAGGGCACCCTGTTCCTCCAGCAGTTCTTGAGATTACTTGAGCCTTCCACTCGTGGTCTGCACCTTTGTCGCAGAGCCACCAGACTGATTTTCCGGAACCAATTCCCAAGGTATCTGGTGAAACATCTTTGTTTTTAGTTGGATGCCATTCTTTGGCGATATCCGGTCTTAACGTATTCAACGAGTTAGAAGGGGCAATTGCTTGACCTGCACAGTATGGACAATTATTGCCTCTACCTGCCCTTGAGGCAACTGAAGCACTCCATACATGGTCTTCCTCTTTAGAACATTTCCACCAGACTTTTTTATTGGACATTGGTCTCACCTCTGAGGGCAGAAGTGGTGAGTTCCTGGTTATGTCCCATTCGGAAGCAAGACTTGGATTCAAATGGGCAAGACTATTAGAATATACTACCTTTTTGCCAGCACAAACAGGGCACCCTGTTCCTCTAGTAGTTCTTGAGATTACTTGAGCCTTCCACTCGTGGTCTGCACCTTTGTGGCAGAGCCACCAGACTGATTTTCCGGAACCAATTCCCAAGGTATCTGGTGAAACATCTTTGTTTTTAGTTGGATGCCATTCTTTGGCGATATCCGGTCTTAACGTATTCAACGAGTTAGAAGGGGCAATTGCTTGACCTGCACAGTATGGACAATTATTGCCTCTACCTGCCCTTGAGGCAACTGAAGCACTCCATACATGGTCTTCCTCTTTAGAACATTTCCACCAGACTTTTTTCTTTGAACCCTCTGTTATCATGTCAGGGGTTAATTCACCGTTCAATTCGATATGCCATTCCTTTGACAAGTCAGGATTTAAAACTTTTAAACTATTGGAAGGAGTTACCTTTTTGCCAGCACAAACAGGGCACCCTGTTCCTCTAGCAGTTCTTGAGATTACTTGAGCCTTCCACTCGTGGTCTTTACCTTTGTCACATCTCCACCAGACACTTTTGTTGCTGTTAGGAGTAATTTCATGTGGTGATAAATTTTTGTTCTTAATGTCATCCCATTCCTCTACTAAATGAGGGAAAAGGGCAAGAAGCGAATAATCCCTTGAGGCCTTTTTACCGGAGCAATATGGACACCCTTGGCCTTTTGATCTATTTGATATCACATTTTGCCATACATGGTCTTCCTCTTTAGAACATTTCCACCAGACTTTTTTATTGGACATTGGTCTCACCTCTGAGGGCAGAAGTGGTGAGTTCCTAGTTTTGTCCCATTCGGAAGCAAGACTTGGATTCAAATGGGCAAGACTATTAGAATATACTACCTTTTTGCCAGCACAAACAGGGCATCCTACTCCTTTAGTTCGAGGATATATGGTTGCGCTCCATTCATGATCATCTCCTTGATTGCATTTCCACCAAACTTTGTCTCTAAAGGACTTAACTACTTTGTCGGGTGTGACGCTTCCGTTCTTGGTAGGATGCCATTCCTTAACAAGTTCTGGATGAGTTTCAGCAAGTGACTTCTTGGACTTGGCCATGGTAGTGATTTGTAGGTTGAATTTACAATACTCTTCAAGCCTTTGCAAAGTTTGTTGAGGATGCCAATTCTCAATTTTTATGGTTAGTTATTGATGAGTGATAAGGTAGATTACCAATTGTCACTTTAAAAGACAGATAGTACCCGGTTTATTCAATTGATTTCCATTTTGGAACTTAGGTATTGAGCATATGTAAGTAGCCTCGACGAGGCATAAAAAGAAAAAATGCCCAAGAAAAACCAGTGAAATAGAGGTATATAATGCGCCTCGTAATTGCGAGACGGTGTAGTTTTTAAGACCTTTTTTCCTAAGTCTGCCGCTACTTGTAAGTCGTCAGCGTAAGTTGGACTAAAGTTAGTATTTTTTAATGGAGACTTTAAAAGTATATGAAAGAGTCGCCCCGGGACCACCTTGTATCTAAACGTATCCCACCAATCTGCCGTGTAGGTGCTTTTTGTTGGTCAAAGGTTACCTGATTTCATATCTGAAATTCTTCGAAATAATTTTACGGCCAGTGGGTAAGTCATCCTCTGAGACATAATGTATATAATCACCTAAGTCATTAAGTTCAATAATCTTATTTGAGTCAATAATTGTAATAGTACACGTGTATAAGCTATCCACAGTTTTTAGGTCTAGATCTTCATATAAGTTAACACCTCTAGAAAGTGCTTGCGGAATATTGCCGTTGTATGGGCCGAGAGTATCCGAGAATGATTTATCGTCAAATTCAAATTGAGCAAAAACCGTTTGAGAGGTATAATTACTAATACTGAAATAGTAGTCGTATACCGGAGACATTTCACATGCGCTAAGTAGAAGTAGTAGCGAGGTGAGAGCTAGTAATTTTTTCATTGGTTTAGATTGAAAAATTGGTTGGTTCAATCAAAAGTACAGAATTTGTAACGGCTCGATTATTTGTGATTTACTCTTCTAGCAAAAGCGAAAATCAGCGAAGAAAGTGAAAAGTGTAGTAAAGGATACAGAGCCAATGCCGTTAAAGGATTAGTAATAGAAAGTCCTCGGGTAATAAATAGTTCTGGAATGTAGAATAGTGTCAAAATCCCGTGTATGATTGCTGATTGAGATATGACGGCTTTGAGATTTTTGGATTTGATCACGAACCTGCTGCCCCAAAATAGATATAGGAGGAAAAGAGATTCATAAGCTAGATATATCCATTTGGTGTGGATGTAGATGGAGGCCAAATGTAGCCCGAAATAGAGCAGAACGGTGTAGGTGTGCTTGGAGGAAGGGAAAAGATTTTTCATAGCAAAAAATAAGGGCGGCCACTTTGGCCGCCCTCGTGTATTTAGATGCACTGATTAGATATCAAAGCGGTCAAGGTTCATCACCTTAGTCCATGCTGCAACGAAATCTTCAACAAATCTTTCTTCCGCATCGCCAGAAGCGTATACTTCAGCGATAGCGCGCAGTTCAGAGTTCGAGCCGAAGATCAAATCTGCACGTGTTGTAGTCCACGCTACTTCGCCGTTGCTTCTGTATTTGCCTTCGAAAAGGAGTTCGTCCTCGTCTACAGGGCTCCACTCGTAATCCATGCTTAGTAGGTTAACGAAGAAGTCGTTGGTGAGTTGGCCAGGGCGTTCGGTGAGAATACCGTGGTTGCTCTCATCGAAGTTTGCGTTGAGTGCACGCATACCGCCTACGAGAGCTGTCATTTCAGGCGCTGTTAGAGTGAGTAATTGAGCCTTGTCAACTAAAAGCTCTTCTGTGGTTAGCGTGTATTTTTTCTTCTGGTAGTTTCTGAAACCGTCTGCCATCGGCTCAAGAACATCGAATGAATTTACATCAGTCTGCTCTTGTGAGGCGTCCATTCGACCTGGAGTGAAAGGCACAGTTACGGAGTGTCCAGCTGCTTTGGCTGCTGCCTCTACTGCGGCACTACCCCCTAGGATGATGAGGTCGGCCATGCTTACTTTCTTCCGGCCCGATGAAGCATTGAATTTTTCCTGAATGCCCTCATACATTGCGAGCACTTTCTTTAGTTGCGCAGGGTTGTTCGACTCCCAATTCACTTGTGGTTCTAGTCGAATACGAGCACCGTTCGCACCGCCACGGCGATCAGATTCGCGGTATGTCGATGCAGAAGCCCAAGCCGTTTCGATCAACTCGTTGTGAGGGATGCCTGAGTTTAAGATTTGTTTCTTTAGCCCAGCGATGTCAGAAGCGCTGATGAGGTCGTGGTCGCGAGCTGGAATTGGGTCTTGCCAAATGAAATCTTCCTGAGGGATTTCAGGACCGAGGTAAGTCGTCTTCGGCCCCATATCTCTGTGCGTCAGCTTGAACCAAGCCTTAGCGAAAGCTTCTTCAAACTTCTCAGGGTTTTCGATAAAGTCCTCGCAGATAGCACGGTAAGCTGGGTCCTCCTTCAAAGCGAGATCCGAAGTAAGCATCGTTGCCTTGTGCTTTTTCTCAGGATCGAAAGCATCCGGAAGAATCGCCGCCTCACTCACTGTAGTCCACTGATGAGCACCTGCAGGACTCTTGGTCAATTCCCATTCGTTATTAAATAGTATGCTTAAATATGCATGGCTCCATTGCGTAGGTGTCGGCGTCCAAATCACTTCCAGTCCAGAGGTAATGGCATCGGCACCTTTACCACTCTTGTAGCTGCTCTTCCAACCGAAGCCTTGCTCTTCAATAGCCGCCCCTTCAGGAGCTGCACCAACATGATCTGCAGGGCCCGCACCGTGCGTTTTACCAAAGGAGTGACCACCTGCAATTAATGCAACTGTTTCTTCGTCATTCATGCTCATACGAGCGAAAGAGGTACGGATGTTCTTCGCCGAAGCTAGTGGATCCGGGTTGCCGTTTGGTCCTTCGGGATTCACATAAATAAGTCCCATCTGCACCGCAGCTAGTGGGTTTTCAATACTGAGGTCGAGCTCGCCTTCTTCGTTCAATCTACGGGTGTCTAACCAGTCGCCTTCCGGCCCCCAGTATACATCCTCTTGTGGTTCCCATACATCAGGGCGACCACCTGCGAAGCCAATAGTTTCGAAGCCCATTGATTCAAGGGCAACATTACCGGCGAGTATCATCAAATCGGCCCAAGAAATAGCCTGGCCGTACTTTTGTTTCACTGGCCAAAGTAATCTTCTTGCCTTATCGAGGTTACCGTTATCTGGCCAAGAGTTCTGTGGCGCGAAACGCTGGATGCCCATGCGTGTACCACCACGACCATCTCCAGTTCTGTAAGTGCCCGCACTGTGCCAAGACATACGAATGAAAAGAGGGCCGTAGTTGCCGTAATCTGCTGGCCACCAATCTTGTGAATCTGTGAGAACGGCCTCGATATCAGCTTTTAGTGCATCGTAATCTAATGCTGTAAAAGCTTCTTCGTAGTTAAACGCTTCACCCAGTGGATTGACTAGTTCTGAGTTTTGCTTTAATACATTAAGGTTGAGTTGGTTTGGCCACCAATCTCCGTTCTTTTTGACCATGGAAACTTGATCAGTGGTATGACCACCGTCAAAGCCCATCGGACATCCTTCCCCGCCGCTACTCTTTGCCTGTTCTGTACTTTCCGATGTACAGCTCTGCAAAAGCGCCACAGCCGTTAAGGCAATCATTAGCTTTTTCATACTTCAAGGTGTTTTTGTTTTTCGTCTCGAAGATTCGAATTCTACATCATTGATGCAATCGAATAGGATTAAATACCAATAGATAAAATCTATGTAGCTACGGTAAGAAATTGAACTCCCTCCAAAGTTTGGTGGAAGGAAAAGACGCGATAAAAGTGAGGGGCGCGTTTTTATGTATCGATTGTTGAAGTTTGAGTTGCCCTGCATGGAGCGCAATAGAATGATTGATGTAGGGGGTGGCAGATCCGTACTTCTTATCGCCGATGATGGGGCAGCCTATGTGCGCAAGTTGAGCACGGATTTGGTGGAATCGGCCAGTTTTGGGCTCGATTTTCAGGAGAAATTTCCCTTGCGCTTCCTCTAAGATCTGGTAACGTAAAAGTGCGTGTTTGGCTCCTTTAGTTTCCGAAGGGACTACTTGGGCTGATTTTGTTTTTTTGTCTTTCATCAAATAGTTGTCGCATTTGCCTTTGGCCTCAGGTGGACGAGAATCCGTGATGGCGAAGTAGGTTTTTTGTACCGTGCGACGGCTAAACGCATCATTAAGTTCAACTAATGTGCTTTTATTTTTAGCAAAGAGCAGTACGCCGCTAGTGACTCTGTCCAGACGGTGTATGACCCCTACGAACGGTTTTTTTCGCTTCGTACTTAAGTGGGCGTGCACAGCATCTTCAACAGTGTCCTGCTCGTAAGGGCTGCGTTCAGTGATAGGGCCGGATCTTTTGTTGATCGCGATAAGTTTCGAGTCCTCGTAAATAACCTCCAGATCGTGCATGAGGTAAAGGTAGTGCTTCGGTAAAGATTAACGTCAATTTCATATACGAATAGCCGGTCATTCTTGAAATTCATTCGCATCTTTGCAGTCATGAAAAAGGGAATTCTTGTTTTTATGTTAGCAGCTGTGGTTCAGCTAGTTAATGCTCAAGTGTTTTCAGCGCGTCTGATGACTTATAACTTGTTGAATTACAGGAATTCCACGAACGAGTGCAACGGAAATACTAATAGCGCTAGTGCAAAAGAGGCCCGGTTGGATACGATTTTAAGCTACGCGCAGCCGCACATTATTGTGTTTAATGAAGTAGGGGCGAGCGCAAATAATGCACAATACCTATTGAACAATGTGCTCAATAGCGGTGGAGGCTCTAGCTGGTCCACGACCAACTATACGAACAATAGTTTTTCGTCGCTAACGAATGTGATTGCATACCGCAATGACCTTTTTGGGGTGTTGCAGCAAGACGTGATCACTCAGGATTTGAGCGGTACAGCGCTGGTTCGAGTGGTGGATGCAGTGCGTTTTTACTATAAGGATCCGCTGCTGACTGCGCAAAGCGATACGGTGACCTTTACGGTGATCGGGGCGCACTTTAAAGCAGGGAACGGAACTTCGAATTCGAGCGTTCGCAACCTCATGGCGAAGGCGGTGATTGACTATATCGATAACGATTGCCCAGATGACAATGTCTTTCTACTAGGCGATTACAATATGTACAGTTCTTCGGAAAGTGCGTACCAAAGTTTAGTGGCAGGGCAGACCTTCCGCTTTGAAGATCCGATCGGCAGTGGAGGGAATTGGAACAACAACAGCTCGTTTGCATCCGTGCATACCCAAAGTACGCGCAGTTCCTCCTCGAACAGCTGTTTCTCGGCGGGCGGATTAGACGATCGGTTTGATCAAATCTTGTGCTCTGAAGATGTGCTCGATGGCGAAGGCGGCATGGTCTACGTCCCGAATACCTATTTGGCTCTCGGAAACGACGGTGCACATTTTAACAGTAGTATTAACTCCGGGACCAATTTTAGCGTCTCCGCAAATGTGCTGAGCGCCTTGTACAATCTTAGCGATCATCTGCCGGTGGTAGCGGATTTTGAGATCGATAAGCAGTCGTTAGAAACTGCAGAATGGAGCCTTCCGAATATGCCTAACCCGTTGCGTCAGCCGTTCAGTTTTCAAGGGTACCACAAAGAGTGGTCGCTTGCGCTGTACAACCTGCATGGCCGATTAGTGTTTGAAAAGAATGCGGGAGCTGAGAAAGTGCTCGACGGCTTGCCGAAAGGGATGTATACGGCGGTTTGGACGAAAAATGGTCGGGTGAAGCCTGCAAAATTGATGGTATGGTAAAAAGAATACTGCTCTGGAGTTGTGTATTTGCGGCGACGCTTGTTCAGGCTCAAAGCTTCGAGGAATTTCAAACGACGCGAGCGAATGTGCGTTTGACGGGTACGAATGTGGGTACTTTCGGCAATGCATTTCGTGGATACAAAGACGGAACAGGGAATCCTTCGATGGAATATCCTGCGGGGTCGGGTATAGAGCATTTGTTTGAAGGTGGACTGTGGCTTGGCGGTAAAGTGAATGGTGCGGTACGCGTGAGCACTTCTGCCTATGACGCGCCGCAAGGATATGCGCCTGGACGCGGCGGGTTCGAATTTAATGCGTCCACAGGTGTGGCGGTTCGCGAGCGCAGTTCTCTGAGGTCCTCACCGAACTACCGCAGTGATGCCGTTTCCCACCAGGACTTTTTAGCCTCTTTCAACGACAGCGAGATTTTGGTGCCAGGGACGAGCATTCCCATCAACAATCATTTGAATCCAATGGATTTGGAGGTGGACATGGCAGTGTACAATTGGGAATACAGCTTTACCGATTTTATGGTGATCGTCGATCTCGTCATCACCAACCAGAGTGCTAATACCTATGAAGAATTTTATGCGGGTCTATGGAACAACACCGTGGTTCGCAACGTGAATATTACCCCTGCCGGTGCCGGTGGCGCGACCTTTTATTCGCAAGGTGGTAACGGATTTATCGACAGTCTGAATCTTGCGTATTGCTACGATCGTACCGGCGATGCTGGGTTTACCGACAGCTACGTGGGACAGCTGTTTTTAGGCGCTGAAGACAAGAACGGGTTTAGACATCCCCGCGTAGATCCAAACACGAAGGTCAATTACAACGCGTGGGTATTTAACAACTCTGGTCAAAACACCTTTTTCTTTCCAACTACCGATCAGCAGCGCTATCAAAAGATGAGCGATGGGTTTAATCAGCACCCGTGCTGGGACGATCCTACGGGAGCGGCTTGCGCTGGAACGATGGATGTAGACTTGCAGGCGGAACTCAATGCGAACGGCAACCGGTCGGATCTTTTGTCAGTGGGACCCTTTGACGATTTCGCGCCCGGGGATCAGATCAAGATCTCGTTTGGGTATGTTGTGGCAAAGAAGTTTCAGGACGGTTTGGCGAACACGGCGAATACCGCTGCACAGAAGCGGTATTTGGTGGACGCAGCGAATTGGGCACAGCGCACATACAACGGTGAAGATGCAGATTTCAACGGTCAGCTCGATCCTGGTGAGGACAAGGACGGCGATGGGGTGATTACCCGATTCATTCTACCCTCGCCTCCCGAAGCGCCTGTGTTGAAGGTCGTTCCTGGGGACGGCTCGTGTACCCTGTACTGGACGGATAATAGTAGGTTGAGTGTGGACCCAATTTCGAAAAAACGCGATTTTGAGGGATTCAACGTCTATGCCACCGCCACAGGTTTTGATGTGTTCGGTACGCCGGATTTGAAGGAGGATTTAGAATTGGTCGCGAGTTTTGATTCTCTAGCTAACGCCTATGGATTCAACACCGGTTTTGACGCCATCAAGCTCGATGTGCCCCTTACCTTTGAGGGAGACACCAACACCTACAGCTACGCCTACACACTGGACCCATTGCCGAACGGCTGGCAAACCGCAGTATCCGTAACCGCCTTCGATAAGGGCGATTTGAACAGCGGATTGGAAAGTCTCGAAAGTGCGGCCTTATCGAATACCGTTCGCGCCTTCCCTGGTGCTGGAGCTTCAAATTTAGATTCCGTGGAACCTTTCGTTTATCCGAACCCGTACTACCTCAGTGCCGGATGGGAGGGCAGCAGCAATTTCCAAGAAGAGAGTAGAAAAATTATCTTCTCGAATTTGCCCCAAAATGCACGCGTGACCATCACCACCGCAGGCGGAGACTTCATCGATTCCTTCGAGCACCACGCCGACTACAACGGTGGCGACATCCGATGGTTCCAATCTTTTGGAGCCGAAAATCAAGAACAAAACGCTTTCTCAGGCGGCGAACATGCTTGGGACTTGCTTTCTTCGGAAAGCCAAATCATCGCCCGAGGAATCTACCTCTTCCAAGTCGAAGACCTCGACCAAGGAGCATCATTTACAGGAACCTTTATAATAGTTAAATAATGAGAAAACTTCTCCTCTCTTTCGTTTTTGCAGTCTTCGGTATGACCGCATTTGCACAAAATTATGTATCGATTACTGACATCAACTATGTCAGTCCAACCGACCTTGCGGCTTGTGACGATACTTCTGCCTATTTAGGCCAGACCATCATCACCCGCGGAGTTGTGGTTACCCCAGGAAATGTCAGTGAGGTAGCTTCAGGTTCCGTAACCGGCGGCTCTCGTCCGTTCATCTTTATCCAGGATACTGCCGTAGGTGGTCAAAGTACCCCATTTGCAGGTATCGAAGTGATGGGAGTGTACACCAGCAGCACTGGAGCTCTTCAGGTTCCAGCGACCTTTACTCAAGCGCTTCCTGGCGATATCGTTGAGGTGAAAGGTATCGTAGGCGAGTACAATGGTTCAAACCAGCTTTCTTTAGCCGACGCCAATTCTTTCAGCATCGTATCCGTAACTTCTGATCCAGTCGTTTCAGACACCATTACCGTAGGCGACTTAAATGACGCACAGTTCGTGAATAATGTCGCAACTGGTGAGCAGTACGAAGGATCTTTCGTAACCCTTACTGACGTTACGGTCACCTCTGTGGTCTACTTCAGTGGAAACCGCGTGAGTGTAAATGTTGCCGATGCAAACGGAAACAGCATCAACCTTAGTGACCGTTTTCTTGCACAGAAAATGACTTCTTGGAGTACGGTGAATCCGAATTCGCCACAAACTCAGGGTGCCTTCGCGCCACCTGTTCCTGGAACGTTCTACACTTCTATTTCAGGTGTCGTTCGCCACGATGCGAACGGATGTACCGGCGATAATGGACGTGGATATGAGCTGAATGCATTCGATGCTTCCCACTACGACATCGGCTATGCGCCTCCTTACATCGCAAACTTTGAGCGCGATCCTGCCGTACCTACTTCAAACCAGGATGCTGAACTGCTTTGTAGTATCACAGATTTTGACGGTTCTGTAGATTCGGTAGCTATCGCATGGAGCGCTATCGACACCCAAAGCGTTGCTAACTTCACAGTAGCGCCGATGACCCTTGTGAGCGGAACGACAGACGAGTACACGTTTGAAATCCCAAAGCAAGCTGACGGAACACTGGTACGCTACTACATCTACGCTGCCGATAACGACGGTAACGTCAGCTATTACCCAAGCACGCCGATCACGCAGTCGGTACCCAATGTCGATTTCTACACCGTTCGCGACAACGGTTTGAGCATTCCGGACATCCAATTCACCTTTAACGCAAATGGTGCTTCAACACTTGCAGCACAGGAAGTAACGGTTACAGGTATTGTTACGGCGTCTACCAAAATTGGTGACTTAGGCTATTTGTACCTACAGGACGAAAACGCAACGGCATGGGGCGGAATCTGGTGTGTAGGCCTTGGATTGAACAGCTACTATCGCGATGAAGAAGTGACGGTCACCGGTATCGTCGAGGAATATTTCGGCATGACCCGCTTGAACGTGAGCGCCTCTTCGAAAACAGGAAATAAAGCGACGATCACACCAATCGTTCTTGATCCAACAGATTCAGCGAGCTACGCAAACTTCGGCTGGGAGCCCTATGAAAGTATGCTCGTACGTTACGAAGATCCACAAGGAGGTCAGCTTTCGATCAGCCAGACCAACCTCGGCTTCGGGGACTATGCCGTTTCAACTTCGGCAACAGCACCTTTGTCTAAGAGCGCGCGCATCCTCGCAGGCCGTCAAGCTACGACGGCATACAGCTCACTAAACGTACAGCTCGTTACGGACACCTCTTACGCCAACCTTGACGGTGAAATGAACGTAACACCGATCGTGGTAGACAACAGCATGACTTTTGACGCGGTTGAGGGTATCCTCTTCTATGGCTTCAGCAACTTCCGTTTGTTGCCAAGAAACAACAACGATTTTATCGGCGCTTCGGTCACTTTAGATAGCATCTCTGTCGCGACGTCACCGATCGGTTTAGACGAGTGGGCAGCAGGCAACCTAAAGGTGTACCCGAATCCGGCAACGGATCGTATCGTATTAGAAAGCCAGGGTGCTGGAGTTTGGACCATCAGCACTGTTCTAGGACAGGAAGTGATGCGTCAACAAACACAAGGCAGCTCGCGCATTGATGTGAGCGCATGGAATGCAGGTACTTATGTAGCGCGCTTCTCTGGAAGTGAAGGTGCTGGGACTGTGGTGCTGATCATTCAATAATTCGCAGAACTAGCGCATGAAGAACTGGGGACTTTTAGTCGTACTACTGCTGGGATTGTTTGCGTGTGAGCGCAACAACTCCCCAGTGGAGAATCTCCCGCCAGAGACGGTCATGGCGATCGATAGTATTCAACGCACCGGAGCGCTTCGCTTGAACGCGAATGTGCATTTGCACTGGTTCGGTTCGGATGCGGATGGTTTCATCGCTCACTACAAAGTGAAAGTTGATGATGGAGCCGTAGCCACGACGACATCGACCGATAGTGTTTTTACCTTCGTGATAGACGCCGGACTAGACAGTTCTGATGTGCGCATTGAAGTGACCGCGGTAGATCATCTAGGCGCTGAAGATCCTACTCCAGCAACACTATGGGTGCCTCTTAAAAATGCGCCCCCGGTAGCTCAGATCGATGCAGATGAGCTCGAGCCCGATAGTGCAAAAATTGTACTGACGATGCGCTGGGGAGCTTCCGATGTGGACGGTGATGAAACGTTAGTCGAGGCAGAAGTTCGATTGAATAATGGTCCTTGGACAGGCATCGATCTCACACAAGGTTTGCTCAGCTTTGCATTGCGACCAAGTGGAACACAAGCAGCCTTATTTCAAAACGGATTTTTAGTAGACAGCACCATGGCAGGTGCGGTGGCAGATTCTTTAAATGTGGTGTATTTGCGTGTGAAGGATTGGGCAGGGTCGTATTCAGAGGTGGATACTTCTGCCGCATTTTACTGGGAAAGCAAAGCAGCTCCGATGCTCGTTCTGAATTCTCAGCCGGCTTACATCGGTGCACAGTACAAAAGCTGGCTCGATACGATCGGTGATGCCTACGACTTCGTGCAGATGGACGCAATCACAGGAGTGGGGATTCCTTCGTATTGGAACCCGACCATGCGATTGCTCTTCGAACAGTACCAGCGCATTGTCTTGTTTACAGATGCTACCCAATTTCCCAACAACGGCGGAACCGATTACCTACTCAACATTCTAGCACCCTCCGTACAGGCCTATGTGCAGAACGGCGGGAAAATTTTCACGAGTGCGCAGCTCACAGGAACCATGGACATGACGGCCATTAATGACGTGTACCCGATCAGTGGGTCTGTGGTTGCGCCAGGTCAGGCCCGTTTAACCAATGACAGCGCCATGGTGCCTGTAGATACCAGCGGTGCTCGTCCTACAATTCGTCCAAAGAACATCGTTTTAGGTGTAACGCCGGTAGTTCCGGCGGCAGACGCGAACGCTTACTATACCGCGCAGCTTACTAAGATTGCAGGATGGACAGGAGACAACACGGTCGGTGCCATTCGCGCGCGCAACGGTGAAGTGTTCGAGGTCTTTTTCTCTATTCCTTTGCACCAATTTTCACGTCCAACCGGAACCAACGGTGGGGACCTGCTTGAATACATATTGAATGAAGAATTTTAGAGTACTTCTTGCCCTAACCGTGCTGTTTTCAGGCAGCGTGTTTGCCCAAAGCAAAGGGGTGCTTTCAGGAACTGTGCTGGATAAAACCACTGGGGAAACCCTTCCGAATGCCTCGATCACCATCGTCGGTACCTACTACCAGGCGTTAAGTGATTTTTCAGGCGGCTTTAAGATCGATGACATCAAACCGGGTACCTACAGCGTAAAAGTGCAGTTTATCGGATACCAGCCGACCCTAGTGAATGGGGTACATGTCAAGGCGGGGCAAACGAAAAATTTACGTGTTCAAATGGTCGAGCAAAATGAGATGCTCAACACGGTGACCGTAGTCGGACGAAAAAACCAAGTGGATCTCGAGAAGGCCTCTTCCGCGATCAGCTTTTCTGCCGAGGAGATAGGATCACTAGTCGCCAAAGGTGTAGAAGACATCGTAGCACAGCAGGCCGGGGTTCAAAAAACAACAGATGGTATCCAGATTCGCGGTGCACGGGTGTATGAAACTGAATATCTCGTAGATGGTATCTCGGCACAAGATCCACTTGCTGGAACTGGCGGTGGGGTGAGCGTAAGTTCTTCGTCGCTGTCTTCGATCGATCTGATGACCGGTGGAGCTAGCGCGGAATACGGCGGCGGTTCTTCTGGGGTGGTGAACACGACCATCAAGGAAGGTGGTAAGCAGCTTCGCTGGAGTGCACGTTACAGTTCAGACCAATTCACTCCTGCCACCTTCAACACAGACCGCGCGGAGGTCACTTTGAGCACACCTATTCCGGGCACAGGCAAGAAATTGACCTTGTTTACTAGCGCAAATGCGGACATCACCGATCATTATTTTGGGGCAACGGCTTCGCAGCTCAACAGCAGCTTATTTCCGGATAATCCGGCACTCTGGGCGCCGCGTCAAAGCAACGACTACACGCACACGACCAAACTCGTGTGGCGCTCGAAAGGCGCTGGGAAAATCTCGCTGACCAATTCCCACAGCCTCAAGGTCAATCAAAATTCACGTACCCTTCAGATTGTTGGGTTCGACGCCTTGCTCGCTCCCGGGTTCCAATACAACCGCTCGAACAACCTCGACAATGCCACAACCTACACGCACCACAGCAATCTTACCGTGCTGCAATGGCAAAAACGACTCAGTGCAAAATCGGGTTTAAGCCTCTCTAGCGGACGCCTCTTTACGAACCTGCGCGCCGATGCAAATGGTCGCCCGTTCCGCTCTGAGACGGTCGATCAGATCTACGATGAGGACTACATCTTTACCGGGACCATGAATATTTTCAACCCGAACGATGCCTCTGGAACGTATTACCTCATACCCGGCGATGGCCTCGTGAATAACGGCGGTATCACCTCCATCTGGCACGACCACTATGCGGAGGAATACACGCTCAAGGGCAAATTCACGTACGCTCCGAACGAAATCCATAGCGCTTCGGCAGGTTGGGAGCACGCCTTCACAGAATACCAGTGGGCCGATGTGTTCCGCCCATGGGTAGGTGCGCCGATCGTGCTGAACGACAGTGTTTCCACGCCGTCTATTTCCATAGGTAGCAGCAATGATATTTGGAAGGTTGACCCGCAAAAAGGTGGCTTTTTCGTGCAAGACCGCATCGAATACCAGGGCATCAAGGCGACGATCGGGATGCGTTTGAACTATTGGGCACCGGGCGCCTTTGCTGATAATGCCGTAAACGACCCTTATTCTCCGGTTTTGGACCAAGTTCGCGAAGATTACATGAACTCCACGATCGGTGTGGCCGGCTTGCGCTGGAAACTCCGCATGTTGCCACGTTTGAATGTCAGTTTCCCAGTGACGGAAAATAATGTCCTTTACTTTAACTACGGCCACAGCATGCGCACACCACACCCGCGTTTCTTGTATGCCGGGCTGGATCCTGCCTATCAAGACCGTTCGTTCTTGTCGAATCTGGGGAATCCAAATTTGAACCCGGAGGTCAATATTTCCTACGAGATCGGGTACAAGACCTTGCTAGGAACACGCTTGGGTTGGACGCTGAATGCATTTAACAACAACCGCTTTGACTACATCGTAGCGCGCCGCGTGATTACTACCGATGCTACGGGAAGACCGGTCACGAAGACCATGTACATCAACCAGGATTATGCGAAAGTCCTCGGTATCGAAACCCAATTTAATGCGCGCCTGTCCGATTCTTGGCAAACCTTCGTGAATGGTTCCTACCAGCAAGCACGTGGAAAAAGCAACTCTGCCCGTGAAAGTGCATTGCAGATTGCCCAGACCGGTGAAGTGCCCCTTTCTCAGGAACAATTCTTGGCTTGGGACCGTCCTTGGAAATTTAATACAGGGATCACCTATGCAAATGACAGCAGCAAATGGCGCGGAACAGTTAGTGCGCGTTACACCAGTGGGTACCGCTACACGCCTCAGAATTTGATCGGTTATAATGATCTTGGGCGGCCGCAATATGAGGTAGACAACACGCGCTTTTTAGAAGGTCGCGGATTGTATTGGTTCAATGTCGATGCAAAAGTCAGCTACCAGCTCGTGCAACTCAAAGGTGGCCGTGGGGTGGCATTAAGTGCTGAGGTGACGAACCTGACCAACCGTCGCAATTCACAGATCGTGAATCCGATCACCGGACGAGCGTATGAGTATGGAGACAATGTGCCCCTTACTTGGCGCGATCCAAGACCAGAATTTAATGGGCCACAGGAAAGCGGCGTTGACCCGCGCAACCCTGCCCGTTACAGTGCACCTATTCAATGTTTCATCGGAATGCAAATGTCATGGTAATGCGCAGAATACTACTACTTCTCACTTTTGCCTTGACCTACAGTGCTCAGGGACAGCTTTTGCCGAACTACGGCGAGGAGCGTGCCGGTCTTAGCGCCTTTACCTTCTTGAAAAGTCCGATCGATCCGTGGAGTGCGGGTCTGGGCGGAACCAGTCTTTCCAACCGCCATGCGTATGGATTAGCAGTGAACCCAGCATTGCTAACCGCCGGAGATCAGCAAGGATTTTTCTCGGGCTCACGACAGATCGGTGGCGACATCAATCATGAGTTTTTTAGTGTTTCTAAGGCACGTTCAGCCAACCAGGTCGTGGGTGTTTCTGTGAATTCGCTCTACACCGGAGGGATTGTTGAACGTACCGTGTGGCAGCCACAAGGCACCGGACGCATCGTGAATGGAGCGCTAACAAGTGTTGGAGTAGGGGTCGCTCAACGATTTTCAGATTATTTCAATGCCGGCGTTCAGCTGAAATACGGCCAAGAGCAGTTGGGGGCGTTTCGAGCGCACAGCATCGCGGTCGATTTAGGCTTTCACTATGAATTGGACTACCGGGAGCTGACCTTCGCGGCCGCTATTTTGAATTTCGGACCGTCTTCACCGATCACTCAAGTTGGGAATTTGCCGACTACCGTGAATACCGATACCACTGCGAGTTCGGTGGCAGCACCGCCCCAAGTATTTTCGATGGGCATGCGCTTTGTTGCTTTTGAAGCCGACCGCCACAAGGTGTACAGCTCCTTTCAGCTGAACCACCCGTCCGATAATAATGAGAATTACAGCCTTGCCGCGGAGTATGTGTATATGGATCTGTTCGAAGCACAGCTCGGGTACCGCTTTGTTTCCAGCTGGGCAGCACCGAGTTTCGGCTTTTCGACACGTACCCATGTCGGAGGCTGGCCTATGCATGTAGGGGTGAGTGCATTGCCGACCCCGGCGCGCAGATACCAGTGGGTTCTTGGAGTTCGTGTAACGCCTTTAAATTGGTCAAAATGATGAAAAAGAATAGGCTATATATCCTTCCGCTCCTCGTGCTGTTGACAAGCAGTTGCGAGAATTACTGGGGAGAAAAAACGGATCTTGGGTTTATCGACATCCCCAATTATGAAGTGCGTGAGATCGCTTATGTGCCCCTCGAACCTAAACTCTACGACGTCAGCTCGCCCATTGACATCACTATGGGCTACGACGAATTCCTGTACGTTGTAGACAGCGCCACTTCGGAAATTGCCCGCTACGATGTCGCATGGCAACCGCAAGGCCGCATCCAAATCCCAGGGGTAGTGAAAGTCGTTCAAGACCGCAAGTTCGAACTGCTCGCTATCGGCACTTCAGACACCACAGTGAATGGCGTAGATTACGATCTGACTACCATTTACCGCGTTAACTTTGAAGAAAATGGTGCTTTAGACTTTGCCACCGCGCAGGTCGAAAAAGTGGCCGTGCATCCCTTCTACTTCAAAAACAGTTTCTCTTCGTCCGATGCCAACGTGCGTTTTACCGACATCGCCGTTCAGGGGGGAGTAAGTCCAGAGGCGAACAACCGTTATTATGTCTCTAGAACGGGAACCAACCCGAACAACGCTGGTTTCGGACCGGATAATGCCGTGGTAGTTTTTTCCAATACGGACCAATTCGTAACCTCTGTGCCAGTTACCGCGGCGGGAGCCGTTTACAACGACTATTTTAAAAAGCCGATGGCCTTAGCGTCCTTCACGCAGCCACCACAGATTGCCGCTCAGCCTTCTCAAGATTTTTGGGTCGTCAACAATGATCCTGATCAAAGCATCCAGGTACAGCACATACAGTTTGAAGAAGGACCCTTCGGTGCCGTCTATCAACCTGTGTTTTATTCCACCACGGATCCTATTGCGGATCGCTACCTTCAAACGGCGAACAGATTTCAAAATCCGGTCGATATTGCCTTCGCCGGGGACGGAAATGCCTTCGTTTTTATCGCGGATGGCGCCGTAGATTCTGTTTATCAGTTCACTTCCAACGGATTAGAAGGTGTGCCGCCACCACCGGCATCTACTTCGGACAAGCATACGCGTGCCACTATTGGTGGGTTCTCCGAGCTCTCCGCACTGTGCTACTATGACCGCATTTTATATGTAGCGGACAAGGGCACCGGAACGGTCAGCAGGTATCAACTAACCTTAGACTTTGAATAACCTTTAGATAACTTTCCAATCCTTATTTTTGTAACCAATTCATTCATAATAATACACATGAGAAAATTTACACTCTTTTTCGCGATGCTTTTCGGCGCATTTGCTGTTCAGGGCCAAGGTTGTTCGGACCTGTTCTTCAGTGAGTACATCGAAGGTGGATCGAGCAACAAGGCCATCGAGCTTTACAACCCTACAAGCGCTGCTATCTCTCTTTCAGGATATGAAGTTCGCTTGTTTTCAAACGGGAACACTTCGGGTAACGTTTTGAGCTTCCCGGCATCAGCCAGTATTCCTGCGAACGGTACATATGTGATTGCGAACTCAAGTGCAAATGCAGCAATTCTTGCAGTTGCCGATACGACTTCTAACGTAACCTACTTTAACGGTGACGATGCATTAGCATTGATGAACGGCACAGATACTTTGGATATTCTAGGTGTTGTTGGTACAGATCCAGGTTCAGAATGGACTGTAGGTAGTGGTTCTACCAAAGACAACACTATTGTTCGTAAGGCATCAGTTTCAGCGGGAACTACAGACTGGTCTGTTTCTGCAACGCAGTGGGACGTTCATCCAAAGGACACTACGATGTTCTTAGGTGGACATGCAAGCAACTGTGGTGCAGCAGTAGCGGGTTGTGATGAGTTATACTTCTCAGAATATATCGAAGGTGGATCGAACAATAAGGCCATCGAACTATACAACCCTAACACTTCTGCAGTTTCATTGGCAAGCTATGAAGTGCGTTTGTTCTCAAACGGAAATACTTCAGGTAACGTTTTGACCTTCCCCGCGTCTGCAACTATTCCTGCGAACGGTACGTATGTCATCGCAAACTCGGGTTCGAACGCTGCTATTCTTGCAGTTGCCGATACGACTTCTAACGTAACGTACTTCAATGGTGACGATGCATTAGCATTGATGAACGGTACAGATACTTTGGATATTCTAGGTGTTGTTGGTACAGATCCAGGTTCAGAATGGACTGTAGGTAGTGGTTCTACCAAAGACAACACTATTGTTCGTAAGGCATCAGTTTCAGCAGGAACTACAGACTGGTCTGTTTCTGCAACGCAGTGGGACGTGTATCCGAAAGACACCACCATGTACTTAGGCGCGCATACTTCAAACTGTGTGACTGTCGCTCCAGCTCCAACCTTCCCAGATGTTGTTGCGATTTCTAGCTTTAGCAGTGTAGATGCAAACGGGGTAGCTGATTCTTTGAACGCAACTAAGTGGATCAAGGCAGTCGTTACGTCGATCGATTTCGATGGAAATAGCGGTTACTCTTTCTTTGTTAAAGACGCTACAGACGGAATGAATATTTGGAATTTCGCGGATGTGAGTGGTTACGATACTCCGACGATCGGTGATAGCTTGGCTATTCGCGGTACGGTGGAGCAGTACAATGGTTTGACTGAATTGAAGCCAGATTCTATTTACCTTTTGAATCAAGGAAACCCGATCGGTGCGCCAACAACAGCAACTGTTTTGGACGAAACTACGGAGAGTGAATTTATCCAATTGATCGGATTTGAACTTGTTGATGCTACACAGTGGCCAGCTTCTGGTTCTGCGAACGTAGATATCACAAATGGAACAGATACGTTGACTATGCGTATCGACAGCGATACAGATATCGATGGCAGCACTGCACCAGCAGGAATGTTCGATGTGAAAGGTCTAGGTGCTCAGTTTGACTTCTCCTCTCCTTATGACGAAGGTTACCAAATCTTCCCACGTATGTTGACGGATATTTACGAATACCCAGCTATGCCATTGTACAACATCGCTGATGTAGTAACGGTTGACGCTGATGGTATCGCGGATAGCGTAGGTGTATTGTGTAAGCTTGAAGGAACTGTTTTAGGTGTGGATATGCAAGGTTCTCCTTCTGCGATCCAGTTTACGATCCACGACGGAACCGAAGGTATCGGTGTATATTCTTCAGTTCCAGCAGCACAAAGCTACACGGTTATGGAAGGCGATAAAGTACGCTTGATTGGTTCAATTGGCCAATTCAACGGATTAACGCAGCTTTACGCTGACAGCATCACCTTCATCTCTGCAGGGAATGCCCTACCTACTGCAACAGTGGTGACAGGTTTGAATGAAGCGACAGAAAGCGATTTGGTTACTTTCGAAAACGCTACACTCGTTGACCCAAGCCAGTGGACTGGTTCAGGTTCAGGTTTCAACGTGGACATCACAAACGGTACAGATACCATCGCTATGCGTATCGACAACGACGTAGATCTCTACAGCGAGCCAGCTCCAGTAGGCTTCTTCAACGTAACAGGTATCGGCGGTCAATACGACTTCAGCAGCCCGCATTTGAGCGGCTACCAGTTGTTGCCACGTTATATCGCAGACATCACTCCAGCGACTTCAGCTTCGTTGCCAAGCATCTACGTAAGTGAAATCATGGCAGGTTCTAATGCTACGGCATGGAACGCTGACTGGTTCGAAATCACGAACTACGGCGATTCAGCAGTAGATCTTTCTGGATTCTCTTGGGACGACGAAAGCGGTATCTCAGGTACTTCTGTATTCCCATCAGTGACTCTAGCTGCAGGTGAAGCATTAGTGGTATGGGACGATGTAGCTGCAAACGAAGATAGCTTGCTCGTTTCTTGGAAACTAAACCCAGGAGATGTTCAAGTCATCTCTTCTGATGAGCTTACAGGTAACTTCCCATCATTGAGCCAGAACGGCGACGGGGTATACCTCTACGACGCTATGGGCATCGAAATCACAAACAGCATGTACGCTTCTGCAACGGCAGGCGTATCGGTTGAGTTTGATACGACAGGTGCATTCACAGCGGATGCAGTAGACGGTGTGAACGGTGCATACACTTCATCTTTAGGTGATGTAGGTTCTCCAGGTAACATGACGCCAAACTCTAATGCAGGTGAATTTGCATTGAACGGTCGCATCTACCCGAACCCAACGCTAGGTGCATTCAGCATCGAGATGAACCAGAGCGACGTGTACACGGTAGAGGTACTAGACGTTCGTGGTGCATTAGTAGCGAAGACGGTCGTAGAAGGAGCTGTGATCCCTATGAAGATCAGCGCGCCAGCAGGTATGTACCTTGTACGTATCTCTTCTGCAAACGGAACGGCTACGCAGCGCATCCAGTTGCACTAAGACGAGATTTACTTTAGAGGCGCAGCGCCAATTCTTAAAATTGGTGTTGCGCTCTACAAGTGGAAACATAAAAAAACCGCAACTCTCGAAAGAGGGTTGCGGTTTTTTCTTGGGAAGAAGTTAGAGGGAGATTAGCCCTCGTTCTTTTTGAAGAATTTAGCTGGCGAGCCGTACCAAATTTCGTTGGCGGGCACATGCGCGCGTACCTGAGAACAAGCTCCGATGATCGCACCATCGCCGATGCTAAAGCCGGGCATTAAAGTAACGTTTGCACCGATCAAAACGTTATTTCCGACGCCTTCGACCACTTTTACGTTTCCTTCTTGCAAGTTCGGGGTGTCGGTCAACACGAAGCCATATTTGATGGTGGTGTTTGTTCCGATCGTCGCGTTTGCTGAAATAGTACAACGCGAGCCCATGGTCGTGCCGTCACCTATGATGACGTTCTCGCGAATCTCGCAGTAGGCAGTGAATTTACAATTGGCCCCGATCTTAGCGCCTTTTCGAACGATGCAGAACGGACCGATCTCACTGTGGTCGCCGATCACAACATCATCTTCAACATAGGCTAACGGGTGGATTTTTGCGGATTCTGAAATCATCTATTTTTTGTTTTTGGTTTCGGCATGCCGCTCGGGTGTGCCTTCGTTTTTAATTGTTTCGCAGGGACGCCTACTAGCGTTGCGCCTGCTTCTGTCGTGTCTTTCGTAACTACCGCTCCTGCGCCCACGATAGTTTCCGGGTGCAGCTTCACTTTAGGGCGGAAGACCGCCGAAGAGCCGATGAAGCAGTAGTCTGCAATCCTTGTGTTGCCACCGGTGATTACATTGTTTGCAAAATGCACAAAATTTCCGATTTGAGTGCCATGTCCGATGCGCGATCCTGGGGCCAATAAACTGTGGTGGCCGATGCTTGTTTTTTCGTTTATCGAGCCGCGTACCACGACCGTATGTGCGCCTAGGAAGCTGTGCGCCCCCACGTGTACGCTGCCGATCTGCGGTTGAATGACTTTCTCGGTTTCTTCTTCGTTCCAAGTCCATGCAACACCACAAGCGCCGATCACCGAGCCGCTCTCCACACGAACGCCTTCTTCAAGGATGGTGTTGTCGTGGAGGGTACAGTGCGATTTTATGATGGTGTTTGCGCCGATCTTCACCTTGCCGATGACACAGAACGGGTCGATCTGCACGTTGTCGCCGAGCTCGGCCTCTGGATCGATCACCGCGTGTGGGGAAACAACGCCGGTCGATTTTTCAGCGTGAAATTCTTGCAAGATGCGGTAATAGGTGAGCTGCGGTTGAGCATCGATGTACAACACCGTGTTACCAGCGCCAGGTTCGCTCATCGGCAGATCGCTAGAGGCAAGGAGCAGGGAGTCCTCGATAGGAAAAGCCATGCGCTCGCCGAGGTAAAAGTAAAATCCGTTCGGTATAGGCTCGAAGATGGAGGCGAAAGAAAGGAATTGGTCGAGGGGAAAAGGTCCGCTCAGACGGTGCGAAATTTCGCGACTTTCGAGGTAGTTCAGGATCTGTTTAAGCGTAATAGTCGACATAGGTCAGCTGCTTTGTGCGTTGAATAATCTGCGCTTGAATGTGCGCTGGAAGGGTCACCGGCGAAGGACTTTTAAACACCGAATACGTGCTGTTGTCGTTGCGATCTCCCGTGGCTGCAATGAACTTTTCCACCTGCGTGGCCAATTCCATCCCGAGCCACTCAAAAATCTCCTGGACCTCCGCCAACGTAGCTGCCACCAAGTCGTTGTAGCGCACCACCTTCACGCGCTCCGGAAATTTCTGTGCGTTTTCACGATGGATCTGCTCGGCACGTGCCCAACCTTCAAACCCGAAGAATTCCTCAGGTCGGCCTCCGTTCTTAGCAGGTGCATGCTCCCATTCCTGGTCGACGTCCCACTCGGGGTAGAACTCGCGCGGTGCATTGTACCACGAATTTAGCACACTGATCGGATCGCGGCTGATAAACAGCATCTTCACATCGCTCTGTTCCAAGAGGCGCTCAGCAAGCTGGTGATAGCGCACGTTTTTATAGAGCAAAGCTGTGGGGTCGACTTTCTCGAAATCATGCTTCGGCAGTACAAATTCGCTCTGAGCATGAAGCAGTTTGTGGTGAAAATCTTGGGCATCTTCGGCGCTGAAATCCGCGCTGAGGTAATTTTTGAATTCGTAAGAAAACAGGGGCTGGTAGCGGTAGGCGATCGCAGGATGTGCATTCAGGAGCTGACCGAGCCAAGTCGTGCCCGAGCGTGGAACCCCAAAAAGTGCAATGTGCTGCATCGTGCTGCTTTAAACCAATTCGTATTTGTCCAACAGTTCCCGAAGTTCTTCCGCTGTTGAATGACAAAGATGATGAAAAATGGAGTACTGGTACTGCGGATCTTCAAGGGTCATTTGAATGAATTGGAGTTCGATGCCCCGCTCCTTGAAATAGGACTTGTCGTAAATCGCTTGTCCGCCGATCGGGTTGATGAGCGTAGTCGCCTTGAGCTGCGTTGCAATGTCAATCATCCCATCCGCTCTGCTCAGCGCCGTGCGCCCAATGCTCGTGTCCACGAGCTGCGTGTCCATCTCCAAAAATCCATGAATGTTCTTGATCAGGTCAAAGTTCAGTGCCGCAAGGCTTTCAGGTTGCCGCTCTAGAGCAGCTTCTAAAAACCCAATCGCTCGCTCGTAATAGGGCGCCTTGTGGTATTTATGATGGAGTGTCGTTTTAAGTTTCGACCACAATTTTCCGTCCAGATTGACCCCGATCTCTCGCGTGTTTAAATTTTGCGAAGCGCCGATCAGCGGCACTCGAATGGGCTGCTCGTCGACCACTGTGTTCTTGTGCATGAAGCCCTTTTTCTTGAAGGCAGCATGGTCCATGTTCACCCACACGTCTACCGCTTGGATGAGCTGGAAGTATCCGAGGTAGGGAAAGAAGTACGGTTGCATGATCGCTACTCTCATCGGGCTAGTCCAGTAGCGTTTTATAGGCCCCTTCGATGCGCTTTGGGTCGAAATAGGCTAGTGAAGCGGCCTTGTTGTGTTCTTTTTGTTCCTCGCTGAGGGCCGTAGTCCAGTCGTCGCTGCTCAGATCATCGAGCGTTGCGAAGTGGAAGCCGTGCTGCTCGAGGTAGGGAATCAGTACGCTGTCGGGATGCACGAACACTTTTGTGCCGAGGAGCATCGAAATGAACAGCGAGTTGCCGGCTTCTTGGCGGCGGTGACCGAAGATCGCGATGTCCATGGAGCTGAGCAGCTCGTAGTAATTCAGGCGCGGCATGAAGTCATAGTAGCCGTTCCATTGGTCGCCGAAGGTGCGCTGGCCGTAGTCTTTAACGGTTTGAATGTGCTGGGTGTCGCCATAGCTTAAGGTCGCGTGCAGCTGGTGGCCTTCGCCGAGGACTTTACGATCGATGCGGCCAAGGATGTCAAGGTGGTTGCCAGAACGCGTCCCGCTGTGGTTAACTAGGATGTTAAGGGCAGCGCGCTCGCCGGTGGTTTTGCGAACAGATTTGACAAAGTCGATGTCGCTTTCGAGGTAGGCGCCGTATTGAAAGAAACGGAAAGTGGCTTTCGTGGCAAAGGCGCTGGTGAGCAGGTCAAAATCACCTGGATTCCAGAAGCGGAAGGTGGTGAGCCTGTTTTTGAGGAAGCGTGCGAAGTGGCGATGGTAGACGGCAAGTTGCAGAAAGCGCTGGGCTTTCGCTTTGAAATTGGCACCAGAAACATTGGGAAGGAATCCGCCGGGAGCGTCCTTTTTCGAGTAGAGTTGGAAGCCGTGGAAGACGGTGAGCAGTTCGTACAGGTCGCTGCCGAAATAGACCCAGTGCACGCGGGCTTCGGGGGCATATTTCTCGACCCATTTGATCTTTTGGTACGTCAGAAAGTGAATGAACACGTCCTCTACAGGTGTCCCGTCGGAAAGTGGAGTCGCGCTGGTGACTACATTGGGGGAGTCGCCTAAAAATCGGTAGGGCGGTTGGCTGCCGAACACGACATAGGTACCGGCGCCCAGCAGGTCTTCTGCACGCTCGATGAAGCGCGGTAAAAACTTTTCGTCATTGATCAGATGGACCGTTTTGGGCATAGTCACAAAATGTGTGGTTTACTTCAAAGATACAATGATATGCAGGGGTTGGGATTTGAGATGGGGGAGAATCTTGACGGATTTGAAATAAATCGGCCCAATTTATCAGATTTTCGGACATTTGATGAAAATCAGGAATGAACGTATTTCAACGGCAAATCATAAAAGGCTCCGCGGCCAATTTCCTCGGCATCGGCCTCGGCGTCGTGAACAACATTTGGATCTTTCCGCTGGCGTTCACCCTCGAGGAGTTGGGCATCTACCGCTGGGTGGAGCGCACTGCTGTGCTGATCGCTGCCATTGCCTTGCTCGGTTTGCACCGCACCTACGTCCGTTACCAGAGCCGCTTTGAAGGCGCGCGCGGTGGACTTTTTCTCTCGAATATTCTTGCGCTTGCTTTATTGAGTACCGCGCTCTGCGGTTTAGCATTCACCTTTTTTGCACAAGCGCTCGCACAGGCCCTGGGCGCTTCGGGCAGTGCGGCTGAATTGCAATTTTTAGGCGCCGTGGTGGCGGGTTCAATGACCTACACGCTGGGCCTTTCGATCGCCTCATCGGCCAAGCGCATTTCCATTCCCTTCTTCTTGAAAAACGTCGGTATTCGCAGTGCGCTTTTGATTGGCGCCTATGCGGTGAGTCGCGGCTTTAGCAGCTTCGGCGAGTGGATGCGACTTTTGGCGTTTGCCCAGCTTGGTGTCGGCCTCGTGGTGCTGGTCTACGCGGTAAGGCTCAAGGGGCTTCCTTTGGTGCGTCCTCGGGCGCTGGGAGAGGGGCTTGGGAAAGAATTGGCCACGTTTGCCTCCAGTGGTATTGTGATGGCAATGATGACCATGGGGCTTGCGACGATTGACAGCCAAATGATTGCAGGAATGCTCAGTTACGAGGCCCTCGGGGTGTACAGCATTGCATTTTTTATCGGCAGCTTCGTGGACGGCATTAGACGCCCAGTTTCGCAGGCACTCTCACCGCAGTTTGCTACCCTTTGGAACGACGGAGCCATCGATCAGATCGCCACGACCTATGCCCGTACGTCACGCGTTCTGATGGTTGTAGCGCTGCTCGCGTTAGTGGCCATCGTGCCGAACGTAGACGACTTGTTTTTACTTATCCCTAGCGGCGCACGATTCGAGGCAGCAAAACCCGTTGTGGTGCTCATTCTGATCAGCCGCGTTGTAGATTACAGCTTCGGTTCGAACGGAGAAATCTTATCCAACGGTCCGTATTTCAAGTGGAATTTGTTCGCTATTAGCGGTTTGGTGGCGGTGCTGATCGGATTAAATTATCTGCTGCTGCCCATCTTCGGACTGCGTGGCGCCGGTTACGCCCTGATCATTGCCTACACCGTTTTCAATCTCGTAAAAGCCCGATTCCTCTACCTCAAAGAAGGCATTCAGCCCTTCGGTCCTGCCCAATTCCAGCTGCTCCTTTTCGCCCTGGCCACCCTCGGCGCCGCGCTGCTCTTGGATGTGCTTCTCGATTCGTTTTTCTGGATGCGTATCGTCCTAAAAAATGCTACAATTGCAATAGGTGCAGGGCTCGGTTTTCTTGCACTTCGTAAGAAGATTTAAGTTTCCAAACATTAGCTTTGTCTACTATGTCGAAAATCCTAGTAACCAAGCCGTTTCAAGCTCCCTTCGCGGAGGTGTCGGCTGAGATCCAGAAAGCATGGGATGCCGCCTGGTTGACCAATAACGGTCCTTTACTGCGCCAGCTCGAAGAGCAGATGCGCGATGCTCTAGGAGCGAACGATTGTGCCGTGGTCGGGAATGGAACCATCGCGCTACAGATCGCGCTACGCGCTGTGGAGGCCAGTGGTGAAATCATTACCACGCCTTTCTCGTATGTCGCCACTACCACGAGCATCATCTGGGAGCAGGCTACACCTGTGTTTATCGACATCGACCCGAAGACCTTTAATATAGATCCAGCAAAGATCGAGGCGGCCATAACGCCTAAAACCACCACTATTCTCGCAACGCATGTCTTTGGCGTGCCGTGTGACGTGGAGGCGATCGAAGCCATCGCAAAGCGCCATAATCTAAAAGTGGTTTATGACGCTGCGCACTGTTTCGGAACCCAATACAAGGGGCAAAGTGTCCTGAATTATGGTGATATCAGCACGTTGAGCATGCATGCCACGAAGTTGTTTCACAGTGTGGAGGGCGGTGCTGTTTTCGTAAATGATGCTGACGCTAAGAAGATTGACGCAATCACCGGTGAGGTGAGTCCGTTGCGATTCAGCGTAGATCGCTTGCGCAATTTCGGACACTATGGGCCGGAGAAGTTTGAGGGCATCGGTATCAATGGAAAAAACAGTGAATTGCATGCTGCGGTTGGTTTAGTGAATCTGAGGTATATCGACGAGATCATGGACGATCGCAAAAGACAGCATGAGAGGTATGATGGGCTCTTAGCGGAATTGGCGCTAGGGAAGCCTGAGATTTCAGAAGATGTTGAGTGGAACCGCAGTTACTATCCTGCAGTGTTTGCTTCGGAAGCTGAAGCCCTTGCTGTGATGGGAGCGCTTGCGCAAGAGGACATCTTTGCGCGCAGGTATTTTTATCCAACGCTGAATTCACTTGAATACATCAGTACGCCAGGTTCGACGCCTGTTGCGGATCACATTTCACAGTCTATTCTTTGCTTGCCGTTGTATTTCGGCTTAGAGAACGTACAGATTGACCGTATATCAGCGGTTATCGCGAGTGCAGTAGAACAGTTTAGAGCCTAGAATTAATGCTGAAACTTCCTTCCTTTTTGCGCAATGCCTTTGGGACGCATGGCGAACCAGCGCCGAAACCATTAGCGGCACCCATTTTTGTGACGGGTTGCATGCGTTCGGGGACGACGTTTTTGGTGGATAAAATGGCGACGCACCCGCAACTGCTAAAAATTGGTGTGGAAATGAATGCCATTTGGGACAGTATCGGTGGTGCTCCCATCAAAGGAACGTGTGCCCACAGAACAGCGGAGGACGCCTCGCCAGAATACACCTACCAGATGACGCGCTACATCGCCGATTTCATTAGTGAAAGTCAGAGCTTTAAGCGCAAAGCTATGCGTCGTTATGCGAAATACTATCACGGTTTGGGACGCGCGAGCTACGACTGGGATCATATCATTCCGGTGAACAAGAGTCCCCATTTGATGAACAAAATTGGGTATGTAAGTGGTCTATTTCCGAAAAGCACGCTGGTACTCATCGTTCGTGATATTTATAGCCATTCCGCTTCGATGAAAGTGCACTTTGAGAAATTGCAAAAGGCGGATGGTAGACAATACTTTATTTCCCCTGATCCGACGTCGTGTTACGGTCAAACCCATGGAGCGGTACCTAGCACTGCACGTGCCTATCCGGAGCATTTCGAAATCATCCCCCAGATGTGGATGCGCATGAATGCCTTAGCTATGGAAGAGTTTGCGGCAGCGAAATGTGCCCGTAAAATCGTGATCCGTTACGAAGACTTAGTCACCAAGCAAGGCGAAGTATTAAGTGCTCTCTTTAATGCCCTGGATTTATTGCCTGAGCATCGCGGTGAAGGCCAGCAGATTGCTCAAAAGGCCACAGCGCTTGTGAACACCACCACGAAAGGTGATCCGCTAGTGAAGTGGAAGACACAGCTGTCGGACGATGAAAAATCCGCTGTGGCAGCAACAGTTACTGCGCATCAGGCGACGTTCGATGCTATTGAAGAATTTGTAGCGAATAACGCAATCTAGTTTATGGCGACCAGCGATCTATTTCCAAACCTGATCATCGGGGGTGCCCCGAAATGTGGAACGAGCAGTCTGTATTTTTGGCTCGCAGCACATCCGGAAGTCTTCGGATCTCCTAAGAAAGAGACCTTTTTCTATGCCGATAAGGTGAACAGGTTCAATAAGGACGCGAACGTTCACGAGCATTCGGAAGCCGATTATTTGAAATTTTTCAAAGCGGGGGCCGGTGCTAAGGTTCGATTCGAAGCTACGGCCCATTACTTGTACGAGGAGCAGGCGCGTAAGGCGTTTGGGGCGCGTGGGACGAAATTGATCTTCTTGTTAAGAGAGCCCAGTAAGCAGATGTACAGCCATTACAAAATGGAGAAATACCGTACGAAGACTGTGGACATGCCGCTCGAAGAGTACGTGAAGTTGCCGAAGGTGGAGAAGTATGTGGACTATGCAACACATCTTCAAAAGTGGATAGACTGCATGCCGGCGGGACATGTTCGTGTCTGGGCGTTTGAAGATTTGGTGCGCCGCAAAGAGGAGGTGATGAAGGAAATCGCTGCATATGTAGGTATTGACCCAGCGTTTTACACAGACTTTGATTTTGAACATCGCAACGAGAGCGTGGCTATCAAAAGTGGGGCGTTGCACCAGCTCGGTTTACGTATTCAGCCACTGATCCCGCATGGGTTGCAAAAGTTGTTGTTGCCGCTATATATGAAGCTTAATAGCGGCGGTCGTGCGCCAGATGATGCGGCCGATCAGGAAGCCTTGGCACAGTTTAAAGCGGACCATGTGCAGGTAGGGAAGGATGTGCAGGCGTTATTTCCAGAGGTGCGTATCGAAAATTGGTCCTAAGCGGCGAATAATTCTCATCTTTGCCGGATGAAATTAAAAACAATCTTTTCTGCAGTGTTAGCGCTCGTTTTTGCGGGAACTGCTGCAGCTCAACCACTTGTATATTATCAAGATGCGTGGGGTGAGGACGGAGATGATCTTCGTGAAGCGCTTTATGACATCATTAGCGTGCATTCAAAGCTGCCGTACAGCTCTTCATCGACAGATACTTGGGATGTGCTCAAGGTCAGTGACGCAGATCCAGCGAACACCTCGAACGTACGTTTGATTTATGCTGGAGTTGCCGTGAATGGACCGCAAGAATACAACGGTGGAAATGGCTGGAACCGTGAACACGTATGGCCGCGTAGCTTGGGTGGATTTACCACGAGTGCTGGCGTGGGTACCGATGTACACAACCTAAAACCTGCTGACGGTGGGTTGAATTCGCTGCGTTCGAACCATGAATATGAAGAATTAGGAACGGGCGGTTCTGCGGTCAATTACAACGGCTCTCCCACTGGAAACAGATTCAATGCATCCGCGGGGATTTTTGAACCTCGCGATAACATTAAAGGCGATCTCGCGCGCATCATCATGTACATGGATTTGCGCTATGAAGGTGCTGGTGGAGAGCCAGATCTAGTGATGCGTGAAGCGTTGAACTCCGGAGGTACAACGTTTGCCGTAATGTCTACGTTGCTCGAATGGCACCAGCAGGATACAGTAGATGCGTTCGAATTGCGCCGTAATCATGTGATTGACAGTATGCAGGGGAATAGAAATCCCTTTATTGACCATCCAGAATTGGCGCATTACCTCTATGGAGATTCAGTGGGGGTTGCGTGGAATCCATTTTTGAATGTGGTCGCCACCGAATGTGAAGAAAGGCAGCCTGCTTCCGTTTACCCGAACCCTGCGGATCAATCGCTGGTATTATCTACCTCCTACGAGGGTACTGCGAAGTTTGTGGCCACACGTTCTAGGACGACCTTTGTAGTTCGTCATTCTGCTGGACAAACGCCAGTAGACGTAAGCTCATGGCCTGCCGGAACGTACATTGCGATTTTTGAAAGCGGCGAAGCCCTTAAAGTCACTATCGCGCACTAAAAGCGCTAGTACTTGCATAAAAAATCCCGATGATCATTGCGATCATCGGGATTTTCTATTTCTCGTTGTGCTTTTTTAAGCGAGCAGTTTACGGACAATGCCGCTGATCACTTTACCGTCTGCGGTACCGGCCATAGCGCCTGAGGCTTTGCCCATCACTTTGCCCATGTCAGCCATAGAACTGGCACCGAGTTCAGCAATGATCTCCTTCACCTTTGCTTCGATCTCTTCCTCGCTCAGCATTGCTGGGAGGTAGCGCTCGATGATGGCGAGTTGTGCTTCTTCCGGACCCGCAAGGTCTTCACGTCCTTGTTCGCGGAAAATAGTGATGCTATCCACACGCTGCTTGCGTAGTTTGGTGAGGATTTTCATCTCGTCCGCTTCGGTCATTTCCGTTGCTCCGGCTGCTGTTTTCTCGTTGAGCAGTGCCGTTTTGATCGCGCGTAAAGATTCTAGTGCTACGCGGTCTTTTGCTTTCATGGCCTCTTTAAGGTCTGCCATGATTTGAGTTTCTAATGCCATAGTTTAATCTACGTTATCGTGTAAAAACGAATTGTTCGTTCTTAAGTTGCCTTCTGCATCAACGCCGATGTTCGAAGGTTGTTCGTTGCTTTTGTTCGGCAAATCTACATCCATTCCTTGACGCATGTACGCAGGAATGCGTTCGGCGTCATTTAAATTTTGTTGATTGGTCTTGAATTGGTACTGGAACGATTGCAAGCGTGAGATGCGGTCCTTCACTTTTGAGGGCATGTCATTTAAGCTGCGCTTTGGTAGCTCGCTCAGTGGTACGTCCATATCCTCCGTAGTCGGCAGCACTTTCGGTGCTACTTCTGGTGCTGGAGCTTTGGCTTGTACAGGTGCCTTTTTGATTTCAAAGTTCAGATCAGGGTCTGCATCGAACTCGGTCTCTATCGTCTGTACCGGTGCGACCAATTCTTCTTTCTCAAACTCTACGCTCGGTACAGTAAAGCTTTGCTCGATCGTCTCTTGTTCTGCCTTTACGCGTAAATCGGGCATCTCGTTCAAGCTCATTTCGAACGGGTCCTGCGCCTCAGAAGCATCCGCGTCTGCGCTGATCTCTGGAGTGCCGACCATTCCTGGTGTTGTATCTACCTCTAAGGTGAATCCGTCACCAGCGATATCGTCTAGCGAGAACGTGTGGACGGTTTCTTCATCGATAGCAGAACTAGGTGTCGTATCTTCTGTAGCTGCCTCTGAAATGTTTTCTTCTGGTGCAGCATCTAACGGTGTCTCCAAGGCTTCTGGCATCTCCATGCGCGGGTCCTTTTGGATCATTCCTTGCGGCTGTTCCATTTTTGCCGGTGCAGGCATGTCAAAAGCATCATCGTTGTCGGTCAAAGAAGTAGTGCCCATCGGAGTTTCTTCTGCATCGTCTTCATCGACAATCATCAGTTCAATCTCCTCTTCTCCATCTTCTTCGAGTGCTCCGAAGAGATCCCATGTCGGCGCCTCTAAAGGTGTGTGTTCTATCTCCGTCGCTTGCTCTGCGATCGGCTCCATTGTAGTTTCCACAGCAGTACCCTGGGCCAATTCCTCTTCGAAATCCTCCGCAATCGCATTGCTCGGGGTATCCTCCATAACTGGAGCTGCTGCAATGACTTCCTCCGTTTCAAGGTCCTCTTCAAGATCCCATTCCAAAACGTGTGTCGTAGGTTCTACCGCGGTCTCTTCACCAGTAATGGACTGCTCGAACACAGACTCGTCTTCCTCTGGCATCTGCGGGAATCCTAGGTGCTCATCCATCGCGGGTTCCTCTTGGGCTTCAACCGTTTCTTCAATTTCGAACACTGTTGCCGCCTCAGCAGGAACTTCCTCAGCAGGTGCTGGTTCATTTGAAATTGGCGCTTCGATCTCAAAAGAAGGCGTCGGGTCTTGGAACACGGCCGATTCATTCTCGTCCATCCCTAAGTCCAGAATCACACGCTCTTCCACCGGCTCAGCGATTGGGGCTGGCGCCGTAGCTTCCGTTGGAATTTCTTCTGTGTGCTCTTCATTCTCCTTAAGATCGTGAATCACCTTTTGTACTTTATCCGTCGGCAACACACGCGTTCCTGTCGGGAAGCCTGTCGCTATGATGGTACAAGTGATGCGGCTGCCGATTTCTTCTTGACCGCCGATCCCCATGATGACGTTTGCATTGCCACCTGCTTCACGCTGGATGTGGTCGGTAATCTCGCCAATCTCGTCGATGGTCACCTCGTCACTTCCATTTCCAGAAGTTAGCAGGAGCAAAATGTTTTTTGCGCCTTTGATGTGGTTGTCGTTCAGTAGTGGCGAATCTAGTGCAGCGTTGATGGCTTCTGAAGCACGGTTCGGGCCTTCGCCTTCACCGGTTCCGAATAGCGCACTTCCGCTGTTTTCTAGAACGGTTTTAGCATCGCGTAAATCGATGTTTTGAGTGTAGTGGTTGGTGATTACTTCCGCAATACCCTTGGCAGCTCCAGCCAACACTTCATCCGCTTTTGCAAAGGCGTTGCGGAAGCCGAGATCGCCGTATACTTGGCGTAGTTTGTCGTTGTTGATCACGATCAAACTGTCGGTTGCTGCGCGCATCTCACGGATGCCTTCTTCCGCTTGTGCTGCACGCATGTTCCCTTCGAAAGAGAATGGCGAAGTGATGATTCCGATGGTTAAGATGCCCATCTCCTTGGCTGCTTTGGCAATCACTGGGGCTGCACCTGTTCCGGTACCGCCACCCATTCCCGCAGTGATGAAGGCCATCTTTGTGCCGGTCTCTAGGATGCGGGTGATTTCTGCTAAACTCTCGCGAGCTGCATCGCGGCCGATCTCTGGATCTGCACCAGCGCCCAACCCTTCGGTCAGGGAAACACCAAGCTGCACTTTATTGACCACAGGGCTGTGGTAGAGTGCTTGCGCATCGGTATTACACACGATGAAGTCTACGCCGTTTACTCCGACGTTCGACATGTGGTTGACCGCATTAGAGCCGCCGCCACCCACGCCGACTACTTTGATTACTGAGCTCCGATTTTTCGGTAAGTTGAATTGGATTCCGTCTTCTAACATGGTGTGCTTATTCTATGTCGTCGTCATTTTGTAACCATTCCTTGATGCCGCTTACAAAGCCTTTCCACATGGGATCTTTGTGCGGTTTCGCCAGTGTACTTCCGGTTTGTTCCGGAGAGCCTTCTTCTTCCTCTAAGGGTGCTTCCTCAGGGGTTTCTTGGATCACGGGTTCCGGTTCTGGAACTGCGATCTCGTTTGGATCGTAAGCCATCGGCGCAGTTTGCGATGCTAGAGCCATCGATAACAGACCGATAGAAGTTGCATAGACTGGCGATGCCAATTCTTTTTTATAGCCGCTCGCCAGATGCTCATTCGGGTACCCGATGCGCGTCGGCATGCCGGTCAGATATTCCACTAATTGGCTCATGTGCTTGAGTTGCGATCCACCACCAGTGAGTACAATACCACCGATCAACCGTTTTCTTTGATCGTTCTGCTGGTAGTTGCGAATCTCGGCGATGACACTCTCCATGATTTCGCGAACACGTGCATTGATGATCTTTGATAGCGTTTTCAAGCTGATTTCTTTCGGAGGTCTCCCGCGTAGTCCCGGGATGCTCACGATTTCATTGTCTTTGTTTTCACCTGGCCAAGCCGAACCAAACTTGACTTTGAGCAATTCTGCTTGCTTCTCGATGATTTCACAGCCCTCCTTGATGTCTTCAGTGATCACCTTACCTCCAAACGGGATGACGGCCGTGTGGCGGATGATGTTGTCTTTGAAGATGGCGATGTCTGTGGTACCTCCACCGATATCTACCAGCACGATGCCAGCGTCTTTTTCCTCCTCTGCGAGTACAGCGTCGGCAGATGCTAAAGGCTCTAAGGTGATGTCTCCCACCCTGAGTGTGCTTTGCTCGACACAGCGCGCAATGTTTTTGATCGAGGCGATCTGACCTACGACGATGTGGAAATTGGCTTCCAGACGCGAGCCGTACATCCCCTGAGGGTTAACGATATTGCTGTCGCCATCAACGCGGTATTCTTGCGGGAGTGCATGCAAAATTTGCTCACCCGGCATCATGACCAGGTTGTTTACATTTTGCTTCAGAAGCTCGAGGTCCTCCGTGTTAATGATCGCTTCAGCGTCTTCGCGCATGATGTAGTCAGAGTGCTGCATCGAACGAATGTGCTGGCCGGCAATACCCACCATCACCTCAGTGATCTTTAATCCTGAATGTTCCTCGGCCATTTTAATGGCGGCTTGGATGCTCTCGATGGTCAGGGTGATGTTCGCGACCACGCCGCGCTGTACACCGAGACTCTTGCTCTTTCCGATGCCGAGCACGTCGATCTTACGGTGTTCGTTCAACCTCCCGACAACGGCCACAATCTTCGTGGTTCCGATGTCCAATCCTACTGCTAGTGGGGCGTTTTGTGTCATCTTGTTGTAGTTACTACTTGGTTCTTATACCGCAAATCAATGCGTTTTATCTGGGCCAATTCCTCCTCTGGTGTCGCACCATAATAGGCGGCCAATTTTTTCAAATCTCTCTCCAGCCTGTTGTCCTTGTTCGCTACCACCACATGGTTATAGCCTTCCGGCACGAGTGCAACTGTAGTTTCACGCACATCTAGCTGGGCAAGGCTCTCTAGCGAGAAGGCCGGGCTCTCAACGGTTGTTTTTAAGAGCTCACCAGCTAATGCGGCTGAAGCACTATCTGAAACTCCCGAGATGATCGGCAGATTCAGCACTGCGCCCTTGGGAGCCGTTAACACCTCGTTGCTGTGGGTGAGTAATGTCGGCTGCTGTCGGCTTGCAACAATCGCTTTCACTTGTTTTGCAACGACATCTACGACTAAAGCACCTTGCATATTCCAATATACCTGCGCATCCTGCACGTACGGCAGGTCCTTCACAGCAGTTTCTAACAAAAATGCGTTGAGGCTCAGTACATTAGAATCTAGTTCTTCCTCAAAAAATACATCGCTCACCTCGCGAATTTCGCGTTCGGACACAAGTGCTTGATTGTCAGGGTATTCTATGTTTATTTCTACGGAGTCACAGGTCTTTTTACTCCAGTGCAAGTCACTGCTGTAGCGTGCGATGAGCACCGTAGTCATCAAAACCACGAGGGTCACGATGCCTGAAATCCGCTGTATTTTTCTGCTCACTTTCATAGGAGTGCGGATTTTAAAGGTGCAACGAGCTGGCCAATATCGCCGGCGCCCACGAGTAAAATGACGTCACTATCGCTTGCAAGAAGGGTAGGGATAAGTGTGTCTTTTTGTACGACTGACGCGCCGCTGATTCCTGCGGCGAGCGCCTCGGAGGTGATACCTTCGATAGGCAATTCTCGGGCGGGATAGATCGGCAGCAGGAGGCATTGCTCGGTGCGTGATAATTGGTTTTTAAAACCGTCCTGGAAGTCTCTCGTGCGGGAGAATAAGTGGGGTTGGAAGACCAGGGTGATCTTCTGTGTCGGGTACAATTCGTCGATACTGTCGAGCAGTGCCTTAAGTTCTGTCGGGTGGTGCGCGTAATCTTCGATCAGTACCACGGGCGATTGCAAGTGGAATTCGAAGCGGCGCTTGATGCCTTGGAACGAGGGCAGTGCTTCCGCAATCTGTGCGGGTGTAGCGCCGGCTGTATGGGCCAGTGCTGCTGCGAGAACTGCGTTGTAAATGTTATGTCTGCCCGGCATTTGGAGTGACGTTCTGTGCTGCTCCTCGCCAAGATTCAGGGTAAAATGATAGGCGCCTTGGGCGGGCGTAATTTCACTGGCCCAGCAATGGCTGCCGATATCGCCTACAGTGGTGATGCTTTCCAGCTGGGCTGCGCTGAATGTTGGGCCCGTCACTTGGCGAACAAACGCGTTAAAGGTTTCGAGCAAGGCACCGCTGTCTCCGTATATGTCGAGGTGATCTTCGTCAGTTGTGGTCACCGCAGCGGCCCACGGGTGAAGGTGGAGGAAGGAGCGGTCGAATTCGTCTGCTTCGACAATGACTAGGTCAGAGTTGCCGAGGCGGTAATTGGTCCCAGAGCCTGTCATGATGCCTCCGATGAATGCGGTCGGGTCAAGTCCAGCTTCGTTCAGCACGTGTACAAGAATCGCAGATGTACTGGTTTTTCCATGCGTTCCTGCGACGGCCAAGCAGCGTCCCTTGCGAGCAATGATGCCTAGCGCTTCTGCTCTTTTGATGCAACGGAAGCCTTTGAAAAAGGCAAACCATTCCAAAGTTCCGGGGAGTGCAGGGGTGTAAATGACGGTGGTCGTGGATGCGTCCCAGCCGGGGTAATGCGCAGGGTTTTCATCAAAACACACTACGGCTCCCTCTGCCTCTAGAGCATCGGTTAGTGGAGTGCGCACTTTATCGTAGCCGAACACAGGAACGCCTAAACGCAAGTAGTGACGTGCGATCGCGCTCATGCCGATGCCGCCAATCCCCAAAAAGACGATATGTTCCTGCGTGTTACTCACTTGCTAATTCTTCAATCAAATCCACTATATCTGCTGTAGCCCTCGGCAGTGCGAGCGACTTTATGCGTGCACCCATCAAGGTTCCTCGTTTGTCATTTCTCAGCAGGGCCTCAAGCTCCACCGTAAATCTTTGGTCCAATTCCGTCTCAGGAATCAGCACCGCAGCACCTTTCTCACTCAACGCCTTCGCATTGTGCGTTTGGTGGTCCTCCGCGACATTCGGGCTCGGCACGAGCAATGCCGGTTTACCGATCAAGCACAATTCGCTCAATGTTCCCGCACCCGCTCTGCTCACGATCGCATCCGCTGCCGCGTAGGCCTTCGCCATATCGTCAATAAATGCGCTCACCACCACACCTTTGCCGGTTCTTCCGATGTATTCTTTCTCGTACAATTTCCCGCACTGCCACATGATTTGCCAGCCTTGCGCTTTGAGCGCCTCAAGGCTCTTGTCGATGTGGACGTTAATAGCGCGCGCGCCGAGTGACCCGCCTAAAATGAGTAGGAGTGGTTTTTCTGGATCAAAGCCCAATGAAGATTTGCTGGCCTTGGCTTCGGGAAGTGCTTCTGTAAATGCTTCACGTACTGGATTTCCCGTTAAGCGCACCTTCGAACCAGGGAAAAAGCGCTGTGCGTTCGGATAGGCGGTACAGATCAGTTTTGCTCCATCGCCCAATTTCACGTTCGTCACACCCGCATAGCTGTTTTGCTCTTGCACGAGGGTCGGTATGCCCATCTTTTGTGCGACATACAGTGCTGGGCCGCTTGCATAGCCACCCGTTCCGATAACCACTGCCGGCTGAAACTTCTTCATGACACTGCGGCACAGCCAGAGGGCGTATACGAGTTTGAAAGGGACCGACCAGCTTTTCCAGGGCTTTTGACGGTTGATTCCAGCGATAGGAACACCTGTAATTTCAAAACCGGCTGCAGGAACGCGCTGCATCTCCATCTTCCCGCGCGCACCCACAAAGTGAATAGTCGCTTCAGGATGGCGTCGCTTCAACTCGCTCGCGATGCTCAGGGCTGGGAAAATATGTCCGCCCGTTCCGCCGCCGCTTATGATAAAGGTTCGTTTCATACCGCTTCTATATCTTGTGCCGCAGGGTCGAGCTCGTCCTCTTCCTGGGCATTTTTGCCAATTATTTTTTCTACATCCGTGTGACTGACACTGAGGATAATCCCAAGTGCAATACTGGTCACCCAGATCGATGATCCCCCGGCGCTCAAGAACGGCAGGGTTTGTCCTGTGACTGGAAGTGAGCCTATGGCGACTCCTATGTTCACGAGGGTTTGTATGGCGATCCCGGAGGATGCCGCAAGCACCAGTAAGGTGCCAAATTTGGTGTGTGCCTTTCGGGCGATGCGGACGAACCGCCTAAACATCATGCCGAAAAATAAAATGACCACGGATCCGCCGAGCAGTCCGTATTCTTCAGTGATGACGGCAAATACGAAATCAGAATTGGACTGAGGGAGGAAGTTCTTTTGAACGCTCTTGCCCGGTCCCTTGCCGAATATGTTTCCTTCAGCGATGGCCATTTTTGCGAGGTCGGATTGGTAGGAACCGTCTTCGTCGCCACCTGTCGTGAAATTCACGATGCGTGCTCTCCAAGTCGCTACTCGGTTGGAGAGTTGCGGAAAGGCCATGACCACTAGGATGAAGATCCCCAGGACAGCTATGGCGCTACCGATAATTTTAAACAAGTGTTTCCATGGAACGTTGGCCGCGATCATCAGAAGTAGGACCATAGTGAAGATCACTGCTGTTGTAGAGAAATCGGCCGGAAGGATAAAAATGAGCGTTAGCCCGGTTGCGATAATCGGGTGCCAAAGACTCCTAAAATGGGTAAGGTCGTTCGGTTTAGCAAACCATCTAGCGAGGTAGACCAGCAGCGCTAACGAAGCAAAAGCTGAGGTCTGAAGGCTCACGCCGACGATTGGAATGCGTACCCAACGCGAAGCATTTGCTCCGCCCATTTCCGTTCCCTGAAGTAATGTGATGATCAGCGCGATGATGGCCGCGGGGAGGATGATTACTGACAATTTCCCGATCAAGCGAAAGTTTAATCGGTGAATGGCAATCATAAAAAGTCCGCCAAGGAACAAATGGAACAAGTGTCGTGAGAGAAACGAGAAGGTGTTTCCGCCGCTGAATTTGTACGCGAGGGAACTGCTTGCGCTGTAAGAAGGCAAGAAGCTGGCGAGCATTAGTACGAGGATGAGTCCCCATAATTTTTTATCGCCCCTAAGATGTTTCTCGAAGAAATTCACTGTAGTGTTCTGGGTTTTAGAGTAGGCGTACTGCGTTTTTGAATTGTTCACCACGATCTTCGTAGCTTTCGAATAGGTCAAAAGAGGCACAGCACGGGCTGAGAAGTACAACGTCTCCTTTTCCTGCCAATTTTGAAGCCGCTCGTACAGCGTCTTTCATCGAGTCCGTATCCAACACCTCTACTTTAGAAGAGAAGGCCTCCACAATTTTCGAGTTGTCCGCGCCTAAAGCCACAATCGCCTTGACCTTTTCGTCAACCAATCCTGCAAGCTCTTCGTAGTCGTTTCCTTTGTCTACACCACCGACGATCCAAACCACAGGCTTCTTTTGACATTCTAGTGCGTAGTACGTTGCGTTAACGTTCGTTGCTTTCGAATCATTGATGTATTCCACACCGCTGATGTTCAACACGCTTTCCAAACGGTGCTCTAGCGCATCGAATGTGGTGAGTTGCTGGCGGATGGTGTCTTTGCGGATTTGTAGCAGTCTGCCGCCTAATCCTGCTGCCATGCTGTTCTGCATGTTGTGCTTGCCCTGTAGGGCCAATTCTTCAATAGTCATTGCTTCGTTGTTTATGTTGAGTTCTATTCCTGAATGCTTTTTCGTTGCTGCGCGGTGCGTACCTGCCGGCTCCTCCATTCCGAAAGAATGCAGCTGGGCTTTCACGCGTTTGTCTTTTTTCCACTTCGCGATAAACTCTTCGCTTAGTGCATTGTCGTCGCAGTAGATAAAATGTCCTGTGGCTGGAGTGAAATCCAGCAACCTGAATTTGCTGCGTGCGTATTTGTTGATGTCGTACTCGTAGCGGTCCAAATGGTCCGGAGTGATGTTCGTGAGTATGCTGATGTGCGGTTCGAATTGGTAGGCGTCATCGAGCTGAAAGCTGCTTACCTCCAATACGGCTACCTCGGGATCTTGCTGTCCTTGTTCCATGCGTTGCGCTAAGGCTCGAGCAAGTGACGTGCCGATGTTCCCAGCGAGGATACAATCGCGCTCCTCTTTAATGATGTGGTGTGCAAGGGTCGCCGTAGTGGTTTTTCCATTGCTTCCCGTGATCGCAACAAGCGTCGCGCTGGTGTGCTGTGAGGCCCAGTCGATCTCACCCATGAGCGGAATGCCTGCGGCTTTGACAGCTGCTATAACAGGCGTCGTGTGCTTGATGCCAGGGCTCTTTATCACGGCTTCGGCGCTTAAAATACGCTCAAGGGTATGTTCGCCTTCTTCAAATGCTACGCCCCAGTTTGTCAGTGTAGCTTTATCGGCTTCGCTGAGTGTCCCATATTCACTCAAAAACGCACGAACGCCCAGCTTGCTTGCGAGCATTGCTGCGCCCATGCCGCTTTCTCCGGCTCCAATAATGGCGATATGTGCGTATTTCGGTTGCACGGTGATTAGCGAAGTTTTAGGGTTGCGATGGCGAGAACCGCAAGCATGATGCCGACGATCCAAAAGCGGGTAACGATTTTAGTTTCCGGGTATCCCTTTTTCTGGTAGTGGTGGTGCAGTGGCGACATCAGGAAGATGCGGCGCCCCTCACCATATTTTTTCTTGGTGTATTTGAAGTAGCTCACCTGTAGAATCACGCTGAGGTTTTCAGCGAGGAAAATTCCGGAAATGATCGGCAATAAAAACTCCTTGCGGACCGCTAGAGCGAGGACCGCGATGATGGCTCCGATCGCAAGTGATCCGGTGTCGCCCATGAATACTTGGGCCGGGAAGGAATTGTACCATAAAAAGCCGATGGCAGCGCCCACAAAGGCGGCGGAGAAGATCACGAGCTCGCCTGAATTGGGGATGTACATGATGTTTAGGTAACTCGAGAAGACGATCGAACCGCTCACGTAGGCGAGCACCAATAGGGCCGTTCCTGCAATCGCTGAGGTTCCTGTAGCGAGTCCGTCAAGTCCGTCTGTAAGGTTGGCGCCATTTGAAACGGCGGTAATGATGAAGATTACAGCAAGGATGTACACCACTGCGGTTAGTGGCTTTCCTGCGTCACCAAGCCAGTCCGTGAAAACGGCATAGTCGAATTCGTTATTCTTCAGGAAAGGCAATGTGGTTTTAGTGCTTTTTTCTGCGTCGCCGAATGAAGGTCCACCTGCGGCCTCCCACGCTTGGAGTTGTGCTTGCGGAAGTTGCTGCTTTACGGTGACCTCGGGATGGAAATACAAGGTGCTACCTACGATGAGCCCTAGGCCGATCTGACCGATCACTTTGAAGATGCCGCGCAGTCCTTTCTTATCCTTTTTGAAGACTTTAATGTAGTCGTCTAAAAAGCCTATCGCCCCCATCCATACCGTCGTGATCAGCAGAAGGATGATGTAGATGTTGTCGAGTTTTGCCCAAAGTAGGGTAGGTACGATGATCGAGAGGAGGATGATGAGTCCGCCCATCGTCGGAGTACCTGCTTTTTTGCTTTGTCCTTCTAGACCTAAGTCGCGAACAGTTTCGCCGACTTGCATGCGCTGTAATCGGTCGATCAAACGCTTGCCGAACACCATGCCGATCAGTAGTGATGTGATGACCGCCATCGCAGCACGGAAGGTGATGTAGCGAAACACACCTGCTCCGGGCAAATCGTAGGTTTGGTCTAGAAAGTCGAACAGATAATAGAGCATGGGTTAGCTGTTTAAAAGGAGCGTTATTTCTTGGATGTCGTCGAACGGGGTTTTCACGCCTTGAATTTCTTGGTACTTTTCATGGCCTTTGCCGGCAATCAAAATGACGTCGCCAGGTTCAGCGATAAATACAGCACTTTTGATGGCTTCTCGACGGTCAGTTATGGTGAGCGATTTTGCAATCAAGGTCGGGTCGAGCTCCCTTTTCATGTCGTCGAGAATGGCGTTTGGATCTTCGCTGCGAGGGTTGTCAGAGGTAAGCACGGCTTTGTGGCTGTACTCGGTTGCTATCTGAGCCATAATAGGGCGTTTACCCTTGTCACGGTCGCCTCCACAACCTACTACGGTGATGATACGTCCACGACCTTCATTCAGATCTTCAATGGTTGATAGCACGTTTTTTAATGCGTCTGGGGTGTGTGCATAATCTACGATCGCGGTAATGCCCTTTCCTGAAACTGCGTGGAATCGTCCTTCAACTGGCTGAAGAAGGCTCATGGCCGTTAGGATTTGGAATGGATCCTTGCCCAATTCTACTGCTGCGCCATAGACCGCAGTGAGGTTGTATGCATTAAAGTTACCGATGAGCTTGGTCCAGACTTCTTGTCCATTCACTTGCATGAGCATTCCGTCGAACTGGCGCTCCATGATTTTAGTCTTGTAGTCTGCTGGATAATTCAATGCATAGCTGCGCAGCTTTGCGCGGCAATCCTGAACCATTGTGGCGCCATGCTTCACATCATCGTTGTAGATGGCAACAGCATCTTCTTTGAGGTGGTCGAACAGCAACTTTTTAGCCTTGATGTATTCGTTCATCGTCCCGTGGTAGTCCAAATGGTCACGAGTGATGTTGGTAAAAATGGCCACGTCGAAATCTACATGCGCAATGCGTTTTTGAACGAGTGCATGCGAGCTGACTTCCATAAAGCAGTATTTCACCCCGGCCTCGACCATCTTATTGATGTTGCGGTGCACGGTGAAAGCGTCAGGTGTGGTGTGCGTTGAAACTTCAGAGTTGCGTCCAATCTTGATGTCGATCGTGCTGATCAGTCCGCACAATTCTCCTTCTAAGCCTGAGAGTAGATTGAAGAGCAACGTGCTTACTGTGGTTTTCCCATTTGTGCCAGTGATTCCTATGACTTTCAGCTTTGTGGAAGGGTGGTCGAACCAGTGGTGCGAAGCGGCGCTGAATGCGGTAGCGCTATCGTTAGTTACGATATAAGTGATGCCTTCTTTTACCTTCTTTGGTGCTTCTTCACAGATGACGGCGGCGACTCCTTTTTCAATAGCTTGATCGATGTAATTGTGGCCGTCAGTTAGTGTGCCGCGGATGGCGATGAACAGTGAATTCTTGCGTACAGCACGGCTGTCCGAGGTCACCTGTTCGATGGCAATATGCGTATTGCCGATCACTTCTTTAAGGCGTATGCCGTAGATTAAATCCTTGAGTAGCTTCATCGCAGCTCGAGTTTTACGGTGGTTATAGAATTCAGTGGTGTCCCGACTTTTGGGCTTTGGCGGTAGACACTGCCTGCTCCGCTAATTTGCACTTTGAGGCCTGCTTCGTTGAGTGCTCTGATAGCATCTCTGGCGTTCAGCCCGTTGAGCGAGGGGAGATAATTTCCTTTAAAAGCTCGGCGGTATTTGTCGAGCGAGGCGCCGTCGCTTTGCGCCATCGCGAGTTGCTGAGTTTCGAGTACCTGCGCTTCTTGCGGAATCTGGCTGTACACTTCTTCGGCGATGTCTTTAAATACTGGGCCAGCTACGGTGTTTCCATAATAGCCGATGTGGTAGTCGGGTTTGTTGATCACCACAATACAGCTGTATTTCGGGTCGTCTGCTGGGAAATAGCCTGCAAAAGAACTTTGGTAGTCACGGGTTTTTCCACGCCAGTAATTCAGCTGACATGTACCTGTTTTACCGGCAAGGGGGATGCGCTCGTCTTTGAGGTTTTTCGCGGTTCCGCGTTGCACCACTCCTTCAAGAAGGACTTTGAGTTTAGCGATCGTAGTTTCAGAACAGATCGCCGGATTCAGAATTTTAGTTTCGAAATTTTCCACGCTGCGTCCGTGGTCCATGATTTGCTCGACGATCTGTGGTTGGACCATAACGCCATCGTTTGCCACGGCGTTGTAGAACGTGAGTAATTGGAGTGGAGTCATTGAAAGCGAGTATCCATAGGCCATCCATGGAAGTGTTATTCCGGACCAATTCGCATCACTCGGCTTCGGGATATTCGGAGTCGTCTCCCCTTTAATGCTCACTCCGGTCTTTTCGTGCACCCCTCTGCGGTAGAGGAAATCTACATATTCGTCCGGATCGTCTTTGAAGCGTTCGTAGACCAATTTTACAATCCCCGTATTCGAACTCACCTCAAACGCCCTTCTCAGATTGATCTCTCCGTACCCTCCGCGTTTAGAATCGCGTACGTTTTTCCCGTAGATCGTGTATACCCCATTCTCGGTATCCACCACGGTGTTCGTATCCGCGGCTCCTGTCTCGAGTAGGGTCATCGTTGTTAGAAGTTTCATCGTGGATCCCGGCTCCGTCGCTTCCCAGACGGCATAATTCCGGAGCTCGCTGTAAGTGCTGTCTTCGCTGCGGCCGAGGTTCGCCATGGCAACGATTTTTCCGGTTTCAACTTCCATCACGACCACACTTCCGTGATCGGCTTTGTATTTTTTTAATTGGTTCAAGAGGCTTTGTTGCGCCACATCTTGGATGCGCGTGTCGATCGTGGTGATCAGATCAAATCCGTCCACGGGCTCCACGGCTTCTGGATCTTCGAGCGGCTTCCAGTCCCCGCCGGCAATCTTTTGCTTCAATCTACTACCGGGCTTGCCCTTAAGGTATTCACTGTAATACCCCTCTAATCCGGCACTTGCGCCCTCGAGATCGTAACCAATCGTACGCATCTGCATGTTCGTTGCCATCTGAATGCGCTCATGATCCTCCTCGATGATGATGCCTCCTTTAAATGCACCGCGTTCCAGAATAGGGTAAGAGCGCATGCGTTGTAAGTCACTGAAATTAAGCTTAGAAGCAAGCGGTACATAGCGTCTGCGCTTGATGCGTTGTTCTTTTAGATAGGACGTCCAGCCCGCTGCAGTGTATTTGTTGTTGATCGTGGCCAATTTCGCTCCGAGTTCCGCAACCTCCGCTTGGAACACTTCTTCATCTACGGTCACCGCATCAAAATGCACCTTATACACCGGTTTGGTCGTGGCCAGCGTTTTTCCGTCAGCACTGTAGATGTCCCCGCGTTTTGCAGGAATGATTTTGCGTTCGATCAGGCGTTCTGCGCTTTGTTTGCGCAGCTCGGGTCCCAAAACCACAGAAACGTAGACCAAACGCACGAAGTAGACGAGCAAGATTGCATAGATCAAGCCGCTAATTAGCGCGATGCGGTTTTTAATACGTTTTAGATCGTTACTCACGTTGGGTTGTTATTCTTCAGTTACCACTATTTTCTGAGGTCGCAGTTCTGGGTTTTTCAGGTCCAGCGCTTCTGCACGCTTCAATACTCGGCTCTCCAAGGAAAGCTTGGTCAATTTTTCTTTCGTCTCTGTATGCTCAGCCTCCAGTGTCTGTCTCACTTTACTCAGCGTATCAATCTTGTGCACCTTTTGGTCGGTCCCGTGGCTGACATAAATGGAGATGAACGCCAAGGCGCTCAACCAAGCGGCAAACGGCAAAAAGCGCAGCAGCGCTTCGTCGCTCAGGGTCAAACGCCCTTTGAGTGCTCCTATGCCTTTTTTCTTACTCATTGTCTTTGTGCCACGGCTCGTCAGTGCGTTCTGCGATTCTTAGTTTCGCGCTCGTCGCACGTGGGTTTCTTGCATTTTCTTCTTCAGTTGCGATGACCGGCTTGCGTGTGATGCCTTTGAGTGGCACGCGCTTCACACCGAACATATCGCTGTCGGTTTGTCCTGTGGCCTTTCCTTCACGGATGAAGTTTTTGACCATGCGGTCCTCGAGGCTGTGGTAGCTCATCACGACGAGTCGGCCTCCAGGTTTGAGTACCTCGATCGTGCCATAGAGCAAATCTTCAAGTACTTCAAGTTCTTGGTTGACCTCCATGCGTAGGCCTTGGAATACTTGTGCCACGTATTTGTGCCATTGTCCTCTAGGGGCGAGCGGTTCGCAGAGATCGCGGAGCTCAGCTGTCGTGGTGATCGGGTTTTGAACGCGCGCTAAGAGCAGTGCGTTAATCAAAGAGCGCAGTCCTTTTAGGTCGGTATGCTTACGGAACAAATCGTAGAGTTCCTGCTCGCCATAGGTAGCGATGACCTCACGCGCGGAAATGCCGTGCTCGGGATTCATACGCATATCTAGAGGTCCATCGAAACGGATGGAGAAGCCGCGTCCACCTTCGTCAAACTGGTGTGAGCTGACGCCGAGATCGGCGAGAATGCCGTCGACTTGCTTCACGCCATAGAGGCGGAGGTGGTTTTTGATGTAGCGGAAATTGGCCGCGATAAACACAAGATTCGGATGTTCGGGCAAATTCGCCTTCGCATCGGGATCCTGGTCAAACGCGTACAGTTTACCCGTGGTGAGTCGTTCGAGAATGGCTTTGCTGTGACCGCCGCCCCCGAAAGTAACATCGACATAGATGCCTGCTGGATCTATGTTCAGCCCGTCAAGGCATTCCTTTAAAAGGACTGGATCATGGTAGCTCATTCTGACTTGGATTTATTCCGCCCATTACTTCTTCAGCGAGCAATCCAAAGTCATCATTATCCACATTTACAGCTTCTTCGTAGGCGTCTTTGTCCCAAATCTCTACGATGCCGTTATGTGCGCTAAGCACAAGCTGGCTGTTGAGGTTGGCAAATTTTTTCAAATCTGGACTGATTCCCACGCGCGTTGCGCCGTCGAGTTCCACCAGTTTGACACCTGCTGTAAATAAGCGAATGAAATCGTTGTGCTTTTTCACAAAGCGGTTTAGGCTGTTCACCTTTCCCATAACGTCATTCCACTCTTGCATCGGATAAAGTTCCAAGCACTTGTTAAACACGCTTCTTTTGAGCACAAATGCTTCGTCCATCGCGGGCGCTAGCTGCTTCTTCAGCGCGGCCGGAAGACTGATGCGACCCTTCGCATCCATTTTGCATTCGTGTACTCCTATCAGGTTTAACATGTGTAGAGATTGCTCCTTTACAAAAGTAGAATTATCATCCCACGATTTCCCACAAACATACACATTGTGGATAACTTTTCCCACCTTTCTCGAGAAACTTGGCTGCAGGCCTTATTCAGAGCGGTGGGAGGAAGTGGGAAAGAGTGAAAAAGCATTGTGAATAACCCTGTTCACTTCGTGGTGTGCTGCGGGGCGAAATTTTCGAGCTAACTTTGTGGCCAATTCCACCATCTATGAAGATCCAAAGCGCAGAATTCATGAAATCTTCGGCCGTTGTCGAAGAATGTCCAGCACCCGTCAAGAACGAATTTGCCTTCATCGGGCGTTCGAATGTGGGGAAGAGCTCGCTCATCAATATGCTGATGCAGCGCAAGGACTTAGCGAAGACCTCGGGTCGTCCTGGGAAAACGCAGCTGATCAACCACTTTGAGATCAACAAAGACTGGTATTTGGTGGATTTACCGGGATATGGGTATGCGAAAACCTCCAAGAAGGCACGCGCCCAATTCCAAGTCATGATCACACGCTACATCAAAGAGCGTCCCAACCTGATCAATACCTTCATTTTAGTCGACAGCCGCCATGATCCGCAAAAGATCGATCTAGAATTTATGGAGTGGTGTGGGATGGAAGGCATCCCGTTCAGCATCGTCTTCACGAAAATTGACAAGCTCGGCTCGTCAGCCTTGATGAAGCAGATTGCACGCTACAAAAAGAAATTGCTGATGCAGTGGGAAGAATTGCCGCCAGTATTCATGACCTCAGCGGAAGGTCGTACCGGTCGCGAAGAAGTCCTGCGCTACATCGATACGGTGCACCAGAGCATCTCACCGGACATGTACAGATAACAAAAAAGGGAGCCCGATACGAGCTCCCTTTTTTTGATGTT
>CBFHKC010000007.1:17230-31409 GCA_965656315.1 uncultured Schleiferiaceae bacterium | reverse complement strand
GGGCAAAAAGCTTCGGTAGCCACATGCAATTTCCCGTAGTAGAGCATCGCGCCTAGCAAACTTTCGTCGCTATTCGTGGGTTGGAAGGTGGCGGAGAGTAGGGCGTGAGAAAATTGGACAGGAATCTGGTCGGGGCGCATCAGCGCTCGCTGGTAGCCAGGAATTGCGCTATAGCCAGGGTAGCCAGCGCCAAGGAAATTGTCCAAGCCGACAAATGCGTATGTCGCGCCGTCGTTCGAGGGCGCATACAAGCACGGGGTTTCCAGGTCGATTCCTGAAATGTAGAAGTACAATTCTTCTGGTACGGGCAGTTTTAAAAGCGCCGAAGCACGTCCTGCTACCTGCGCCAATTCTTCTGCGATGGCTCCTTTATCCAGCAGGTTGTTCACATTCGTAAAGTGGTCGTTCAAGGTGACATTTTCTCGCTCGTGTTGCCAGAAATAGCGCTGCGGATTGCTTTGGAGGAACGGACGGAATTGGTTTTGGAGACTGCTCCAATCCAAACTGTCGCCACCGAAAAGTGCCTCGTCAAAGTGCCTTACCTGCCAATCTACCTCTATCAGATCTTCCACCTCAAACGGCGAACCATCCTCCTTCATTCCACGTTGAATAAAGAATACTGCGGCTACGATGAGGGTCGCGACGAAGAGGTATATTTGATGAACTCCTTTCATAAGGGACAAAATTAATGGCTACGCGATGAAATTACAGGAAACAGCGGATCATATTACGGATTGGCTCAAGAGCTATGCACAGAACTCAGGTGTTCGGGGTTTTGTGGTTGGAGTGAGCGGCGGAATTGACTCTGCCTTGACTTCTACGCTCTGTGCACGTACCGGTCTTGAGGTATTGACACTTGAAATGCCCATCCACCAGCACCCGGATCAAGCCTCTCGTGGGCAGGAGCACCAGGAATGGCTCGCAGCACACTTCCCAAACACGCGTCACCAGCAGGTCGATCTCACCCCGGTCTACGATCATTTTGTAGCTGCTATGCAGCCCGGTGGCGCAGATCACGAACTTTCTCTAGCCAACTCGCGCGCCCGTCTGCGCATGTCCACACTCTATTACCACGGCCAAGCAAACGGACTCTTGGTAGCCGGAACGGGTAATAAAATCGAAGACTTTGGCGTAGGATTCTACACCAAATACGGCGACGGCGGCGTAGATCTTAGTCCTATCGCTGACCTCGTGAAGACGGAAGTGTTTGCGCTTGCAAGACAGCTCGGTGTGGTCGAAAGCATTCTTGGTGCACAGCCTACAGATGGACTGTGGGGCGACGACCGTACAGACGAAGATCAACTTGGCGCTTCCTACCCGGAACTCGAGTGGGCGATGAGCCAGCACGAAGCGGGCAAATCAGTAGCAGATTTTTCTGGCCGCGAGGCAGAAGTCATGGCCATCTACCTTCGTTTTAATACGGCGAATAAGCATAAGATGCTGCCTATTCCAGTCTGCGAAATCCCGAAAATTCTTAGGGGATAAAACACTATGCTCAGCACAGGTTTCCTGCGCTAGATGCTCTTATATAGGTTTGCTCCATATTCCTTCGCTCGGTTGGGTAAGGGGAAATTACTGATTACAATATCAGTACCTCGACCATAGCTACTACCTACTTGCAAATACCACTGGTTTCTTTTGATGAGGTACGTACTCAAATTCAGTCCCATCCCAATCAAACCTGGTTTGGAGATGAATTCAGAACCGATTTTAGAGAAGATAAATGGAGGGATCCCATTTCCTTTGTCAATAATCTTAATGACAATATCGCCGTTTTCCTCAGCGATAGAAACCGTTGAAAGTGCCGCAAAGGATAGCGCGTTAGAGATGAATGATTTTACGGCAAAGCCCATCGAATGCGGTACCAGCACGGTCATGTCTCCTGAGGTCGTGATGGTGTTTTTTGCGGGCATGAATTTTCTGAACACCTTCCTCAGCTCTTCTAATGTGATCGATTCATCCGTATTGATCGTTTTGGTGAATTCATTTACACGCAGCAGCTGATTGGATATTAATTCCGTCGCACCAGCGATTTCTTTAATTTCAATCTCCGTTTGGTTGCTAAGTTTTGCTATTTGGAGCTTTGCTAAAATCATACTCGCAGGTGATCGCACATTATGTAAAACGGCATTCAAAAGATTTACATCATAGGCTTTGATGCTTTCGAAAGAGCTTTTGACTTCATTGAAAGCCTTGGAATTAGCGATACCTACTTGAGCTCTAAATAAGACGGTAGCGATGAAGAACAGAAAATTCGCGAATTGGATTATATAGAATTTCTTGGGGTTTATTTCTGCTAAAGCATGGAATTTGTGCTCGGAGAGCATGGCATACAAAATCATGAACGCATAGCTGATGTAGATGTATTTGAATGACCACTTCGGGGCCTTTTGGTTATTGTTAATCAAGGCGAGGACCAAGAGCATACCACTAATCGCATTGATGGTGTGACCGGGGTGCTGGATGCCAACAATGATTAGGCTGATATTGAACAACAAAATCGGAAAAAGTAAACCATAATCGAACCAAGGCTCAGTGCTCTTCGTTTTCTTTAAATAGAGCGCTCCTAACGTGATCATCGATAGAATCGCGACATTATCGATGTAGTTGTACCAATTGTTGCCTTTAGCAGCAAACACGTCACCAATCAAGAATGCAATTCCTCCAAAGAGCATCCAATAGGATTTTATGCGTTTTTCATAGTCTGGCATAATCAAAATTTTACGGCTGAAGACGAGGACTTTTCCTAAGGCAAATTCAAACTACAAAGTTCAGTAAAATGTGCTGAGAAGGTACTAGTAGTAAAGCCTTAATGTGTTATTAGTTGAATTTCGTCAGTAAAAAAGTAGCTAGGATATCCCGCGCCTGGGTGCCAGTTCTGTAATGGACCCGCATTGTAATATAATATACGTACAGCTATCACCCGTTTAGAATCCGTATGTGTTAAAGCGACATCATAACGAAAGGCGTTCTCCTGGCGTAAAGGCGCCTCAAAGATGAATGCGCCAAAGTGTTTCCAGTCATGTTCTCCGTCATACATCACTTGTACCTCAACCTTTTCTGGGGCTGCGATCCATGCGCGAATGTCTTTTAAAATGCCGACGTGGATTTCGCGCAATGCTTGCGGTTTTTTCAGGTCAATCTGCAGTATAGCGTCTTCGTTGTAAACACCCGCCCAATGTCCCTTGCGCCAGTCAGTATCTCCAGTAATGCCGTCGATCAGGGCATGGGGTCCTCCTGCGGTGTATTGGTCCGAGGGTTCACCGACGATCCACTGTGCGCTGAGGTTGTCGTCTCTTTTGCTAAAGACAGCTTTAGCGATGTGGTTGCCGTAGCCGTAATGGGGGGTGATGGCGGTGACAAATCCGTTACCGGTAGCGGTTCCGATACGCTGGCGCCCTTTGCGGTCCTTTTTCCAGGTAACATTTTCATAGCGATTGTAGCGCCAGAGCTCATAGCTCCCGGTTGGGATGATCTCCACTTTTGCGGTGCCCGTAAAGGTTCTTGGAACGCGAATGATGGGAGCTGGCGGGGTAGCGTTATTGAGGTTGGTTTTGTACCGCTGCGTCTGTGCCCAGTTTCCCGCTTTATCCGAACGCTTTGCGCTCCATTTGCCGCCCTGAAGAAGCTGCTCGTGGGTGACATAGCGCTTCTGTTGATACGGCGCGATCTCCTTGCCCGTGTGGTAGTCTTCCAGGTAGGTCCCCGTACCGCTTGAAGCAATCGTCAACGTTTTTCCCGTGGCCAATTCCATCTCAATCTCCTCCCAAACCGGGGTGCTCAGCTGATATTCAGGCTGTCCGGGAACCAAGGGGTAGAGCCCCATCGATGCCATCACATACCAGGCGCTCATCTGACCACAATCCTCATTACCGCTCAGCCCGTCGGGTGCATTCTGGTACTGCGTGGCCAAAATTTCGTGCACACGCTCGCTCGTCTTGCCCGGACGGTTGGTCGCGTTATAGAGATAGGCGATGTGGTGCGAAGGTTCGTTCCCATGTGCATACTGGCCGATCAGTCCGGTGATGTCCGCTTGTTCCCTTCCCGTAGTGGCCGAAGGCGCTTCGAACAAAGCATCGAGCAATTCCTCTAATACCTCGTGGCGCGATTGTACGACCCCTTGCTGTTTGCGGGCCGGAAGGCGATTCCAGTCTTCGCGGGCGCTTTTGAAATTGGTCAAGACTTCCATCCAACCTTCGATGTCGTGAACGGGGGAAAAGCTGTACTGGTAGGCGTTTGCTTCGGTAAAATGATTGTTTACCTCCTGTGGGGCATAGGGGCTCAAAAAATCGCCATTCGTTCGGGGACGCACAAATCCGCTCTCGGGATCAATCAGCGAACGGTACGCGGAGGCGCGCTGCCTGTACCGGTTCATCACATCCCACTCCCCGAACCGCTCAGCAGTCCATGCGATACACGCATCGTCGTAGGCATATTCTAGGGTCTTACTGACCGACTCACTTTCGTCTTCGATGCTTAAAAATCCGCGCTCCTTATATGCCTCCAGGCCAAAGACCTCCATTTCCGCAGTGGCGCGCATGGCTTCCATTGTCAAGGCGGTATCGGTGTGGTAGCCCTTTGCAATCGCATCTGCGAGCACACTAACGCTGTGGTAGCCGATCATACAATCGGTTTCATTTGCTGCTAATTCCCATATCGGCAATCGACCACGCTGCTCGTACATGTCCAGCATCCCGTACACAAACTCCTGCGTGCGCTCCGGCTGAGAAATGGTATACAGAGGATGGGCAGTACGGTAGGTGTCCCAAAGACTAAAAATAGTGTAATGGCGGTTCACGGTGTCCCGGTAGATCGCATTGTCCTGACCGCGGTAGGTCCCGTCGATGTCGCTCCACAGGTTCGGCACCGAATAGGCATGATAGAGCGCAGTTGCAAAAATGGCACGATCGTCCGCAGAAGCACTCTTCACTTTCGTTTTGGCCAATTCCTTTCTCCATTTCCCCTGCGTCTGTTCAAAAACCTCCTCAAACGAGCGATCCGCCCTTTCTCCATTATAGTTCTTCCAAGCACCCGCCTCTGAGGTCCCGCTCATTCCGATCGACACCTGTGCCTCAGTGCTGCCCGCCGGTAAGGCCAGCCAGTACACTCCAGGCGAAACTTGCCACACAGAATCGGGTGCCGGTTGCATCTGAAAACCGAAATAAAAATGCTGCTCTCGGGCCCAGCCTTCAGAGATGCGGCGCCCCTCAAACTTCCCATTTCCTAGTGCGCTAAAATCTTGCTTGAGCACACGGTCGCGGAAATTTAAATCGACCATCATTCCCGGTGAGCTTCCTTGCGGATAGTGGATGCGCAATTTCCCGATGCGGTCTCCAGCAGTTGCTTCGATGCGTGTACCGTCCTCGAGCACGCAGGCGTAGTACCCGGCTTGCGCATGTTCGTCGGACTTGGCAAAGCCTACATGTGCGCCTTCCTTAGTGGGTGAGCTGAACGGCAACAACAGTAGATCTCCGTAGTCGCTCACGCCCGTTCCGCTGAGGTGGGTCGAGGTGAATCCATACATCGCACTGTCGGAAAAGTGGTAGCCTGAGCATCCGTCCCAGCCTTCATAACGGGTGTTTGGTCCCAGCTGAATCATCCCGAAAGGAGCTTGAGCACTGGGGTGTGTGTGCCCGTGTCCGCCCGTTCCTATAAATGGATTGATGTCTTTAATAGAAGTCCATTCGGCCTCCTGCGCCGTAAGTTGAAGCCCTATGAAAAGGGCAAGTATCTGGGTCCAATTTCGCATGACCTCAAATTAGGAAATATGCCGTAAGTTTAGACAAATACTCGCCACATGTCCAGAAGAAGATTCCTGAAAAACCTCAGTTTAGTGGGTACAGGCCTTGCGCTACACCCCTTAAAAACGAGCGCTCAAACCCCTTCAGCCGCTCCTGCACTGCAAGGTCAGCCGCGGGTCATCAGTACTTGGATCCACGGCATGGAAGCAAACGCCGGTGCGTGGTCCGTCCTTGAATCTGGAGGGGATGCCTTGGACGCGGTTCAAAAAGGGGTCGCCGTCACCGAAAGTGACATGAACAACCGCAGTGTTGGCCTCGCCGGTCGCCCAGATCGCGACGGGCACGTAACCCTCGATGCCTGCATTATGGATCACGACAGCCGCTGCGGTGCCGTGGCATTTTTGGAAGACATTCAGCACCCCGTAGATGTGGCCCGCGCCATCATGGACCGCACTCCGCACGTCATGCTCGTCGGCGAAGGTGCCCAACAATGGGCCCTGGAAAACGGCTTTAAAAAAGTAGACTTCGAGGTGCCCATCCCCGTGGTTCAAAAGGAATACGAAGCTTGGCGCGTAACTTCAGAATACAAAACCGGGGTGAACGTCGAAAACCACGACACCATCGGCATGCTTGCTTTAGATGCTCAAGGCCGTATGGCCGGCGCGTGCACAACTTCTGGCATGGCCTATAAAATTCGCGGCCGCGTAGGCGACAGTCCTATCATCGGCGCCGGGTTGTTTATCGACGGCGATGTCGGCGGTGCTACCGCAACGGGCGTTGGTGAAGCGATGATCCGCACTGCCGGCGCTGCTTCGGTAGTAGAATCCATGCGCAGAGGCGCATCACCTGAAGAAGCCTGCTATGACATCGTTCAACGCATTTTGAAAAAACATCCCGAATCCCACGGCATGCAGGTCGGATTCCTGGCCATGAACACGCAAGGTGAATACGGCGGATACAGTGTGTACAATGGCTTTAATTATGCTCTTAGAACCGAGCAACACAACGAGATGGTCGATGCGAAATACCTAAGAACATGGGAGTAGTCAACACACAAAAGCGTCGTCGATTCACAGGGATTTTAGCCGTCGCGTTAGCCATAATTGTAGTCCTATCCACTAGAAGCATATCCGATTTTGACGATCGAGAAGTCTGCCGAGAATGGGCCGCAGTAGATCTAGTCATTCCTCAGGTGACCTTTCTGCCCGAGGACAGTTTGGAATGGAATACCTTAGATGAGGTCACCTTCGTGCCCGATTCCGCCCTCGCTTCAGAAGCCTATCGCCTCGTTTCTGATGAAAATGGCATTACCGTCTTCCACGGCGAACAAGGGAATCACCGCGCACAAAGCACCTTAAACCAGCTTCATTTGCTCGGCAACCAAGCCGTCTTGCCATGGGGAGAGATTCAGGATGCGCCTGCCTTTGCCCACCGCGGGGTGCTGCTCGATGTCTGCCGTCACTTTTTCACCGTGGCTGAGATCAAACGCCAACTCGATATCATGGCGCTGTATAAATTTAACGTATTGCACTGGCACCTCACCGAAGATCAGGGGTGGCGCATTGCGATGGACCAGTACCCGAAGCTGGCTGAGGTAGCGGCCTACCGCACCTATGGTGATAGCGTTTATGGCGGTTCGTACAGCCGTGACGACTTGGAAGAGGTCGTGGCCTACGCGAGTAGTTTGGGTATCGAGGTGATTCCGGAGATTGAACTGCCCGGACACAGCCAAGCAGTGATTGCGGCCTACCCCGAGCTGGGCTGCACTGGAGGACCGGTAGAAGTCGCTACGGAGTGGGGTGTTTTCAAAGAAATCTACTGCGCCGGCAACGAGCAAACTTTTGACTTTTTGGAAGATGTGCTGGACTATGTCTGTTCCATTTTCCCTTCGAAATACATTCACATCGGGGGCGATGAAGCTCCGAAATACCTCTGGGAACACTGCGGAAAATGCCAGCAGCGGATGCGTGCTGAAGGTTTGGCAAACGAGGAAGAGTTGCAGGGTTGGTTCAATGCGAGGATCGAAGCGTACTTGGCCACAAAGGGCAAACAGATCATCGGATGGGACGAGATTCTTGAAGGCGGATTAAGCCCAAATGCTACGGTGCAAAGTTGGCGTGGGTTTGAGGGCGGAATCACTGCGGCAACGCAGGGACACGACGCGATCATGAGCCCAACCTCCCATGCGTATTTCGACTACCCGACCAGCAGTATAGATGTGCCGAAGGTCTACAGTTTTGATCCGGTTCCACAGGATTTGGACACGGCGTTACATCGATATATTTTAGGGGGTGAGTGCAATCTGTGGTCCGAGCGTATTCCTGATATTCAGACCCTCGATCGCCGATTCCTTCCGCGTGGTATCGCCATGGCTGAGGTCTTGTGGTCGTATCCAAAAGAGCGTGATTATGGGAACTTTAGCGCGCGGTTGCAGGAGCATTATCCAGTACTAGACACGCTGGGGTACGCCTACGATTTGGAGCAAGTTCCCGTAGAGGTGAACGCAAAGAATCGGTCGAATAACAGGGAATTCAAGCTCGAGGTGGCCGTGCTCCCGACGTTACCCAAACTCGAGCTCAACGTGAAACTAAACGGTCAATCTCAAGGACAGGACGTACTTCTGACCGACCGTGGCGTGTCTAGGTTAACGGTGCAGCCTGCGAGAGATGGGCGGAGTTTGGGGCCGGAATTGGCGTACGAATATGCCTTGCATGAAGGCTTATTGACCCACAGTTGCATGACCAGTACACCGACCGCTCCGTATACAGGATCCCCCGATATTCCTCTTGCTGACGGCCAGCTCGGTTCGTTAAATTTCCGCGACGGCAAGTGGCTAGGATTTTATGGACCCAACGAATTCAGTGGCCATTTCGGCTGGGAAATCCCGTATCAAATAGATTCTGTCAAGATCAATTTTCTTCAAAGCCGCCTCAGCTGGATCCTCGTTCCAGAAGTGGTATACGCCGATATCTATATCGAAAGCGATGTCATCGAACGTGTAGAAACCTTCCGCAAAAGCACGCCCGGCGACGAGGGCACCTTCATTGAAACTATGCTTATCGCACCTCCAGGCGGGTTCCGCCCAACAAAGTCCATAGATTTCCGCGTTCCCAACCGAGAAGTACTGCCCGAAAATCACCCGGCTGCCGGCCAGCGGGTATGGCATTTTATCGACGAAATTCAGATCTATGGACGTCCCGTTTGAGATTGAAATTGCCCTTGAAGAGGCAGCACATGCCAAGGGTCTTGAAGACTTAGGTGTGCATCGTATAGAGCTTTGTGCAAATCTTGCAGAGGGAGGTCTTACACCAACTCGCGGTCAAGCAAAAGCGGTAGTTCGTGAGACCAGTCTCCCTATATATGCAATGCTTCGTCCACGCGCCGGAGATTTCTGCTACACTTCTTCCGAGCAGCAACAGATGTTAGATGACCTCGAGTATTTAGCGACCTCCGGCATCCAAGGCTTTGTGTTTGGCGCTTTAAAGATGGACGGGAGTCTTGACGTAGCGTTTGCAACCCAAGTCGTGGAGCGCGCCTTACGTTTCGGACTTGGCGTAACGTTTCACCGTGCGATCGATGCTGCGACTTCGCCACTGTTAGTGCTAGAACAACTCCAAGCACTAGGCGTAGAGCGCATCCTTACTTCGGGTGGAGCGCCAAAGGCCCTTCAAGGTCAAGAGCTGATCGCTGAACTTTGTGAAGCAGCAACCTTGTCGATACAGGCCGGTTCTGGCGTGAGTGCTGAGGTTGTGCATCCTCTTTGGAAAGTGGGGGTGCGTGCCTTCCACATGACCGCTCGTGAATGGGTCTCGCAAGTCGATGATCCTCTCGGTTTTGACGGCCACTGGCGCAGAAATGACCAGAAGATTCAAGCGCTTTATTGGGCGTTGCAAGAATTGGCCAAGGGCGCAGAAAAAAACCGCGGACACTCACTTTGAAAAGGAATGGCCGCGGCTACTTAAGAGGAAGGTTGGTCGTTTATTTCGTCCAACGCTGGATTTGCTTTGTTGTAATGTTGATGGCAGGAAGGTTTGGATCGATAGGTACACTCAAGGTCGTATCGTAACGGAAGATGAGATTGTCTTCTTCTAGGCGTAGAATGTTGTAGGCCACTTTTGCCGGTGTTGCGATACCTCCTGTTAAATCACCCAAGCCTAAATCTATTCCTGAAAGTACAAGAACCGTGTCACTTTCGATCGCCCAACCCAAAGAGTCGATGCGCGTACCTGCAGAGTCGATCACTAAAGATCCACCTTCCATAAAGTTTGCTTCCCAGTCCGGCGTGTTTTGAATGATGCTCGAATCTACGAACGGCAACGCTTGAATCTGAAATTCCTGGTTGACACCTGTCCAAAGACCGGTTACTTTAAATTCAGTAGACTTGTTTTCCCATTTTGCACATGAGACAAACAGTCCCGCTGCGGCAATGAATAAGGCGATTTTTTTCATGATGAAGTTGTGTCTGTTATTTGTATTGAAGATAGAAATTATTGTGCCAAAAGTTGCTGCGTTTGCTCTTTGTCCTGTCCAAGCTGGGTGGTAAGTGCCTCTAAACTGTTGAAATGAACGATGTCGCGGATCTTATGGTGCAGCTCAAAGGTGAGCGATTCCCCGTAAAGTTCTAGGCTCGCGTCTAACAGGTGCACTTCGATGCTGCGTTTCACGCTCCCCACGGTCGGTCGTCTCCCGATGTTTGCCATCGCTGCGTAGCGTACGCCATTGTGTACGGCCCATCCGGCATAGACGCCGTCGGCTGGAATCAGTTTATCGACGAAGTCTAATTTAATATTTGCGGTAGGGAATCCGATCGTTCGGCCAATTTTGTCTCCTTCCACCACCTCGCCCTGAAGCGCATACGGGTGCCCTAAATACTCTAAGGCGAGATCTACCTGACCGGTTGAGAGCGCTTTTCGAATTTTCGTGCTACTCACATTCACTTGGTCGATGTCCAGTGCCTGAATCTCCTCCACATCAAACCCGTAGATCGGTCCAAACTCTTTCAAATGCTCAAAGCTTCCTTCTCTATTGCGTCCAAAGTGGTGGTCATAGCCAATCACTAGGTGCTTTACGCCGATCGTATTGACCATGATTTCTCGAATGAACTCTAGCGAAGGGGTCCTTGAGAATTCTTTCGTGAAGGGCTGAATGATCAGATGATCTAGTCCGGTTTTCTCTAACAATAGAATCTTTTCCTTCACACTTGACAGCAAGGAGAGTTCTACATCCGGCTGCAACACTTTGCGAGGATGTGGATCGAAGGTGAGCAAGACGCTTTCACCACCAACCTTCGCAGCTTTTTTTACGAGCTGGCTCAAGATTTTTTGATGACCTTGATGGACTCCGTCAAAGGTTCCGGTGGTAGCCACCGCACAATCTAAGGTGTGGAAATCATGTAATCCGAAATGTACTTTCAATGTGCCTGTTTAGATTTCTTGCAAAATAAGCAGAGATCATGTCAAAATGGACTCGATTTTGAATTTAATGCATTTCAGGATCTGGCATGCAAATGGTTACGATGGTGCCTTCGTTTACCACCGAGCTTACATCCCAAGTCCAGCCTTGGTTTTTCAATATGCTAAATGCTAGGTACATGCCAAGCCCTGAGCCTTCAGTATTTTTCGTTCGATACTGTGCGGTCCCGTAGGCTTTTAGTTGTGCTTCATTCATACCCATACCATCATCTTGAACGCTAAGGTATATATTGCCGAGGTTCCGCTGTATGCGCAAGTAAATAGCGCTGCGCTTATATTTTTCGGCGTTGCTTAGTATACTTTCTAAAACTAGCTCAAGTGAGATGGCTTCGGTTTTGCTCAAGTTGATATCGACCCTCGCTGGGTTTTCTATCTGGATGTTGTATTTTGATAATCGAGCAATCACTTCTATCAATTCTATAGACGTGTAAGTTGTGGAATTGATGAGTGCAGTTTTTTGAAGTAAATCAGTGATCATGTTACTTGCCGCATCTGCACTCTGCGTGATTTTAACGAGATCATCAGGCTTAACTGTCATCCCGCTTTCGGTCTTCAGCTGTATTACCTGTAAAGAGCTATTTATATGAGTTAAAGGAGTTCTTATGTTGTGCGCCATCATTCCCATGAAATCTAACACCCATGAGTTCTCTTTTTTAGAGTTTTCAAGGGATATATGTAAATTGTTAAAATCCGAAATCGAAGAAAAAATCGATGTGTTAAGGGGTAAGAGTATCGCTAAAGTCAATGCCTTGTATGTAACGCTCGTTGTAAATGGAGAAAGGACACTGTGCGGGACTTCAAGAATAATCAACAGAAGCTTGGTTATGACTAGAGCTCGAAAAATAAATAGCCCCCAGTCATCGTCACTAAGAAAATTGTTGGTTGGCTTTTGGGCTAATAGTCTTTTTTTTCGGAAGCGTATAAAAAAGGCTAATGTGAATAAGAGTGAAACAACATCATGGGCAAGGATAATTAAAACGAGGTAGGAAAGTCCTTCGAAATAATTAAAGTGTATTCGTCGAAAATAGATCGAGACAAGACTCAAGGCAATATAAGCGAAGACGATAATAACTCTCTCAGGTGCCCCATTGCCTAGAATACTTTCCGCTAGTAATAGAACTGCTGGTATCCAAAATGCAAGTGCTGGTAGTTTACAGATGCTCTTGTATTGGGTCATCATACCTTTTCTCCCATTCTTTTAAGCAGAAGTACAATTATTGCAAGAATCCCAACAGGAATAAAAATATTGATCAAATCAATGATTCGTTTAAAGCGCTTGATTTGGTTTACGTCTTTTCTGTAATTCTCACGGTAGTTCTCTGCCTTTAGTTTAAGGTTTTGTGTAAGATTCTTTGCTGTTTCTTTATTATGTTGACCACCTAGAATCCAAGAATTCAACTGATCAATTATGTTGGGGCCTAGGTACTTGATGAACGTAGTGTCTTCAAGCGCACTCAACACATCTCTTTGCTCTGATTCTTGTGCTTTGGGGTTTACATCCGATAAGGAAAGTAGAAGTAAGCTTCGGATCTGAGTTGTTCCAGATTCGAAAACCTCATACTCTTGCTGCTGCTTTTGCATTGTATTGTCCAAGACGTAACTTCCTATAGATAAGAGTACAACGCTTAGGGCTAAAAATACATTCAGCTTTAATGTTACTTTGATGTTGGATTGTATCTCTTGATACGTGTATCTTGTACTTCTCACAATTTAGTTTTAGAGGAATAAATGTAATAGTAATGGGATGGTTCGAGGTATATAGTTGTACGATTTCTGATAATATACTCTTAATTTCAAACTATTTAGGCTAGGAACTAGGCATATCACGATTTCTTAATACAAAACGACTGAAATGAATAAAATATCTCCTCTACAGGCGCTCCAAGCGGGCTGGATACGTTACAAGAACCGTGCTGGAATATACACGGCATTTGCTGTGTTTATGTTTGTCATTTCCATAGTCATTGGAGGAGTTGCAGCGAGTATAGCGGCCGTTTTCTCAGGTGCTGGCTTTTTAGAACGTGCTGTTGTTGCAGTTATTACGGGTGTCTTCGGTGCTATGCTGAATATGGGATGGTGTCATTTCGCACGAAAAGATGAGCGTGGCGATGACGTCGAGTTCGGTGATTTTTTTCAAGGCTTTAAAGTAAATGTACGTTCACTCGCGGCGGTCAGTGTTGTGATTGCCTTAAGCACTCAGCTGCTTTCCTTATTGGTGCCTGAGGAGATTTTGTCCATGACAGTGGATTCGGAATCTCAGAATGCAGAGGAGGTTATGATGATGTTTCAGGATATGCAAGAAGTATATGTAGCGCACGCATCGAACATTATGCTATATGCTGTTGCGACTGCCTTTCTAGGGTTGGGACTTCTTTTTGCGCAATACCGTGCCTCACTCGAAGGCGAGGACCCCATCACGGCAATTCAATGGTCTTTTACTCATGCACTTCCCAATACACTTCGCATCATTGTGCTGATGTTTTTGGTAATCATAGTGACTGCTGTTGTTACTATACTTACCCTGGGACTGGGACTATTAGTGTTGATACCTTGGATAACATTGGCCCTGTATGACGCTTATGATCAACTTATTCCAGAAGCTTCTGGCCCCTTGGGTTTAGATGACAAGTTTATTTCTCGGGAGGATTAAAGACGCCTGTGTACCATGGTTTAACTCACTCTCTAGTGACCAATCCCACCCGTTTTCTTTTAAAAGCTGTAATGTAAGATAGACACCTAAGCCGGTACCTCCTGCAGATTCGTTAGTATTAAAGGGGGTTCCGTAATTTTCAATTTGACGAGGACTCATTCCTTGTCCATTGTCGATAACCGTGATTTTGAAATCCGTCTTAGAAGAATTTATAAGTACCCGTGTCTGGGTACTGCCATATTTTACCGAGTTCGAGATAAGCGATTCTAAACAAAGTTGTAGCGCAGTTGCGTTCGTAGTTGATAAATTAAAATCGA
>CBFHKC010000007.1:9043-17132 GCA_965656315.1 uncultured Schleiferiaceae bacterium | reverse complement strand
ACACCTTTTTCATTCTCAACGATTACTTCTGACAGGTTGAGCATTTCTAAAACGGTCTCAAGACTTACGGCCCCTCCCTTATTTCGGATTTGCGTTCGCGTTGTATTGTTTAGTAGTTGATGAATAATAAGAGATACGTTCGTATTGTACTTTTCTAGGCGATTAATGTCCTCTGAGGTTATGGCTATCTCCTGAGCCTGTTTCATCTTCAATATTTCTATTTGATTAGAAATAGTAGATACAGGCGTTCTGATATTATGCGAAAGAAGACTCATGAGCTCTAGGTCCAATTTTTTTCTTTTTCAGCCATCTCCTTTAACAGCCCGTCATAAATATTTTTTCTACTTACTATAAAATGGAATGATAGAATAATCGTGTAGCATATTAAAAATAGGCCTTTAAACATAGTCGATATTTCATCGATAGAAATTTCGCTCACATCTAATTCTGCAAGAACTAATAAACTCTTGAAGAAGATTAATGCATAGCCCAAATAGGGAGAAAGATGATGGAGTTTTATTAGTCGTGGGCGAACTTGAGTAGGTGTGTATCGGAGTGCCGACAATTGTATCGCTACATGAATCGTCATAATAGCCCAAATACCTGGTAAAGTGAAGGCGATAAGAAGGTAACTCAACGTTTCTAAGATAAATGTCCACACTTTCCAATTTAATCTTAGTGTAAGGCTACTTATGTTAAATAACAATGCGGCAATACTTAGAGTAAAAGCAGCTCGAATATTACTTCCCAAAGAGAAGATACCTACAAGCCCTAACACAGTTACAGCGAGTATAAATAATGTGAAATGTTTTCTATTTCCCACCATATTTTGAGAAAAGTCCTACGTAAATCAGGAGACACATCAGGAGTACGGGAAGAAAGAGAATAATGAGGTTTAGAACATTGATGTCGCTTTGAAGCAAATCAGATTTGGATATAAACTCTTCTCGGAATTCAGCTGCTTGAACAGTTATTTCGGTGATGATTTCATAGTTGTCTTGTGCGCTACCTCCGGAAAGTTCTAAGGATTTGTTGACAGCATTACGCCACCTGTTGAGGTCTATTTTGAAAGGACCATCTTGGATAACGGGGTTGTCGAACATAGCTAACACATTTGCTGTTTGTTCTACATATTCTTCGCTATACCCTGTCGACGAATTATCGGTCCTGCTCAGGAATAGACAAAGGTTACTAGCAAATTCCTCATTTACAGCCCACATTTTTTGATGTCCTTGAGAAGACTGTTCTAGCGTCATAAGTAGCCACTGACAGATCACTAGTGAAGCGGTCATGCTGGTAACGAACCAAAAGACAAATTTTATATTGCCGGAAAATTCCTCATAAGTGTATCGTACTGGTCGCATTGTCAATTAAATTGATCTTACGAAAGTAATTTTCGCTTGGTGGAAAATAAAGCACGCTTTCACTCATGAGCATATTTAGGTGAGCATGCCGGGAATTGAGTTTTGTGAGAGCGATAGAAGAAACAAAAAAGCCCAGTTGCAGAACAACTGGGCTTTTTGTAAAGTGCGGATGAAAGGACTCGAACCTTCACGCGATAAAGCACTAGTGCCTAAAACTAGCGTGTCTACCAATTTCACCACATCCGCAGCAATTGGACGGCAAATATAAGAGGAATTTAGAAGTAAAGCGGGAGAGAGGTAAAAAAAATAAAAGAACAGAAAAGAATGTCCGCGTGGAGTCCATTGCTTGCGCCTAGTTTACCTCGACATTCCCGACGGAGAACCGGCGGAGTTGTTTACTTTTGTACGAAAGAAAGAAAAGTATGCCTAGCTATTCCCCAGAGGATCTCATTGTAAAGCAACGCCACCAATTATTGCTCGGTGCCGTAGGTCCTCGTCCTATCGCCTTAGTGAGTACGGTTGATGAGTTTGGCGCGCCCAACCTGAGTCCTTACAGTTTCTTTAATATTTTCTCTTCTAACCCTCCTACATTAATATTCAGTCCAGCACGCCGCGTTCGAAACAACACCACGAAGGACACCTTGCACAATGCTTTGAATCAGAAAGAAGTCGTTGTGAATGTGGTAAACTACGACATGGTGCATCAGGTGAATTTAAGCTCCGCAGAATATGATAGCGGAGTAGATGAATTTGTAAAGAGCGGTTTTACGAAAGTAGCTTCAGAAGCTGTAGCCCCGCCGCGCGTCTTAGAAAGTCCTGTGAGCCTGGAATGCATTGTAAAAGATGTGGTTGAGCTCGGCCAAGAAGGTGGCGCTGGAAATTTGGTTATTTGTGAGATCAAGCGCATTCATGTTGCCGACAACGTAGTCTCGGAAGAGGGCGGTTTGGATCAAGACGCCTTGGATCTTGTAGGTCGAATGGGTAAGAAATGGTGGGTACGCGCTTCGGGCGATGCATTGTTTGAAGTCGACGCCCCGAAGGTTGGTATCGGAGTAGAGCAAATTCCTGCTGTGATCAGAAACTCGACTGTGCTGACAGGAAATAACCTAGGACAGCTCGGTGGCGTTATTTCTGTGCCGCAGTTGGACGAAATTGAGGCGAAGAAAACAGAATTTGACGTCAAGAGAATTTTGCAAAACCACCCGCAAGGTTTTGAATTAAGAGAAGCTTTGCATACCATGGCCAAAGAATTGTTAGATGCTGGAAAGGTAGAAGAAGCTTGGAAAGTATTATTAATAGATAAATCCGCCCAGTAAGGGCACATACATGCAGATAGAAGCGAGAATCCAGAAGATTATGGAGGAGCAGGTTATTTCAGACCGCTTCAAAAAAAGAGAATTTGTCATCCAAACAAAGGAGCAGTATCCGCAGACTCTTTGTTTTGAGTTTACTCAAGATAAAACGAGCGTACTGAACAACTTTAGTGAGGGTCAAGAAGTGAACATTGAATTCAATATTCGCGGTCGTGAGTGGACACCCCCACAAGGTGGTGCGACACGCTACTACACAACGCTACAAGCGTGGAGGATGAACGCAGTGACAGCACAAGCTGCACCTCCTTCTGACTTGCCGCCAGCTGGTGAGCCTTTTACTCCTTCTGGAGCGGATACGAATGTATTAGACGACGATCTCCCGTTTTAACTAAGAGCTATGTCTGGCGTCAATAATCCTTTACATTTTATAGGGCAAGGTGACTGGAAGGTACCCAACCCTGAGGATGTGGCGAACGACGATGGACTAATAGCATTGTCTTGGGAGTTGACCCCCACGATGTATCAGCGACTTTATCCTGTAGGAATCTTTCCATGGTTCGATCAGGATGAAGTCGTTTTTTGGTTTTCACCACCAGTGAGAAGCATCACATATACTCGCGAGGTTAAGGTCGCGAAAAGCATGCGGCCGTACTTCAATAAAAAGGAGTGGAAAGTGACAGTGAATCAAGCTTTTGAGCAAGTGGTGTCACATTGTGGTGAGATGCCTCGACCTGGACAAGACGGTACCTGGATCACAGAAAAGTTCGAGCATAATTTTATAGAAATGCATCGCATGGGTTTTGCCCACAGCTTTGAAGTGTGGGAGGGTACGAATCTTATTGGTGGTACTTTCGGAGTGATGACAGGTGACGTTTTCGTTGGAGAAAGTATGTTTCACACGAAAACGAATGCGTCGAAGTTCGCTTACATAAGCATGTGTAGGTTACTTGCTGAAAATGGAGTGGAGATTGTAGATAATCAGATTCCAACCATGCACCTTTCTTCTTTGGGTGCTGTGGAAGAAGACCGCGCTGTATATTTAGAAATATTAAAGTATGCTCACGCAAATTCTGTCGTGAAGAGCCCCCTTTTTTCTCAACCTTAGTTCTGCTTGAGTAAGGTTGCAAGTGAATTTAGACTTAGCACAGTCAGCGAAATCAAAAGTCCCGGAACTAGGGCAAGGTGTCCTTTTCCAGTAATCAAATAAGGATAATAATCACGAATCATGCTGCCCCAAGATGGCAGTGGAGGTTGGGCTCCGATGCCTAAAAAGCTAAGTCCGCTCTCGATGAGCAGGGCGCTAGCGAAATTGGTCGCACAGATAACGGTTAATGGGCCTATTGTATTTGGAAGGATTTCTTTGAATATAATATGTGGGGTTGAAAATCCGATGACCTTCGCTGCCTCTACATATTCTTTATTTTTTTCAGAGAAGAATTGGCCACGGACTATTCTGGCTACTTCTACCCACATGGTGAGTCCGACGGCGATAAATACTTGGACAACACCTTTTCCTAGAACGAATGTGAGGGCAATGACCAGCAATAAGGTAGGGATAGACCACAATACGGACATGAGCCAGCTAAGTACTGCGTCTACCTTGCCTCCAAAGTATCCGGCTATGGCACCTACTGGTATTCCGATGACTAGGCTCACGAGCACTGCGACCACACCCACGCCTAGGCTGATCCTACTGCCTAAAACTACTCTTGAGAAATGATCTCGACCGAATTTGTCTGTTCCTAAAAGATGGAGGCCTTGATCTGAAGCTTGGCCTGGGTTTAGAAAGGCCCTATTCAAATCCATGCTGTTTGCGTTCGGCGTGGTGTCCAAAACAAGCAGCGGTGCAACTATCGCAGAGAGCAGTAGAAGTAGTAAAAAAAGTACGGCCGGTTTTCTTAGGAAAGTTGTCATAGCTGAAACGCAAGATAGAAAATAGACCCGTGGCTTGTTTAGGATTCTACGTTGTCGTTTACAGACTTTCAACCATACTCGTTAGCGCATCATGTCATTCAGAATCAAGGTGCTTTCTCTTAAGATAACGTCCTTGGAAAGCCCTTTGAACCACTTCTGGTAGATGTCTTTTTGAACGCTGTCCGTAGCGAACATCTCAAGCTGGTATGGGAGCGGAGCTACGGCCATACTGTCCTCGGTTTTACCCAATTTCTTGTAGGCATCGCTTATAAGACGCAAAGAATCTTGGTAGCTACTAAAGTCGGCATAATTCAAAGGAATCCACTTATCGTCGTCACCTTTAGCAATGAATCCGGCGTACTCTTTGTAGCGGTTGAAAGCAGGTGAGTTTTCGGTGCGTTTCAAAGCTCGTTTGATGGCTTTTTCGTGGCTCTTTGATCGCTGATTTTCTTCGGTGTAATTGGCACGCTCTACGTAGTCGATAGACAGTGCGTTTTCGTATTCTTTTTCGCCAATTTCGATTTGGTCATAAGGTCCCGGCAAAGCCACGTCAGGAACAACCCCTTGCAGCTGCGTAGTTCCTCCTGAAATACGGTAGAACTTTTCGGTAGTAATCTTAATGGCGCCCAAAGGTTTGAGCTCATTCAGGTTGCCGTTGACAGCGCGATCTAGATCGAACATGTTCTGTACAGTTCCTTTACCGAAAGTGCTCTTTGAAGGCCCTACAATCAGTGCACGTCCACGGTCTTGAAGCGCGGCGCTCACGATTTCAGATGCTGAAGCACTGTAGTTGTTGATCAGCACCACTAACGGCCCGTCCCAGTAGATTTGTCCGTCCTTATTATTTTTGGCGCGCGTGCCACTCTGGAAGTTTTTGACTTGAACTTGCGGTCCTTTTTCGGTGAATAGCCCGGCGATTTCGATAGCTGCTGGGAGGGAGCCCCCGCCATTATTACGCAGGTCGAGAACAATGCCTTCCACACCTTCTTTTTTCAATCGGATCAATTCTTTTTTGACATCTTCTGCCGCATTTCTATTTGCGTCCTTATAAAAGTTCACATAGAATTTGGGCAGTTTGATGTAGCCTATTTTCGATCCCGTATTCCCGGTTTGCACGAACGAACCGTCTTTCTTTTCGAATACGCCGCCTTCAAGGACAGCGCTTCGGGCGAAGGTGCTCTCGAGCTCCACTACATCGCGGATGATAGGAATGACTGCACGCGAGCCGTCTTTCTTTTTCACAGTAAGGCGCACCTCTGAGCCTTTTTTACCGCGAATAAGTTTGATGGCATCGCGGATTTTGTAACCGATGACATCTACCGGTTCGTCTTCGCCTTGGGCCACTGCAACGATCTTGTCGCCCGCCTCGAGTTCGCCTTGTCTCCAGCATGCTGATCCAGCGATGATGCGTTCGATGGTGATGTAGTCGCCAATTTTTTTCAGTTGAGCGCCGATTCCTTCAAATTGGCCCGTCATGCTCATCTCAAAATTTTCGTTTTGCTGAGGAGCGAGGTAAGAGGTGTGTGGATCATACGCTTCACAATACGCGTTCATGTACATGCCGAACCATTCGATGCGACTCACGTCCATCATGTCGCTGTACCAGTCTTCTTGCAATTCCAATTCCTTCGCTCTCGCTGCAGTTTCAAGCTCCTCAAAACTTTTTAGAACGACCATCTCGTCAGTCTCAGCGTCTTCTTTCTGAGCACGATCCTTTTCGTAAATACGATTGATGATGCGCCATTTTAAATGTTGCTCCCACGTATCCCTTAGTGCATTTTCGTCTGCTGCAAAGCTTCGTTTGTCCGGGTTGTTCATGATGCGGTCGCCACTTTCGTAGTCGAGCGGATTTTGAAGAATTTCGGTGTATATGTTGCGTGAACGTTTGATACCCGCGAGCACTTTGGTGTAGCTGGCTTCGAAAAATTGGGTATTTGTGGCAAAAAACGCCTCGTCTAAAAGCGTTCTACTGGTGGCCAATTCATCCACTTCCCCTTGCGTGAAAAACAGCTTGTTGTAGTCCAAACTCTCGATGTACGCATCAAACACCTCGGCACTCAGCTCGTCGTTCATTTCCTTCGGCTGAAGGTGCACGTTGGTTAACGCATCTCGCACCAGTGCGAAGATGACCGCTTCTTTTTCTTCTTGAGGCCCAAACCATTTAAAGCCAACAATCAGGAGTGCTCCACCTAGAATTGGGAGGAGGTATTTTAAGTTCTTACGTTGCATAAGTATTTTTAACATAGGGAATGAGCAATGTACAATCTTTGGTGCATAGCTCCGCATTGCGGAACGTTAAAGGAATTCAAAATAGGAGTGAGAATAGGTAACCCTATAAAAGGCAAATTGTTACTACCTTTGCAGCCCTCAATTGTATGGGGAGAAAAAATTTAATTGGACTCAAATGAACATTAGCAAGAACGAAGTTGACGCGCTGAACCTGTTGGTTAACATTGAAATCACACCTGAAGACTACCAAGAAAAAGTAGATTCGGTATTGCAGAACTACCGCAAAAGCGCGAACATTCCTGGATTCCGTCCGGGTAAAGTTCCGATGGGACTCATCAAAAAGCAGTACGGTAAAGCAGTATTGATTGATGAGATCAACAAGATGCTTCAGGACAGCATTTACAACTACATTCAAGAAGAGAAGTTGAATATCCTCGGGAATCCACTTCCAGTTGAGCAAGAAGAAATTGACTTCGATACTCCTGGAACGTACAGCTTTGCTTTTGAGCTAGGTTTGAGCCCAGAATTTGAAGTAAAGATCTCTAAGCGCAACAAGATTGATGGCGTGAAGGTAGTTGCAGACGATAAAGTATTAGATACCTACGTTGAAGACATCCGCAGCCGTTACGGTAGCATGACACAGCCAGAGAAGCCAGAGGCAACAGATATGTACCAGGGTGTACTTACTGAAGTTGACGCTGACGGAAAAGCGGTTGAAGGCGGTATCGTAAAAGAAGATGCTCAGTTTGAAGGTAGCAACTTGAAGACGAAGAAAGCACAAGGTGAATTGGCAAAAACTGCATTGGGTACGGACTTCCCGATCGATGCGAAGAAGTCATTCGCTAAAGAATTCAACTTTGCAGGCTTGTTAGAAGTAACGGATGCACAGTTAGAGGCTTCTACTGGAACATTCCACTTCACGTTGAACAGCATTGCTCGCATGGAGCCAGCTGAACTTAACCAAGAATTCTTCGACAAAGTATACGGAGAAGGTGTAGTTTCTAGCGAAGAAGAAATGCGTGCGAAGATGAAAGAAGAAGCAGAGCGCATGTACGAAAACGAAGCGAACCAGTACTTCTTGAACAACGTAGCAGAATACTTGCTTGAGAAGACTTCTATGGAGCTTCCTACAACGTTCTTGAAGAAATGGATGCAGACTTCAGGTGAGAAGCCAGTTTCAGCGGAAGAAGTTGAAGCAGATTGGGACAAGACCGAAAAAGGATTGCGTTACCAACTCATCGAGAACAAAGTCATCACTGAGGCAGGCAT
>CBFHKC010000007.1:2080-8944 GCA_965656315.1 uncultured Schleiferiaceae bacterium | reverse complement strand
ACAGTTCCAGCAGTTCGGTCAGCAAGGTGGTATGGACGATGAAATGCTTGAAGGTATCGCGAAGAATGCACTAGAGAATCAAGAAGAAGCTCGCCGCATCGCAGACCAGGTGTACAACCAAAAATTGTTGGCACACTACAAGGAGTCTTTCAAAGTTGAGGAGAAAGAAGTCACTTATGACGAATTCATCAAATTGGTAACGGAAAAGGCATAACTTAGAACAAAACTTCTAGGCATTTGTCTTAACCTCATAAACCAATTTAAACATGGATTTCGGAAAAGAATTCAAGAAATACGCCACAAAGCATGTCGGTATTCAGAGCATGTACGTGGACCAATACGTCGATGCATCACTGACCCCTTACATCATTGAGGAGCGCCAGATGAACGTGGCACAAATGGACGTGTTCTCACGTTTGATGATGGACCGCATCATCTTCCTCGGAACGGGTGTGAATGACCAAGTAGCAAACATCGTTCAAGCACAGCTTTTGTTCTTGGAAAGTGCAGACGCGCAAAAGGACATTCAGATTTACATCAACTCTCCAGGTGGTTCAGTATACGCAGGACTGGGTATCTATGATACGATGCAAGTCGTAAACCCAGACGTAGCAACAATCTGTACAGGTATGGCTGCATCTATGGGTGCTGTTTTGATGTGTGCAGGTGCGAAAGGAAAGCGTTCTGCATTGAAGCACAGCCGTATCATGATCCACCAGCCGATGGGTGGTGCTCAGGGTCAGGCTTCTGATATGGAGATCACGTTGCAAGAAATCTTAAAACTCAAGAAGGAGCTCTACAGCATCATCTCTCACCACAGTGGTCAAGAGTTTGATAAAGTTGAGGCTGATTCTGACCGTGACTACTGGATGACCGCTGAACAAGCGAAGGCCTATGGTATGGTAGATGAAATCTTGTTGGGTAAGAACCAAGCACGCTAGATGAGCGAAGAGAACAACAACATACATTGCTCCTTCTGCGGAAGAAGTAAGGATGAAACAGAAATGATGATCGCAGGTGTGGATGCCCATATCTGCGATCGTTGTGTTGGACAAGCTGGAGGTATTCTACATGCCGAGCTCGGTGAAAAGCCGCAAACGGATGCATTAGAAGTTGCAGCAAAGCCAGAATTCGATTTCACTCCATCACAGATCAAAACACACCTGGACGAATACATCATCGGTCAAGAGCCTGCAAAGCGCACTTTGGCTGTGGCGGTGTATAACCACTACAAACGCATCGGTCTGGTACCTGTAAAGGATGCCCCAGAGGTGGACAAGTCGAACATCGTTGTAGTCGGGAACACCGGTACCGGTAAAACCCTCATGGCTCGTACGATAGCAAAGCTCTTGAATGTGCCTTTTACCATTGTTGATGCTACGGTGTTGACTGAGGCAGGTTATGTTGGAGAGGATGTAGAAAGTATTTTGACACGATTGCTTCAAGCAGCAGATTACGATCTGCAACGCGCTGAGGTAGGTATCGTATTTATCGATGAGATTGATAAAATCGCTCGCAAAGGGGACAATCCATCCATCACACGCGACGTGAGCGGTGAAGGGGTACAACAAGGTCTTTTGAAACTGTTGGAAGGTTCTAAGGTGAATGTACCTCCGAAAGGTGGTCGCAAGCATCCGGATCAGAAATACATTGAGGTGGATACCACAAACATCTTGTTCATCGCGGGTGGTGCATTCGTGGGTATTGAGAAGAAGATCAGTTCTCGATTGAACTCGTCTACTTTAGGATATTCAAAGGAGGTACGTCAGCACATCATGGACGAGGAGCTTTTGAGCTACATAACTCCTAGCGATTTGAAATCGTTCGGTTTGATTCCTGAGCTGATCGGTCGTATGCCGATTGTAACGTTTATGTCGCCGCTCGATAAGAAAGCACTTCAGGCGATTTTGACCTTGCCAAAGAATGCACTCATCAAACAATACCAGCATTTGTTCCACATGGACGGAATCGATCTTAAGTTCGAGGACGATGTGTACGAATACATTGTAGATATCGCACTAGAGTATCAGCTCGGAGCTCGCGGATTGCGTAGCGTTTGTGAAGCTATTCTAACGGATCATATGTTTGACGCTCCGGGAATGGATCAAAAAGAGATCATCATTACTAAAGCATATTCACAGCAGCAGATTGAGCGCAGTTCATTGCGTAAGATGGCATAAGCAGTCAGCACGGACATTCTAAAAAAGAGATAGAAAGCACGGTCCAGGTTTTGGTCCGTGCTTTTTTTTTTAGCTTTATTTATTATGGAATTGGTTTTCAAAAAGGAGGGCAAATACTTCTCCGCTGTGCGGCGAGGCTTGATCGCTTTGCTTGCAGTAATTTTTGTTTTCGGCAGTGTCCTGATGAAGTTAACCGGGTGGATGATCATACCATCAGTGATTATAGGTACTTCGGGAGGTTTCGCGGTTCGTTTACTTCAATTGTATGTTCCCGTAAAGATTCGGGAGGGACGTCTGATCCAGCGAACGGCAAATCTGAATTGGTTCGATTCGATCGATTTATCCAAGGTACACAAGATTGAGGTTTTGCCTGAGGGCAATCCACGTGCAGTGAGAAAAGCTTTGTTTGCGCCCAGCGCTGGAATCATTCTGCACTATAATAGGTACGATGTACTGCTTGTGGAGTGTAGGCCTGAGCTGTTATTAGCAGCCTTGCAAGATGCTGCGCCCCAGGCTGAGGTCGTTCGGTTATAACCAAAAAAAACGCCCGGGGTTGCCGAGCGTTTTCTAAGTTCTATGAGAAGTATGTGCTTAGCGCATCGTTGTGTATACGTGCTGTACATCGTCGTCTTCCTCTAGTTTTTCGATGAGCTTTTCAATGTCTTTGGCTTGCTCTTCGTCCACCTCTTTCGTCGTAGTTGGGATATATTCAAAGCCAGATTCGATGATTTCATGGCCCAATTCCTCTAATCCTTTAGAGATGTTCCCGTACTCTGAAAATTGGCCATAGACCATGATGATTTCTTGCTCCTCGCCATCCTTTTCTTCAGTATCCGAGAATACATCCTCCGCACCAAAGTCAATCAATTCAAGCTCTAACTCTTCTACATCTACGTCACCTGCCGCGATCTTACAGTGGCATTTGTGCTCGAACATAAATTCTACCGAACCTTGCGTCCCGAACGATCCGTTCAGCTTGTTAAAGTACGAGCGTACATTCGCAACTGTTCGCGTATTGTTATCTGTCGCAGTTTCTACTAAAACGGCCACCCCGTGCGGCGCGTACCCTTCGTAGATGATGGTTTTGTAGTCGCTTTGATCTTTGGACATCGCCTTTTTGATCGCACGTTCTACGTTGTCTTTCGGCATGTTCGCTGCCTTAGCATTTTGCAATAACATGCGCAGACGGTAATTGGAATCTGGATTATCTCCACCTTCTTTTACTGCCATGATGATGTCCTTGCTGATACGAGAGAAGGTTTTCGCCATCCCAGCCCAACGTTTAAACTTGCGTTCTTTTCTAAATTCAAATGCGCGTCCCATATATAGATGCTTGTTATTTTGTGTTCAAGTTGCCCAAAAATAGGAACTATCTCCGAGCTTTCTTACTTCCTGCGGCCTTCTTCGCTTTTCGTTCTTGCTCCGCTTCCCATTTTTTGATTTCACTCTTACGACCAATTTTTCTTGTAATGTAGTCGCGTTCCAAATCCCAACCCCTCGCAGGGCTGTATTCCCTACCGTAAAAGATGATTTGAAGATGCAGTTTGTTCCATAATTCTCTTGGAAACAAGCGTTTTGCATCTTTCTCAGTTTGTTCTACCGACTTCCCGTTCGATAATCCCCAGCGGAACATCAGTCGTTGTATGTGTGTATCTACGGGGAAAGCGGGTACTCCGAAGGCTTGGCTCATCACAACACTCGCCGTTTTATGGCCTACACTTGGCATGGCTTCTAAATCTTCAAAGGTCGCTGGCACCTTTCCGTCAAATTTCTCTACAATGGTTTTGCTAAACGCGTGAATGCCCTTGCTTTTCATCGGTACCAGGCCACATGGTCGTATGATGGCTGCGATCTCTTCCACAGACAGTTTCGCCATATCGTACGGATTGTCAGCAACATTGAACAGGTGTGGTGTGATTTTGTTGACGCGTTCGTCGGTGCATTGTGCACTGAGCACAACTGCCACAAGCAGGGTGAAGGGATCCTTGTGATCCAAGGGTACCGGTGTTTCCGGGTACAATTTCTCTAACTCATCCAGGACGTATTGTACGCTTTCGGCCTTATTCATCGTTTCGAATATTTTTCTGTTCTCAAAGCTACTCTTGTGCTCAAACAAAGCTAACTTCGAGTTGTTGAGAAATAAAAGAAATTCACAATGGCATTACAAATTGGACAAGAAGCACCTGCTTGGAGCGGTGTAAATCAGCACGGGGAATCCATCAGTTCAGAAGGGTTCAAAGGCAAGAAAGTCATCTTATTTTTCTACCCAAAGGCATCTACTCCAGGGTGTACCGCAGAGGCGTGTAATTTTAGAGATCACTACGCAGATTTAGCGGCAAAAGGTTTCGAGGTAGTAGGTGTGAGCGCCGATTCAGTCAAGCGTCAGCTCAACTTTGCCACCAAGCAAGAACTCAACTATAATCTCATCGCAGACGAAGAAAAATCCATCATTGAAGCCTTCGAGGCATGGGGTCCTAAGAAGTTCATGGGACGCGAGTTTGATGGCATCTACCGACACACGTATGTCATCGATGAACAAGGTGTGATCGAGCAGGTTCTTGAAAAGGTAAAAACGAAAGAAGCGACGGAGCAGATTCTCGCTTTGTATTAGGAATTTAAATTTCTTGCTGTAATTTATTAGAAAGGGCTTTGCCGAATGAATCAAAGTCCTACATTTGTATAAATTCTAATATTTTTAGCATTCTAAGATTATGAGCGCAGATAAAGACGCCAAACTCAAGGCACTCAAACTCACAATGGACCGTATGGACAAAGCCTACGGTAAAGGAACAGTCATGAAAATGGGCGATGCCCCAGTGGTAGAGGTCGACTCTATTCCTACAGGTTCGCTTACGCTCGATGTCGCGCTCGGTGTCGGTGGATACCCGCAAGGACGTGTAGTAGAGATCTACGGGCCTGAAAGTTCTGGTAAAACCACGCTAACTCTTCACGCGATTGCTGAATGTCAGCGCAAAGGCGGTATTGCAGCGTTCATCGATGCAGAGCACGCTTTTGACCGTTTCTATGCGGAGAAGTTAGGTGTAAACACGGACGATTTGATTGTTTCTCAGCCAGACAATGGTGAGCAAGCTTTAGAGATTGCGGATAACCTAGTGCGTTCTGGGGCGATCGATATACTTATTATAGATTCTGTTGCGGCTTTAACGCCGAAGGCAGAGATCGAAGGTGAGATGGGCGATGCTCGCGTAGGGTTGCAGGCACGTTTGATGTCTCAGGCACTACGTAAGCTTACGGGTACTATTTCAAAAACGAACTGTACGGTCATCTTTATCAACCAGCTTCGTGAGAAGATTGGTGTAATGTTCGGAAATCCTGAAACTACGACCGGTGGTAATGCATTGAAATTCTACAGTTCGGTACGTATCGATATTCGTCGTTCGACGCAAATCAAAGATGGCGATCGAGTGATGGGGAACAGAACCCGCGTTAAAGTGGTCAAAAATAAAGTAGCTCCTCCGTTCCGTACGGCAGAGTTTGACATCATGTATGGTCTAGGTATCTCTAAAGCAGGGGAACTTATTGACCTTGGTGTTCAGCATGATATTCTTAGCAAAAGCGGATCTTGGTTCAGTTATGGCGAGACGCGTTTGGGGCAAGGAAGAGACACTGTAAAACAGCTGTTTATAGACAATCCAGAGCTTGCTGAAGAGGTAGAAGCTAAGATTAAAGCAGCTATTGAAGCGGCAGAATAAGTACTTCTGGTTCATTTGATATTAATAAGGCGCTGTATTACAGCGCCTTATTTGTTTAACGTTTTTTTAAGAAACTTCACCAAAACGTAACATTGGACTTAGGTCGAGATATGCATGATTTGTATTTTTGCCCTCGAAATAACCATAGTTCAAAATTCAAAAATGAAAAGAACAGTACTTTCCATGTTTGCCGTACTCGCAATAGGTACCGTAAACGCACAAGAGGCTACAGCAGACTCTTTGTTCAACATGTTGGACGAGATTGTTGTGACTTCAGACGTAATTGATGTTGCTAAGGAGCGCGAAACTCCGATCGCAGTATCAACAATCTCTGTTGCAGAGATCTCTCTAAAGGTGGGTAACCTCGAATTTGTTGAGGTGATGAATACTACACCTGGTGTTTACGCTACTAAGCAAGGTGGTGGTTACGGTGATTCACGTATCTCCTTACGTGGATTTGATCAAACGAATACATCATTCCTTATCAACGGTCAGCCGGTAAACGATATGGAAAATGGTCGTTTGTACTGGTCAAACTGGCAAGGTTTATCGGATGTGGCTTCTGCTATTCAGATCCAGCGTGGTTTGGGTGCTTCTCGTCTAGCTGTTCCTTCTGTGGGTGGTACTGTAAGTATCTTTACTAAAGCGGCAGATAAAAAAGAAGGCGGATCCTTTACTCAGGTTGCTGGTAACGACGGTTACTACAAAACAACAGCTTCATACAACTCAGGAAAGAACGACGCAGGTTGGGCTTCTTCTGTTTTGATTTCACGCTGGTTGGGTAACGGTTACATTTACAACACACAAGGTGAAGGTCTTAACTACTTCGCTGCTGTAGGTTACAACCCTGAAGGTTCAGATCATAGCTTGAACTTGAGCTTTATCGGTGCTGGTCAGTGGCACCACCAACGTGATGTGTGGGTAAGTATCCGCGATTACGATTACTTCGGTGAAGGTGGTCAGACGTTGAA
>CBFHKC010000007.1:0-1982 GCA_965656315.1 uncultured Schleiferiaceae bacterium | reverse complement strand
GTCAGTGGCACCACCAACGTGATGTGTGGGTAAGTATCCGCGATTACGATTACTTCGGTGAAGGTGGTCAGACGTTGAATGACGGTAAATTAGATCGTCGTTGGAACACAAACGGTGGAACCTACAAAGGCGAAGAGTTCTCTATGCGTCGTAACTTCTACAACAAACCATTGGCTACATTCAACTGGGATTGGCAAATCGCTAAGAACGTGAAATTGGCTACCTCATTGTACGGTTCTGCTGGACGTGGTGGTGGTACAGGTCCACGTGGTAACTACTTCCGCAACAGCGACATGAACGTATTGCCTTACCGTAAGGATTTGTACGAGCACATGATCTTGGATTCAACGGGTCTTGGTGGTCGTGGTGCTGACGGTTTTATCGACTTTGACAAGATCGAAGAATTGAACCAAACTACGACTGATGGCTACACTGGTGAGCTTTCTGACTTTTCTGGTCAGTTGATCGGTTCTAACGGATTCCGTGATAGCAACGTGAACCGTGCTGTAATGGTACGTCGTGCTTCTATGAACTCTCACAACTGGTTCGGTGCGATCTCTAACCTAGAGATTACTCAAGGTAAAATGACGTATTCTGTAGGTATCGATCTACGTGATTACACAGGTTACCACTACCGTGCGATGAACAACTTGATGGGTCTTGACGGATACTACTCTACAGGTAACGATAACTCAAGAGGTCAAATCATCAACACGGGTATCGAAGCAAGTCCTTTCAACAACACTGGTTTGGCTGGTCCAAAACTAGATTACTACAACATCGGTCGTGTAGGATGGCAAGGTTTGAACGGTATGGCTGAATACAACGATAACGGTCGTTTGACTGCAGTTGTACAAGGTGGTATTTCTAACCAGTCGTTCCAACGTATCGATTACTTCGATCAAGCTTCTAACCCAGTATCTGAGGTAGCTAACCAACTAGGTGGTTACATCAAAGGTGGTGCGAACTACAACTTAAACGAACACTCTAACGTATTCGGTAATGCAGGTTACATCTCTCGCCAAGCGAATTTTGATGCAGTATTCCCTAACTACGCAAACAACGTGAACCCAGAATTGCAGAACGAAGAGATCATGTCTTTCGAATTGGGTTACGGTTACCGTTCAAAGAACTTTGATTTGAACGTGAACGCTTATGCTACAAACTGGGGTAACCGTTTCATCACTCGCTCATTGTTGAACGCGAATGGTGCCGAGGGTACTGCTCAGTTCCGTGACATCGACGTACAGCACAACGGTATCGAGGTTGAAGGTACTTACCGTCCTATGGACAACCTTATCATCAAAGGGATGCTGTCTTTGGGTGACTGGAGATACACTAAAGATTTCGAATCTGTATTGTTTGATGACAACCAAAACGAGATCGGTAGCGGTATTCTTTACACGAAAGGTGCTCGCGTAGGTGATGCAGCTCAAACAACTGCTTTCTTCAGCGCTGACTACAAACTAGCAAAAGCGTTGAGCTTGGATCTAGGTGTTCGCTTCGTAGACGGTCTTTACGCAGACTGGGGTGTTGTAGATTCAGATTTCCAAAACGCAGACAACGCGGGTGCATTGAAGCTTCCTGCGTACTCTTTGGTTGATCTTGGGGCGACTACACGTTTCGATTTGTTCGGTCACGATGCGTCATTGCGTTTGAACGTGAACAACTTGTTCAACACCTTGTACATCGCAGAATCTAACACGAACATTCACGCACAAGACGGTGATGATACTTGGAAAGGTATCTCCACTGCCAACTCTGTGTGGTTCGGTTTCGGACGTACGTGGAACGTGACTTTCCGTTACAACTTCTAAGAATCACTGCCTCGCAGTAATTCAGAGCCCCGCCTTTTTGGCGGGGCTTTTTTTTTACCCGATTTTTGAGGCATGAGAAACTATATCCTAGGAGTCGCTGCTGCCTTTTTGATGGCAGCATGTCAGTCAAATACATCTACTTCGCAAGGGGAGGCTACGCCGGAG
>CBFHKC010000006.1:7773-88221 GCA_965656315.1 uncultured Schleiferiaceae bacterium | reverse complement strand
CAAGGCACTGGTTATCCATGACCTGAGAGATAAAATCGTGGTACAAACACAGAAGACCACGTTAACCTTCCCGATGGGCAACGATCAAGCCATCAAACAAATAGTGCATGCAGTAAAATTGGAATTGGGCGAAGATTTTGTCTAAGAATATTTACTATGTTTAGTGTTCACAGAAACGTGAACCATGCAGAACGACCAGACCCCAGATCATCTTACTCCTGCGCCAAACGAGCAAGCTCCAAAGGCCACAGCGTCAGCTGAACAAACTGTAGCCGGATGGAGACAATTCATCAAACTACTATTCAGTTTTCTCCGAGAACGCTTTTCGATCATCGATATGGCGGATCCTCAAGCCACTATTGATGGAATCAAAAAAGACGTCGACTTCCGAGGATTCGCACTTTGGATTCTCATCTTCAGTGTATTCATAGCAGCCATCGGGCTCAACGTAAATTCTACCGCTGTCGTTATTGGCGCCATGCTTATTTCTCCATTGATGGGTCCGATTATGGGTATTGGGCTGAGTCTAGGGATCAATGACTTTTCGCTACTGTCCAAATCTTTGAAAAACTTGGGCATTGCCACGGGTATTGCACTGATCACCTCAGCATTGTACTTTCTAATCTCCCCAATCTCCACACCGTCTAATGAGCTCTTTGCGCGCACGAATCCAACGCTTTTAGATGTATTAGTTGCATTCTTCGGAGGACTTGCAGGAATTTTAGCGGGATCCAGAAAAGAGAAATCTAATGTGATTCCTGGGGTTGCTATTGCTACTGCGTTAATGCCACCATTGTGTACCGCAGGTTTTGGTTTAGCGCACGGTGATTGGCATTATTTCTTCGGAGCACTCTATTTGTTTCTGATTAACAGCGTACTCATCGCGACCGCGACGACTATTGTAACACGGTACCTCCGCTTTCCGATGGTCGAGATTTTGGACCCTATCCGCAGCAAGAAAACTCAACGCTGGTTTTCTATTGCCATCGTCGTTATTATCATTCCTTCCATTTGGATTTTCTACCGTACGGTGACCAATTCATTGAGCCAGGCTCGCGTCGAAACTTACGTCGCAGAAACGATCATATTCCCAGGTGCGGAGATTGTAAAAGAAGACATTTCCTTTGATGGCGGCTCACCTGAGGTAAGCGTCGTGCTCTTCGGCGATTTAGTTCCTGAAAATCTCACCACAAAGTGGAAAGAAGAATTCACTAAAATCTTCGAAGGGAAGCTGACTATCGTGCAAGGTGAGAACCCGAAAGATGGGTTACTGGAGATGACAAAATTGATCAATCTTTATTCCGAAGGACGTGCGGAGGCGAAGAACTTTGAGGACCAGATCGATCAGCTTGAATCTGAGCTTCAAGTCCTTGAAAAACAACTTATTCCTTCCAGCCTCGCTGACGAAATTAAAGTGAATTATCCGAGCATCAGTGCCCTCTCCGTCGGCACCGTACAGGGCGGCATTACAGACTCCACTTCAGGCAGTCGCATACCAGTTGCCTTTGTCACTTGGGACCCTACATTGACTCCATTAGAGGTTCGTGTAAAAAACATGCAATTGCGCCGCTGGCTTGAACTTCGATTACAAAGCGACACGGTACTCGTCAAATAAAAAAGCCAGCCTCCATGACGGAAACTGGCTCTTGTTTAAGCTCGAAGTAAGGAAGAGTTCTTACAACTTTCCACACATTTGCTCTGGACGTACCCAAGCGTCGAATTCATCCGCCGTTAAGTAGCCAAGATTCACCGCTTCTTCTTTGAGGGTGGTGCCATTCTCATGTGCGGTTTTAGCGATTTTAGCCGCTGCCTCATACCCAATTTTAGTATTCAACGCCGTAACCAACATCAACGAGTTGTTCAAATGGTTTTCGATCGCTTTATAGTTCGGCTCGATTCCTACGGCACAATTTTCATTGAAGCTTACACACGCATCACCTATCAGCTCTGCACTCTGCAATACGTTGTAGGCCATAACCGGCTTGAAAACATTCAGTTCGTAGTGGCCTTGTGCTCCACCCACGGTGACCGCGGTTTGGTTACCCATTACTTGGGCGCAAACCATAGTCATTGCTTCAGCTTGCGTAGGATTCACCTTACCCGGCATGATAGAAGATCCCGGCTCATTTGCAGGAATGATCAACTCACCGATCCCGGAACGTGGACCTGAAGCAAGCATACGAATGTCGTTCGCAATCTTATTCAAACTCACGGCCAATTGGTTCAAAGCACCATGCGATTCCACAAGCGCATCATGTGCTGCAAGTGCTTCAAATTTATTCTCCGCCGTTCGGAACGGCATACCTGTGAACTCAGCAATGTACTTCGCTACAGTCTCAGAATAGCCCTCAGGTGTATTAATTCCTGTACCTACGGCAGTTCCACCCAGTGCAACTTCGCTCATGTGATCCAACGTATTTCGCAAAGCTTTCAACCCGTGGTTCAACTGGCTCACATACCCTGAAAATTCTTGACCTACCGTCAGCGGTGTTGCATCCATAAGGTGCGTACGACCGATCTTAACTACATTCCAAAACTCCTTGCTCTTCTTCTCAAGAGTGTCGCGCAGCAACTCCACTCCTGGAATAGTCACCTCGACCAATTTCTTGTAGATCGCAATGTGCATACCCGTTGGAAACGTGTCATTTGAACTTTGGCTCTTATTCACATCATCGTTCGGGTGAATCAACTTTTCGCCTTCACCTAAGGTTCCTCCTGCAAGTACATGTGCACGGTTGGAGATCACCTCATTTGTATTCATGTTGCTCTGTGTTCCAGAACCCGTTTGCCATACAACTAGCGGGAACTCGTCGTTATGCTTGCCAGCGAGTATCTCATCACAAACCGCAGCGATCAAATCACGCTTTTGCTCAGTGAGCACCCCAGCATCGCAATTCGCATAAGCCGCAGCCTTTTTCAAATAGGCAAAACCCTCGATAATTTCTAGGGGCATAGTTCCCGCAGGACCGATCTTAAAGTTATTTCTTGAACGCTCGGTTTGAGCACCCCAATATTTAGTTGCTGGTACCTTCACTTCACCCATGGTGTCGTGTTCTATTCTGTATTCCATGCTCTTATGATTTTTATAAAAAGGTTGGTCTATCTCATTTGCTCCGCAAATTTAGGGTACAGATTCCCTCCATCCGTATTTTCTTCTGCTATCTTGATAGCCATAAAAAAATCAGCACCGATGTAGTATCGAAAAGGAAGCAGTGCTTATCTTTGGCGAGTATTTAAAGAAATAGATCATGAAATTTGTAGGATTCTTACTCTTCTTGGCTGTAGCACTAATGGGCTTTTCAATGTTGGCTTTCTTAGGCCTCTTCGTTGGGTACTGGCTCACTCTAATTGGACTTGAAGCGATCAATCCGAAAATTGCTCATGCACTCATCGGACACAAAGAAGAAACTGCTGAATAAACTCAGCTTCGACACTATAATAAAAAGCCGCTCTCTGTATAGAAAGCGGCTTTTTTATGCCTTATAGTTTTCTTAAAAGGACGTTATAGCACCTCTTCCATTTTTTCCGCAGGTCGAGCAATAATGGCCTTATTGCCGTTCATGATAATCGGGCGCTCCATAAGCTTAGGGTGCTCGATCATTGCTAGAATGATTTCATCTTCATCAAGCTCAAGTTCTTTGAACTCCTCCTTCCAGAGCGTCTCCTTTATGCGTACTAGATCTTCCGCATCCATATCTAAGGCTTCAAGCACTTGCTCGAACTCATCCATAGACATGCTTTCTTCGTCTTTCATGTAGAGACGAACCTTGTGCTCTACACCTTTTTCTTCGAGCATTTTCAATGCTTCACGTGATTTCTGACAGCGTGGATTGTGGTAAATGGTCACCATATTTAATAAGTAATATGTAGGGTTCCTTCTTGTTGAATGTCCGAGCAAATGTTTTTGGCTTGGACTTGGTAAAAATACACTCCTGGAGACAAAGTTTTACCATCATAATCCGCCCCCCAATCGAAGGTAGGAGCACGCGTTTCAAAAACCTTTACTCCCCAACGATTAAATAGAATAATATGGAACTCATCCCAATCTGTAGAGCCAGAGAGACGCCATGTATCGTTTCGTCCGTCTGCATTCGGAGTAATCACATTAGGTACAGCAAGGACGGTATCTGCCCCAACTAAATCTACATCAATTACAGCGCTATCCGTAGTCCCACACGCCTTGTCGTAGGCCACTAGAATGATTTCGTAGTTCCCTGTTTGTGTGAGCTCCAGATTTCCATTACCGGCTAAAGAATCGCCGTTTACAAACCAAGCAAAGCTATTTGTATTGTACAATGGTGTGAATTCCGCTGGATCCGTCGCAGTACACGCCGGAATGTCGCTGAGTATTCCAGCAGAAGGTGGACGTTTGAATTCAACCGTGTAAGAGAACAGCTGAGTGATGCCGCAAGTGGGATCATAGACAGATACCGACAAAACGTTCATGCCTGTTTGGCCTAAGGGGTTTGAAAATTGGGTACCCGTGTCAAAATAACTGGAGCCTGATGAAGTGGTATATTGCCAAGTGACATCATAACTAGTAAGTGATGAATCCTGTACGGAACGAACTTCGGCGAATAAAAAATTGGTGCCGGACATTCCATAGGCACAAGAATCATAATCCAACTCCACGAAAACACTATCAAAGGGTGGCAGCACAGCAACAGACAGCGCCGTCGTATCCCACGTATCGCACGTGGTGTCTTGTCCAATCAAAACCACGTCATAAGTGCCCGGTGCAGGGTAATAATGCCCACCGAGCGTAGTATCGTTTAAACTGAACTGGCCATCGCCCCAAAATACATCCCATATATCCACATTTTCTGAGGAATCGGTCAAGGACAAGCCGTTCGGAAAGCAAAATTCTAACGGAGCACTGACGGAGGTAGAAGCTTGCTGTACGTCGAGATCGATCACGGTTACTGCCAGATTACAGTTGATGCTGTTGTTCGTCGTACTGTAAGCATTCGAAGGAAAAGCCGGGTAGCTCGAATTCCCTCCACAACCGGCACAAACCGCTTGGAAGATGCGCCCCCTAGAGTCAAAGCGAGAAGTTCCACCATCGACATGTTCTCGTCCAGAACCTCCCCAAAATGTCGCTATCTCGGCATCCTTCCAATCTTTGCGAAGTACAATAAAATAAAAGTCTTCACCATCTGTTGTCGACTGTGGAGCATTTGGTGAGGTCCATAGATCTTCAGTATTGCCCTCATAGTTTGGCGATCCTCCCCAACCACTGAAATATAAATTCCCACAGTAGTCTACGAGTAGCGCCGTGGGACTAACATCTATCTCATTCGTTTGTCCTGTACCCCATACAGCGGTCCGCCCCTTATCAAATCCCAAGGTTAGTGAATTGTAGTTGTACTGGCTGAAATATTGGGCGCTACCAGCCTGTCCCCAAAGTAAGGTGTCACTAGCTGTTATTCCACCTTTGTTTTGCCCCATCACGGTAATCTGTGTAGCCGTATCACTAGGATGATTCACTTCTACGAAATAGTGCTGATCATACCCAGAATCATAGGTAGCATCAGCAGCCAAGAGTTGCAGGCCGTTATCATAATGTGCCGCAATCAAAAGTCCACTATGACCGCCGATGGTATTTACCTGTAAGGAATCCTGGCCCAAAAACACAAAGCTGGAGTCCGTATCCACCCCTCCTGCGAGAAAGATGCGACTAGAATGAGTAGAGTTGCCTTGCTTCTCTGCTAGGGCGATACTGTATAGCGCATCATCCCCCTTGGTACCTACGTAGGTACTCGTAATCAAGGTGTCCAGATTGCGGTTCAACACTGAAATCACTCCGTCCTGACCGCCGATATAGCCTTTCCCATCTGCGGTTACTGGATAGCCACTGCCTACAGCAGATGAAACAATAAACACATCGCCACCCCCTCGCTGTACTTCGATCTCGCCGCGGAAACTATCGCCATAATTAAACGCTAAATCATCATTACAGCCTTCGTTTGAAGCACCACCTAAATACGTAGCGCCTAAAAGTGAGTCCCCATTCGCAGAAAGTGCAGCAACAAAAACATCTGTACCATTGGCAAAAGTGAGATAGTCAAAAAGTTGAGCTGTACCTCCTCCATAACTCGTGTCATAAGAAGAAGGCACTACACTAAAATCAGAACTCCCAGTGATGCCCAGAATGTACAGGTTTCCGTTTTCATCACATTCTAAACTGTGCGGCTGATCTAAATCTGAGCCACCGAGGTGGGTGGACCATAGTAGTTGCGTACCATCAGAGGAAAATTTACTGATCGCTGCGTCAAAAAGACCACCTGAAAAGCTGGTGTCTATGGCTCCTAAGGTCACTGGATATCCCGCGCCAAAAACGATCCCACCCCCGAAGGCATTACCCAAATCATCGAAGGTAGAGGTATAGCCAAAGTTATCTGCTGTGGAGCCACTGTAGGTACTAAAAATGTATACTGGATCGATCACCAACGTTCGTGTAGTATCGTAAAAATCAGCACGAATTTTCGCCGTATAATCGCCTGTCTGCTCGTAATCTACTTCGATATCTGCGTCGCCCTGATAGGCACGTGGAAGTTCTTCCTTAAAGGTGCTTCGTGTAGTATGCAGGACCAATTTCTTTCTGCCCACTCGTAGCTTTTCAACCCCAGAATAACGCACTTCGATCTGATCTACATCACCACCTGGATGCACAATCCAATCGTATTTCAAGCCGTCCCCAAGAGGATATACACGAAGGTCGATATGTGGATACACTTCCTTCGCAATCAAGGTACCATAACTCGATACATCTGTTCTCCAGCGATCGCTTGGTCCAACAAAATAATGCTGATTATCCCTGATTTTTTCAACACCCTCCCATCGAAATGTTTGGTTTGTGGAGGTCTGCAAAGCGAAACTCTCAAAGGTGATTTCGGAACCATAGAAATGAGGATGGCCGGAATGCTCCGCGCCATGACATTCCTCTTGGAGGATAGAAAATACGATGGAATCTGGGGTGAAGAATATAGAATTGGCCCCGAAACGATACACGAAATTTGAAGGATCATCCCACTGTCCATCGTTCTGCACAAAACCTTGCTGCCCGAATAACGCGCAGAAGGTCAAGGTAAAAATTGCAACGAGGAGTTTTCGCATAACAGCAAGATAGCTTCTATTCTAACTATCTACACTGCGTTTTGTGCACGGAATGTGCCCGTTCACTAATTAATACTCGTCCGCATTCGCGCTTTCGCCCTGTTTCATCAAGAAGGCTTTAAGGAATCGTTCGATATTTCCATTCATTACGCCGTCCACATCAGAAGTCTCCTCAGCAGTACGCACATCTTTGACCAATTTATACGGGTGCATCACGTAGTTACGAATCTGCGACCCCCACTCAATCTTCTTTTTCCCAGCCTCAATCTCAGCTCGTTTTGCATTACGCGCTTCAATCTCCATCTCGTAAAGTTGTGATTTCAAAAGCTGAATGGCCTTCTCCTTATTTCCTAACTGGGATCGCGTCTCTGTATTCTCAATGATAATTCCAGTAGGCTTGTGTCTTAGACGCACTCCTGTCTCGACCTTATTCACGTTCTGACCACCTGCTCCCGAAGAACGGAATGTATCCCAGGTAATGTCGCTCATGTTGATCTTAATATCGATGGTATCATCCACAAGTGGGAATACATACACCGACACGAAACTGGTATGACGCTTGGCATTCGAATCAAACGGTGAAATACGTACGAGTCTGTGAACGCCATTTTCGCCCTTTAAAAAGCCAAATGCAAAATCACCCTCTACCTCGATGGTCACAGTTTTTATCCCAGCAACATCACCTTCTTGAAGTACCAATTCCTTCGTCTTGAACCCTTGCTTTTCTGCATACATCAGATACATACGCATGAGCATGCTTGCCCAATCACAACTCTCGGTACCTCCTGCTCCGGCAGTAATCTGCAACACCGCACTCAGTTTATCTTCTTCGCCGCTGAGCATGTTCTTGAACTCCAATTCCTCGATCCAATCCTCGCAAGCCTGATATGCCTCCTGAACGTCACTTTCTTCGAGCTCGCCTTCTTTGAAAAACTCCAAACTCAGCTCTGCCTCACCGAACATGGTCTCCGCCTTTTCGTAGCCCTCTACCCAAAACTTCACACCACGCAAGGCTTTCATCGTTACTTCCGCTTTTTTCGGGTCGTCCCAAAACTCTGGAGAAGCCGTCTTCTCTTCTTCGTTAATGATGTGAATTCTCTTTTGCTCGAGGTTTAAATAACTCTCTAAGCGTTCCAAACGCTCTCCCAAGGCTTTGATCTGTTCTGCTGTAACCATAAGCTACAAAGTTAAGCATCCCTTCTTATCTTCACGAACGATCTAAAGAATGCATTTATGTTTACTGTTGACCTTCGTAGCGACACCGTTACTCGTCCTAGCGACGCCATGAAAAAAGCCATGATAGAAAGTCCTGTGGGAGACGACGTCCTAGGCGACGACCCTACTGTACGGCGCCTTGAGTCCTTAATGGCAGAGCGTTTCGGCATGGACGGAGCGCTATTTTGTGTCTCTGGAACACAGGCCAACCAGATCGCTCTGATGTCGCATCTTAGCCCCGGTGACCAAGTTGTTTGCCACCCCTACGCCCACATTTATAACTACGAAGGCGGTGGAATCGCGGCAAACGCGCACGCTTCTGTGGCTTTCACAGGTGACGATCGCGGAATTATGCACCCTGAAGGTGTCCTTTCGTGCATCAAAGCAGATGACATTCACTTCCCCCGCACCCGAGTTTTAGCTGTTGAGAACACCTCGAACAAAGGCGGTGGAACCTGCTACGAATGGGAAGAGATCGAGGCATTGCGAGCAGTCGCAAGCAAAAATGGATTACTTTTTCACCTTGACGGCGCTCGACTCTATAACGCACTTGTTGCCAAAGGACACAACGAAAGTGACTATGGAGCTGCGTTCGACTCTATATCGATCTGCTTATCGAAAGGACTCGGCGCACCTGTCGGCTCTATTCTTTTAGGGAATGACGCATTCATCGCTCATGCAAAACGCATTCGTAAACGTATCGGAGGCGGATGGAGACAGGCCGGATTCTTAGCTGGGGCTGCACTGTATGCCATGGAGCATAACGTGGAACGCTTAGCAGAAGATCATGCAGCAGCTCGAGATATGGCAGACTTCTTACAAACCCTATCCTATGTAGATAGAGTGATCGCGCCGGAAACGAATGTGTTGATATTCGGACTTCACGAAGATTTCAACCAAGACGATTTCATTGCCGGGTTGGCAGAGAAAGGAATTGGTATTAGTCAGATGGGACCCGGAAAATGTAGAATGGTGTTCCACCTAGACATCACCCCAGAGCATATCAAAAAGGTGAAATCTGTATTGGCAGCACTATGATGCGAACTAAAACCTGCCCCAATTGCAATAAGGACCATTCAGTCATGTTCCGGGTACAATACAAACCTGCCGACAAGACGTGGTATTTCCTCTGCGAAGCGTGCGTATTAGAAGTTAAGCCTGGAAACAGCCACTACCGCTACGGCGGCACTTGGAAGGGTTAAGTCATCAAGGCTTCGCTTCGCTTCGCTGGCGTTCCACTTCTTCATAAGCCGCATTGATGGTTTCGTAATCGTACCCACGTCGCTGCAAGGCAGAGGTAAGTTGTGTCTTGGTTTTAGATGCATACCAGCGTTCAGCTAGGTACAAGGCATTTGCTTCCACCACGCTTGGATCTATTTGCCCTAAAATTCGATCAACTGTAACCTTCGGAATTCTGTGCTCTTGTAAGCCCATGCGAATGCGCCTCGGTGCCCATTGCTTTTGGTTCAATTTCCCTCGTGTAAACGCCTCAGCAAAGCGGTACTCGTCCAAAAAGTTATCCGTCATTAGCTGAGCAACTACTTCCTCGTGCCGATCTCTAGGCAAACCTAACTGCTGTAACTTTCGCTCTACCTCAAACGGGCTTCGCTCTTGATACGCGCAATAACGCTGTAGCTTTTGTAATGCTTCCGAAGTTGTCATGTAATCAAATAACGAAAAAACCCGAAGCTATCCTACTGATGGCCTCGGGTTTATTAACTGAGTTATTCCCTCGTTAAAGTGACTTGTTGTCCTTATCCATCACCGTCCACTCTAACATAGTATAGGCGTCTCTAGGAACAACTACGATCTTCTTTTTAAAGCGTTTCTGCCAAGTTTTCTTGACGCTTTTAAAAAGACCTTTCGTTAGGTAAGCTTCAATAAACGGGTGTACATGAATGAACACCTCACGTTCCTTGACCGCTGAAACCTTACTCTCGATCGTATCAATCACCTGAATCGGAGCCTCGACTAGATTGTCAGGGTTCTCCTCACGGGTAACAATATTTGTCTCAGGACGAACACGCTGGCGAGTGAGCTCCATCAAACCAAACCTTGAAATAGGCAAGATTTTATGACGTGCACGATCGCGTTGCATTTCATCCCTCATTTTCTCATAAACCGCGCGGCGATTCTCCGCACTGTTCATATCGATGAAGTCAATCACAACAATACCACCCATATCACGTAGACGAAGCTGACGAGCAACCTCTTCTGCGGCAAGTAAATTCACTTGCAAGGCATTTGCCTCTTGATTCTCAGCAGTATTCGTTCTGTTTCCGGAATTCACATCTACGACATGCAAGGCTTCGGTGTGCTCTATAATAAGATAAGCACCCTTCGGCATGCTGACACTTGTTCCAAAAGCGCCTTTGATTTGTCGATCGACGTTGGCGAACTGGAACAACGGCATCTGTCCGTTGTAGTATTTCACCATTTTTGAAGACCCCGGTTGGAACCCTTCGAGATAATCTTTCACCTCATCAAACAACTCCTGGTTGTCTATCGTGATGGAGGCGAAACTTTCGTTAAATACGTCACGCAAAAATGCGCTCGCACGATTCATTTCGCGGAAGATTCGGTACGGCTTATTGACTTTTTTGATCCCCTTGTGGACTTGTTTCCACTTGCGCATCAAATTATCGAGATCCGACTGTAATTCCTCTGCGCTCTGTCCTTTAGCGACAGTACGTATGATAACACCAAAGCCCTTGGGCTTGATGCTTCTGACCAATTTTTTCAGCCTGTCTTTCTCCTCACGTTCGCGAATCTTTTGACTCACGCTTACGCGGTTAGAGAAAGGCACAAGCACTACAAAGCGCCCAGCAATGCTTAGCTCAGCAGTGATCCTCGGCCCTTTCGTAGAAATAGGCTCCTTGGTTATTTGAACCAAGATCTGATCACCCTGCTTAAGCACATCACCAATATTGCCCTCCTTCTCAATGTTAGAAGCAGTTTCAAAATTGGTGATATTCGCTTGCTGTTTGCCCTTTAAAGTGCGGCGCAAGAACGTCTGCCAGGAATTTATCTGCGGCCCTAAGTCGTGGTAATGCAAGAAGGCATCCTTCTCATAACCCACGTCTACAAAGGCTGCGTTTAAGCCTGTGGCCAATTTCTTGACGGTACCCAAATAGACATCGCCAACAGAGAAACTATCGTCTCCCTTTTCCTTTATTAGTTCTTGTAATCGCCCGTCCTCAAGTAGTGCAATGTCTGCTCGGTCAGAATCAGCACTAATGACTAATTCTGTTCGCATACACTAGAAGATTACTTCTTCTTGTGACGGTTTTTTCTTAGACGCTTCTTACGCTTGTGCGTAGCAATCTTATGTCTTTTACGTTTTTTTCCGCTTGGCATAATGCTAAGTTTTTAGTGTTATTAATGTTATAAACCTTCGGCGAAGTCTTTGACTCTCTCCGCGTTAGGGTAGTTGTTTATGTACTCGTTTGCAGTACTCAATGCATTCGTGGTGTCACCTGTTTGCATGAGTGCCTGTACTTTATTCAGTGTGTAGATCTCCATTTCAGGATGAAGCTGGCTGAGCTGGTGAAAGCGATCGACCGCCTTTTCCCATTGGCCACTCATCATAGAAAAATTACCCAACCAAAGTAGAGCTTTTTCGTGATCCGGGTCCTCTTTCAAAACATCTAACAACATACCGATCGCTTGCATCGGAGCACCTTCGCCATTCTGAATAATCGCTACAGCCTCGTCTACTTTCGCATCTAGCACACTGGTTGTGCCCACCTCTTCAATCACCTCAGCCTCGAAAGGCGTTCTAGGTAACGATATGATGGCAACAGCCGCTACAACAGCAAATGCTAACGCTATGAGTTGATTACGTTTCAAATTAGTCTACTACTTCTACGTTCTCTTTTACACCGTCAACGAAAACCTTCGCTGGCTTGAAAGCAGGGATGTAGTGTGCCGGAATAACAATCGTAGTATTCTTAGAGATGTTACGACCTGTTTTCTGTGCACGTTTCTTCACGATGAACGAACCGAACCCGCGTAGGTATACATTATTACCGTCCTCGAGGCTGTGCTTGATTTCCTTCATGAAGCTTTCTACGACAGCTTGCACGTCGCCTCTTTCCATTCCTGTTTTATCAGAAATCTTTGTAACGATATCTGCTTTAGTCATTTGCTCTTTATTTTGTGGTCCCGAAGGACTTAGTTATTGAGGGGCGCAAATATACGTGTAGAATCCTTATTCTGAGCCTGTAATGAATATTTTTATCGCAAAAGAGACAAAGCCACTTGGACAGATTTAATCGCTTTAGAATCAGCATAGAAGAATACTACGCCGCCCATCAGCGCGCGTTGCCGTGGCGCAAAGAGAAGCCAGTACCTTACGAAGTGTGGCTCTCTGAAATCATCTTGCAGCAGACGAGGGTCGCTCAAGGCACCCCCTATTTCGAGAAAATTCTGGCAGCATTCCCTACTGTTGAAGCACTTGCTAAGGCACCCGAGGATCAACTGCTGTCACTTTGGACAGGCCTTGGTTACTACAACAGAGCGCGGAATTTACAGCGAGGAGCACAACAAGTTGTTGAAGAATACGGCGGAAAACTTCCAGATACTTCGGCGGAACTTTTGAAAATTCGCGGAATCGGTCCCTATACGGCGGCGGCGATTGCGAGCATCTGCTTTGGAGAGAAAATAGGCGTGGTTGACGGCAACGTTTACCGAGTGCTCGCACGATTTTTCGGTGTGGACACCGCGACCAATTCCTCTTCGGGGATCAAAGCGTTTCAAGAATTGGCCAATGCATGTATTGAGGGGACTTCTGACCCAAGAAGCTACAATCAAGGGATCATGGAGTTTGGTGCCTTGCATTGTACGCCAAAAAAACCAGCGTGCATGCTGTGCGATTTGCAATCGGAATGTGAAGCCTTCCAGAGCGGCCGAGTAGCTGAATTACCAATCAAAATCAAAAAGGGAAAACGCACCTCCGAAGAGTTGCATTTTGCGGTGATCGAGAAAGAGCATACTTGGATGCTTAAAAAAAGAGAGACGAATGGTATTTGGGCAGGTTTGTACGAATTTCCGCAGCTCACAGCCGCGCCAAAAAACGGAGAACTTCTCACAGATCCAATCGTACACAAACTCTCACACAAAGACCTCAAATGTCATTTTTGGCGTGTGGAGGATGGTGTTATATCGGAGCCATCGGCCTTTTACTCGAAAGAAGAGATGAACGATTTAGGCTTGCCAATTGTCATCGCAAATTTTGTTACCAACAAGCTTTAAAATCGGTCGGTAAAATCCCTAACTTTGATAGATACATATTAAACAATCGCACATCGCCATGGCCGGAACACTCAACAAAGTAATGCTCATCGGAAACCTCGGAAAAGATCCTGAAATCATGCACTTCGACAACGGAGGTTCGCTTGTGAAGTTCCCTATCGCAACCTCTGAAACGTACACCAACAGAGAGGGACAGCGCATTACCAACACGGAATGGCACAGTATCGTGATTAATGCGAAAGGCCTCGTAGATGTGGCGCACAAATACTTAAAAAAAGGACACAAAGTATACCTTGAAGGACGTATTAAAACACGTAAATGGCAAGATCAGACAGGCGCAGATCGCTACACTACTGAGATTCAAGCCAACCAAATGACAATGCTGACCTCTCGTGCAGAAGGAGAAAATACTTCAAATGAAGGCAACAACGGCTACGGCAATCCCCAGTACAGCCAAAGTGCACCCGCTCCGTCACCTTCACCCGTTCAGACTCCTACCCCTGCAGCTCCGATGAACAACGCGAGTCAGGAGGAAGACGATTTGCCTTTCTAAGTTTCACCAACTCCTAAACATTGGAAACAGAGCCCGACCCAGTCGCCATATTTCACTTTTTAGATCTTTCCGCAGTACCCGTGGGAGCGATTATTTCCTTGATTGTCCTTGGGATACTATTGCTACTTTCTGCACTCATCTCTGGTTCAGAGGTCGCCTTTTTCTCATTCTCAGCGGCCGACTTAGAAGCACTTGAAGAAGACGGAACGAATCATGACACCATTAATGATCTTCGTCAGCATCCTGAAGAGCTACTTGGTACCATATTAATCGCAAACAACTTCGTTAATGTAGGGATCGTCATCTTGTCGACCTTCCTACTTAACGCTGCATTTACTCCAGAGGATTGGAGTCCGCTCGTCAAATTCGCCGTGGAAATTTTAGCCATCACGGGCATGTTGCTCATTTTCGGAGAAATTCTTCCAAAGGTGTATGCAAACGCAGCTCGGCTGGACTTCGCTCGCAAAACGAGCCCTATGCTCGCTGGTATTCACAAGCTGTTGAAACCTCTTTCTAGAAGAATGAGTAAAGCAGTTAACCGATTAAACATCGAAGGTCGTGGACCATCTCTAAGTGTAGACGATTTAGAACAGGCGTTGGAATTGACTTCGGATGAAACTACAACAGAGGACGAGCAGCGCATTTTACAAGGAATTGTTCGCTTCGGATCTACTGCCGTCAAGGAAGTCATGACCCCGCGGACCTCGGTTGTTGCGATTGACATCAAAGCAAAATATTTAGACACCCTTGAAAACATCACGGAAAGTGGTTACTCACGGATTCCTGTATACGAAGAAAGTTTAGATCAAATTAAAGGCCTGCTCTACGTAAAAGACTTGCTTCCCTATATGGATGCTAGTGAGAATTTTGGCTGGCAGGACCTCGTTCGCCCCCCATTCTTCGTACCTGAGAGTAAGAAAATTGACGACTTACTCAAGGAGTTTCAGCAACGTCGTATTCATTTAGCCATTGTGGTGGATGAGTTTGGAGGTACTTCAGGTGTTATTTCTCTTGAGGATGTTATTGAAGAGATTGTCGGAGAAATTTCTGACGAGTTTGACGATGACGACTTGGTGTATAGCAAGCTAGATGAGTACAATTTTGTATTTGAAGCACAAACCCCATTGATTGACTTCTGCCGGGTAATAGGACAGCCCAAAGACCGATTCGATGCCGTGGATGGAGAAAGTGACACGGTCGCAGGCTTGATCCTGGAACTCGCAGGAAAGTTCTTGAGCAAGCACGAAACTGTAGAGCACGATGAGTTTACATTTACTGTTGAAAGTGTAGACCAGCGCAAACTTATCCGCGTTAAAGTAACGATTGACCCTAGCAAATTATGAGATATTTCATTCTAACCCTGGCCCTTATCGCCTTGGTTTCTTGCAGTGACGATCCGACGGCACGTCCTGTGGGATACATGCGCATTACGCTTCCTGTGAGTGACAGCGCAGTGGATTTAGCGCCGAAGCATTGTGGTTTTTCCGCAGCATATAATTCGAAGGCAATTTGGCGGTATAAAGACACAACAAACTGTTTCATTGACCTGCTGTATCCAAGCATTATGAGCACCGTACAGTTGACGTATAAGCCAGTGGAGGACAATCTGGAGGCGTTGGTGATAGACGCTCAAAAATTGGCTTACAAGCATACCGTGAAGGCTTCTGGAATGCGTGAACGCTTCTTTAGCTACCCGGATAAAAACGTCTACGGCATGTACTATGAAATGTCCGGCGCCTCAGCGACTACTACCCAGTTTTACGCTACCGATAGCGCTCAACACTTTCTGCGTGGCGTCCTCTACCACTACAGTGCTCCCAATCCTGATAGTTTAGCTCCCGTGACCAATTTCATGCGCGAAGAAATCCAAACATTAATCAGTACAATCCACTGGAATGAGTAGCGCAAGGAAATTACTATACGTCGCCTCTACGCCTACAGAAGCGAGCCTCATAGCTGCCTATCTCGAAGGGCAAAGCATTCGAGTAGAACTAGAGCACCTTACGATGGCCTCTGTGCTTCCTGTAGGAGGAAACCTTTCGGTAAAGATTTTCGTATTTACTGCACAATGGGAACGTGCTGTTGAGGAGCTTACCGCTTACGCAACGCGAGAAAGAGAGGATAGCTAACCGAGGTTAAGATCGCAATCCCTAGCACCAAATGCACCGGCTGCATCGCCTTTGGCAAGCCCAAGAAATAGAGGACAAAGCCCACCATCCATTCCAGCGCAACGCCAAACATCAGCGCTGAGAATCCTGGAATCTCGACCTTTTTTGCTCGACGCATGTACCACAATACACTCGTTAAGATCAATACCAACCATGCAAATGAACGGTGAATCTGTGGCATCGCAGACTGAATTCCTGGTATGATCGACATGCGGTCCTCCAACGTACCGTGGTCACTAAAGGCATCTACCAATTCTCTGGTCTGAGTACCCAAGAAAATCTGAACTACCATCACCAGCAAAAGTGCCATCAAAGCGCCGAGCACAGGTCTCGGAAGCTCCGGTGACTCCTCCGTATTACGAGCACGCAGGGCTAAAAGCAACAGAACGATTGCTACAGATCCCATCATGTGAATGGTGATAGAATTCGGCACAAGATTTCCGTCTACCACCAATTTCCCAAGCCAAGCCTCAAAACCCAGAAGAAACAACACGAGTACTGAAAGAATGGCATTCCACGGGTTGCTGCGAAGTCGGGTTAATGCAACCACCATCAAGATGAGTATCGGCAGACCACTTAGGGCACCAATCAATCGGTTGATGAATTCGATCCAAGTATGTACGGGGTTAAAGATGTTGTAATCGTGTCGATCGAAAACCGCCCACTTTGCAGCATCGAAAGCGGCTCCCGTGGTGAGATTAGACTGCGCGACCCAGAATTGGTCATCAAGTAAAATCATCTGACCTTTCTCAAAGCTTTTACCCGAACGCCAAGTCAACGTCTCCACATCCGTAGGAGGGATATTGTAACCAAAGCATTGCGGCCAGTCCGGACAGCCCATTCCAGAACCGGTGGCACGCACCACTGAACCTGCGAGAATCACTAGGAAAATAAATACCAGTGATACTGTAGCTAACTTTCTAACAAGCGCACTACGCATCATTCAGCAAGCAAAGTAGCCTCATACAAACCGCCACCGGCCACGCCATCTACTGTCGCTATGATTTCTTCCTTAGAAATCATCGTGGAATCAAACTTCACTACTGCTGTGCTGTCTTCAAACGTGATTGCAAAAGACTCAACACCTTCCGTCGCGTTCAATTTCTTTTCAATCGCTCCCTTACAACCCATCACACAGGTCATGCCAGAAACGAACATCTTAGAGCTTGCATTCGCAACAACTGGTGCTACAACTTCCTTCGCCGTCGGGATTTCAATCACTTCAGGCTCTTGATTGGCACAAGAAACTAAGGCTACAAGTGCGGCAAATACTACGAACTGTTTCATACTCGGTAAGATTTTCTACAAAATTACATACTAACACGAGATTCATTCGTCTTATTGTCAGAATTTTGCCGGATGAATAAAAGCAAAACTCATCACCCTGCACTTCCTTGGATTATGTTCATCGCACTCGCTATGATCTGGGGCTCTTCTTTCATCCTTATGAAACGCGGCTTACAAAGTTTCACCTACACTCAGGTAGGAACGATGCGTGTGAGTATCGCTGCCTTATTCATGACCGCTGTCGGATTCCGTCATTTTAAACACTTCCGCAGAAAGGACCTTGCAGCCCTTGCCATTGTAGGCTTCTTAGGCAACGCAATTCCTTATGTTCTATTTCCGCTAGCAGTGAACCACCTCGATAGCGGCGTTGTAGGAATCATCAACTCGCTTGTTCCTCTTTTTACGGTACTCATCGGAGGCTGGTTTTTTGGACAAAAGGCAACCGGCACCCAATGGCAAGGAGTTGCCGTAGGACTCATCGGAGCTGCCGTACTTATCCTTCCAGTCAAAAGCATGCTGATTGGTGCATTTCAGATTGAGGGTGAGCTCGGATATGGGCTCTTTGGAGTACTTGCTACACTAATGTATGGCACCTCTGTGAACACATTGAAGATGAAACTCCCACATCTAAAAGCCGTTACTGTAACCACACTATCATTAGCTACTGCCGCCCCTTTTACCATCGGCGTGAGTCTTGCAAGCGGCGTTACTGAGGTCTTCAAAACAGATCCAAACGCCTGGACAAACCTCGGCTATGTTGCTGTTTTAGGCGTAATAGGAAGCGGAGTCGCTGTGATTTTGTTCAACCGATTGATCCAAATGACCACCGCGCTTTTCTCCTCTTCAGTCACCTACGCTATTCCTGTAGTCGCCATTCTTTGGGGCATTTGGGACGGCGAACAGATTTTGTGGAACCACCTTCTAGGGCTCGGCATTATCGTCACTGGAATTTATCTCGTGAACAAGCGTAAGTAAGCACAATTATCCAAAGCAAGGTTGAAACAAAAAAAATCCCCACCGCTCGCAAGCCGTGGGGATTTGTTATTTCCGTGGTGTTCGGGTCAATGGCTTACTTAAAAACCGATCCTTTTACCTCGTCGTTTAGTTTGATGCTTTCAACTGTGATGGTGAACGCCTGCGGTCCAGCACTCTGCTCAACCACTTTCTGGAACTTCACTCCATCAATCTCTTGCCACTCACGAACGGTTGTGGAAACAGCCATCTCGCCTTGTGGTGTTTCTTGAGTTTCGGTGCTCTTGAAGAACAATCCAGTAGCTACATCAAAGTAGTAGGTTTTGTCTTCTTTAGACACTTGGTAAACATCCTTACCGTCAATCAACGTTTGACCGTCAAAAGTGAAATCTTCCAAATTTTTCAACCAAGCCAATTCATCTACAACGAATGCTGCTTGTTCCTTCAACTCTTCCAATTCATCTCCTTCAACCGCTCCAGCACCTTGCATTCCACTGCGCTCGCCTTTACCGTCTTTATAAACCATTTTCATTACGGTCATTCCTTGCATAGACTGCTCCATCATGAATTTGTTTGGAGTCATTTTAGCAGTACGCATGCTTAAGTTACCTGGCATTCCAGGAATTGCAATGCTCGCTTGTTGATCGATCGCCGTAAGTGCTTCGAGCTTCTCAATCCCACCTAATGCTTCAAAGTATCCGTTCAAGACCGTCTCTAACGTCACCCCTTCTGGAGTAAACAAAAAGGTAGGAGCATCTGTCGCCTCGCCGTTATTGTCGAAGTACTCAACCTCTCCAAACGCGCTCAACTTACTAGCTACATCTTGAGCCTTACCCACTACTGTGATGGTTACCTTGTCTGTGCGCATGTACTCTTTTGCAACACGCATCACATCATCCGCTGTAACAGCTTCCAAACGGCTTAAGTAGCTGTTGTAGTAATCTGCAGGTAAACCGTAACGTGCGATGTTCAATGCGAATGTTGCCGCACTAGAAGTGCTTTCTAAAGAGCGACCAAAAGATCCACTCAGACTCGCTTTTGCAGCGATGAGATCATCTTCAGTTACAGCCTCTGTGCGCATGCGGTTCAGTTCATACAAGAATTCAACAATTGCTGAATCAGTTACGTTGTTACGAACCTTTGCAGAAGCACCGAAAGTAGCATTGAGCTCGTCTACACCGAAGCTAGAATATGCACCATAAGTGAATGCTTTGTCCTCGCGTAAGTTCGTGAACAAGCGTCCTGACATACCGCCACCAAGGATCTGATTAGCTACACGTAATGGAAGGATGTCTTTATGACCATGTGGTAGGTCGATCACGTTACCTAACCAAACCACAGATTGAACAGCCGAAGGTTTGTCTACCATCACTACGCGCGGTGCTGCAGGCAATGACGTTTTCTCATAGTTGTGTGAAGGAACGTCTGCCGCCTCCCATTTTTTCAATGCTTTTTTCAACTTCTTTTTAGCATCCTTAACCGTGATATCACCAATCACCACCATGTAAGCAATGTTTGGACGGAAGTAAGTGTTGAAGTAGTTCTTACAATCCTCTAAAGTTACTGCCTCAACAGTAGCTTCGGTCATGCTCTCTCCATAAGGGTGATCTAAACCATACAGGGTAGATCCTTTTAGCGTACCTGAAATTGCATCTGGATCGTCCGCATTCGCCTGTAATCCAGACAACATTTGAGATTTCAATTTCTCAAATTCGTCTTCAGGAAATGATGGATTCAAAACAGTCTCAGAAAGGAGGCCGATAAGGTTATCCGTGTATTTACTTAGACCACCTAAAGAGATGCCATTTGCAGACGTTGAGAAACGTGCGCCCATGAAATCTACCTCTTCATCAAGTTCTGCTTTGGTCTTCGTAGTAGTACCCGCACCGAGTAAATCACCAGCTATGCTTACATAACCTGCTTTTGCACCCTCAACAATCGGGTCGCGATCGATGATAAGCGACATGGAAACGCGCGGTAGTTTGTGATCTTCAACAACGAAAACTTTCAAACCATTTTTAAGTTCGAAGCTCTCGTAAGATGCAATCTCTGGAGTTCTTGCCGGACCAGGAGTTGGTGCGGTAGAACGATCAATAGTGCCTTGGGCAGCCATAGTGAAGGCTGCGAACAGGGCGATAAAAGAATAAATGTACTTTTTCATGTGCTCTGCTTATTCTGCTGATGCAGTTGGTTCTTCACTCTTAGGAAGGTAGCGCAATACCACGCGGTTGTCCTTCACTAAATACTTCTTCGCAACACGCTGGATGTCTTCACGAGTTACTTTGCGGTAACGGTCGATCTCCGTGTTGATAAGGTTGGCATCACCGTAGTAGGTGTGGTAATCTGCTAAGGATTCAGCGATACCTGCCATTTTTGAATTCGACTGGATAAAGCTGCTCTCCATCTGGTTCTGAATCTTCTGGAATTCGCGCTCTGAAATCAATTCATTTTGAAGTTTTGCGATCTCCTCTTCCAAACCTGGCACCATATCATCAATCGTCTTACCAGCATTTGCCAAAGAGAATGTGATGAATGCGCCACCTTGCTCTAAGGAGAAGGGGAACGAGAATACCTGTAGTGCGGTTTGATCTTGATCTACCAAACGCTTGTACATTCTAGAAGAAGGGCCACCACTCAAAACCGAGCTCGCCATTTGCAATGCATAAGCATCGTCAGAGGTTTGTGGAGGCATGCGGTACCCCATCATGACCGCTGGCAACTGAATGTTGTCATAAATCGTAGCTGTTTTCTCGCCACCTAAAGCTGGTTCTTGAATAGTAGGCTGAATTACATCTGCGCCACGCGGGATCGTGCCGAAGTACCCTTCGATCAATTTCTTCGTTTCTTCGATGTCGATGTCCCCAGCGATACTCAATGTAGCGTTGTTAGGTACATAGAATTTTTTGTAGAAGTCCATGAACTCGCTTAATTGGGCAGCATTCAAATGCTCCATAGAACCGATAGGTACCCAATTATAAGGATGCTCCGTGTAAAGACGTTTCATCATGTTCTCCAACCATGAACCATAAGGCTGGTTGTCCACACGCTGACGCTTCTCTTCTTTCACTACTTCACGCTGCGTTTCCACACCGATCTGCTGGATGTTTGCATGCAACATACGCTCGCTCTCTAACCACAAGCCCAATTCCATCTGATTCGATGGCAACAACTCGTAATAAAAAGTACGATCCTGTGATGTGTTCGCATTCAGCGCACCACCAGCATTTGTTACGTAACTGTCAAACTCACCGCGCTCGATATTTTCTGAACCTTCAAAAAGGAGGTGTTCAAAGAAGTGTGCGAAACCAGTACGGCTCGTGTCCTCATTTTTACTTCCTACGTGGTATAGAACGGTTACAGCAGCGATAGGCGTGCTATGGTCTTCGTGAAGAATAACGTGGAGGCCATTGTCCAAGTCGTATTCCTCAAACTGAATTTGATTTTGAGCGCTCAATGCTCCTGAAAGCAGCAGTGCACCCAACATGATATGTTTTTTCATGCTTCGTTTTTTTGGATATCCTGCCAAATATACAAGTCATCTAGGGCTCAAACGGCATCCTTTCACAGACATTTTTGAAAACTAGATTCTTTTAACGCTTTGTTATTAAAACACTTGTTCTATATTTGCACCCCATTAAAATCATGTATAATGTACGCAATTGTAGAGATAGCAGGGCTTCAATACAAAGTTGAGAAAGACCAACGCTTGTACGTAAACCGCTTGAACGTTGAAGAAGGTGGCAAGGTTAAATTTGACCGTGTCCTTTTGATCGACGACAACGGTAAAGTTCAGGTTGGCGCCCCAGTTATAGACGGAGCTAAAGTAGAAGCTACTGTCAATGGTGAAGTAAAAAGCGATAAAGTTCTTGTTTTCAAGAAGAAGCGCAGAAAAGGTTACCAGAAAATGAATGGTCACCGCCAGATCTTCACTTCCATTACTATTAACAAAATCACCGGTAAGAAAGCACCAGCTAAGAAGGCAGCGCCTAAAAAAGCTGAAGCAGATTCTGCCGAATAAAAACGAATAGAAGATGGCTCACAAAAAAGGTGTCGGTAGTTCGAAAAACGGACGTGAATCACAAAGTAAGCGCTTGGGTATCAAAATTTTTGGTGGTCAAGAAGCTATCGCAGGAAACATTATCGTACGTCAGCGTGGTACAAAACACAATGCTGGTGAGAACGTAGGTGTAGGGAAAGACCACACACTCTTCGCTCTTGCAGACGGTAAAGTAGAATTCCGCAAGAAAAAAGATAACAAGTCATACGTAAGCGTTGTTCCTAACGCATAAGTAGACTGTTTTAGACTCTATCGAAACCCGCATCTTCTTGAAGGTGCGGGTTTTTTGTCGTTACCCTACATATCAACGCCGGGCCTAAAATATCTTTTTAAGGAACGCCCCACATTCATTGATCGTGGTAGAACTATCGCGGTAGCCTTTCACCAAATGCTTGGCACCGCTCGTGCCGTCATAACTCGTTCGAGAAAACAACATGATGCGCATCTGTGGAGTAAAGTATTGGCCAATTATCGGAAGCTTCGAGAGATAGTTCACTTTACGCATTCTTTCCAACCAAGGGTCACGAGGTAAAAAACGAAAAGATCGCTTCAACCCTAGCGCAACCGCCATAGCCTCTTGTAAGGTATTAAACATAAGGTTTGCACTGACCGCCACTGCAGGTCCTTCTTCACGGCTGGAATGCATGCGCACCGCGATTTCAGCAACATCGCGCACGTCCACCACTCCAGTCATTCCGTCTGTAGTAAAGGGAAGTTTAGCGTCATAGATTCGACGCCACAACTCTTGCGGAATAGAAGACTTGGCGCCAACACCGAGAATTACTCCAGGACGAACAATACTTACGCTCTGCCCGCTTGATGCAGCACGCCATACGGCGAGCTCACTCCCCATCTTACCCAACGCATAGGCGCTCACACTCGATTTCGAGCGGTTTGGTTGAAAGTGTTCAGGAAGTAAGGTCTCTTCTTCGCCAAGGGGTTCCACTCCGCCCATGACGGCAATGGAACTAATATGAGTGAAGTGTTCGCACTCCAACAACTCTGCAAGCAGGAGCATCTCATTGACTAGTGTGACGTTAGACACCGAAGGACCACTAGAGGTGGGACTGATGTTGATGTTGGCCGCTGCATGCAGTATCGCTCGAGGAAGCGGCAGTTGGTGCTCCCTGCAATACGCTTGAAGTTGCTGCTGAGAGTAGATGCTGTCGCCGAGGTCGAGGTCGAGAAAATGAACCTGAGGATGAGCGCTCAAAGCTTGGGCTTCTAGTCCGAGGAATTCTGCTGTGAGATGCAGCTGGCGAAAAGTACTTTCAGGACGTTTTGAACAAAAAATTGGGCCCGAAAAAGCGGGATTTGCGCCATATCCCAGGAATTCTGCTAGGATAAAAGAACCTAATTGGCCCGTAGCCCCTGTTAAAAACAAGCTTGTAGTAGAATCCATAACATTTGAACGTTCCGTGAAAGTAGTGGTTATTATTTTTGCAACTCAATTCTTTTCAAATGAAAAAATCTGACATCCAGTCCGCACTCGAAAGCGTCGGCAATAGTACTGAGAAAAACATCGTGGCAGCAGGTCTTGTTCGCAACATTCAAATCTTCGGAGACGAAGTGATTGTGGACGCTGAAAGCATTAGCCCGACACTTCAGGCAAAGAAAAAATTGGAGGTCGATATCATGAAGGCCATCCACGATAAAGTGCACGAAAAAGCGAAGGTGACTGTGAATGTGACCGTCAGTGAAAAGAAAGCGAAAGAGGTGGCAGACAATGTCATCAAGGGGGCTGCGATTCCCGGTGTTCAAAACATCATCGCAGTGGCTTCCGGTAAGGGCGGCGTTGGAAAGAGCACCGTGACCGCAAACCTAGCTGTAACGCTTCACAAAATGGGCTTTAAAGTGGGGTTGATAGACGCGGATATTTACGGCCCGTCAGCACCCATCATGTTCGATATCCAGCATGCAAAACCACTGACGGTACATGTAGACGGCAAGAACAAAATGGGGCCTGTTGAAGGATATGGGGTAAAAGTCATGTCGATTGGATTCTTTGCGAACATGGACCAAGCTGTGGTTTGGCGAGGGGCAATGGCGACCAAGGCATTAACCCAGATGATTCACGACACGCATTGGGGCGAGTTGGACTTTTTGTTGATCGACCTGCCTCCAGGAACGGGTGATATTCACCTCAGTATGGTACAAAATGTACCAGTGACTGGAGCTGTAGTAGTGAGCACGCCACAAAAAGTCGCTCTTGCTGATGCACGCAAAGGAGTCGCTATGTTTAAGATGGAACAAATCAATGTTCCTGTGCTGGGAATATTAGAAAACATGAGCTACTTCACACCGCCAGAGCTTCCTGAAAATAAATACTACCTCTTTGGAAAAGAAGGTGCCCGTCAGCTTGCAAAGACGATGGATGTACCTTTTTTAGGTGAATTACCACTCGTACAAAGCATCCGTGAAGCCGGTGATGTTGGCCGTCCTGCAGCTTTGCAAGAAGGAACGGGAATACCGTTGGCTTTTGAAGAAATCGCTCGTAATATTGTAAGCGAAGTTGCAGATCGCAACGAGAACCTCCCGCCTACCGAATTTGTGAGAATCACAACGATGGCAGGATGTTCGCCTAAAAAGAAATAACGCGTGAGCACACTACAAGAACGAATAGAAAAAGCACTCGACGAGGTACGTCCGTTTCTCGCCAATGACGGTGGAGACGTGAGCCTCGAGCGCATCGATGGAGCCACAGTGGAAGTTAAATTTCACGGTGCATGTGTCGGCTGTAAAGTAAGTGACTTCACGCTCAAAGGAGGTATTGAAACTACCGTTAAGAAATATGCGCCAGAAATAGAGCGCGTGATTGCCATCGAGGCCTAAACCCAACAACATACTAGTACCATGCTGCAAATCCAGCGAATCAGAACAGCCCCAGAAGAAATCATTGAAGGCTTGAAGAAAAGAGGCATCGATGCGACTGCTACCGTAGACGCTTTGATCGCCATAGATGCAGACCGCAGAAAGATCCGCCACGAGATGGAAGAACGTCAGGCGAAAAGCAATGCGTTGGCAAAAGAAATTGGCCAGTTATTTAAGAGCGGAAAAGGAGCTGAAGCTCAATCGCTCAAAGAAGAAACTGGTGTACTCAAGCAAGAAATCAAGGACCTCGCTGAACAAGTAACTGCATTTGAGGAAAAGGAACACGAGTTACTTCTTAGCCTACCGAATGTACCGCACGAAAGTGTCAAGGCAGGGAAAGATGAAAAAGACAACGAGGAAGTAGAGCGCAAGGGAGAGATCCCAACCTTGCATGAGGGCGCGAAACCACACTGGGAATTGGCCGATGACTACAACCTGATCAACTTCGAATTAGGTGTAAAAATCACGGGAGCAGGCTTCCCTGTTTATGTTAATCAAGGCGCACGTTTACAACGCGCAATGATCAATTTCTTCTTGGACGAAAACCGCGCTGCAGGATACACCGAATACCAGGTACCTCACTTTGTAAATGCAGACTCTGGCTACGGAACGGGTCAACTTCCAGACAAGGAAGGACAAATGTACGAGATGCCTATCGACGGGTTGTACGCCATTCCAACTGCAGAGGTGCCCGTAACAAACATGTTCAGAGGCGAGATCGTCAATGCGAAGGATTTTCCTATTCAAAGTACCGGTTACACGCCATGTTTCCGCCGAGAGGCTGGTTCATACGGTAAAGACGTTCGCGGACTGAACCGATTGCACCAGTTTGACAAAGTTGAGATCGTAAACATCACTGATGCACAATCTTCGTACGCCCTTCTCGATGAGATGGTTGCACACGTAGCTAGCCTCTTGGACAAACTCGAACTTCCGTACCGCATTCTTCGCCTATGCGGTGGTGATGCTGGATTCACCTCTGCATTAACCTATGATTTTGAAGTGTATAGCGCAGCTCAAGAGCGTTGGTTAGAGGTTAGTTCTGTTTCCAATTTCGAAACCTTCCAAGCCAACCGTCTAAAGCTACGCTACCGTGACGCAGACGGAAAGACACAACTTTGCCATACCCTCAACGGGTCCGCAATGGCCTTGCCACGTGTTTTAGCTTCACTTTTGGAAAACCACCAAACCGAAGACGGTATTAAGATCCCTGCAGCGTTAGTGCCTTACACTGGCTTTGAATGGATTAAAAAATAAGGACATGAAATCCCCACTTCTCTTTGCAGCCCTAGCGCTCACTTTATTCTCCTGCAATCGCACTGAGCCTTGGCAAGTAGAAATGACTCAGCGCTTGGATTCCATGGTTGCCTTGAGCGAAAGCCACTTGGAGGTGGTAGAAAGCATCGAACAGCAACGCGTGGAAGAAGCGTATAAAGAGATGGGCGGCTACCAAGTCTTTTTCATCGATCATACCGATGATATGATTCAACTCAACGTTCCGAAATCTATGTTCACCGGCCCCCTCTATGACATGGAAACATGTACCAAATACTATGGCCGAGTAGTAGGTTCGTTCACCAAGGATTTAAATATTACGTACAATACAGCACAGCTCAAAACATTGCGTAAAGATGTAAGCAACGGTGCCCTCGACAGCGCACAAGCCGTAGCTTACTTCAACGACGAGGCATTTGTCTTGCGCGACGCCAACAAGAGAATCAACAAGAGCTACGGCGCTTGTTTCACGTGTCTACGCACTCATGACGAGCTCGTTGCCACCCTCGACTCGCTAAAGAATTATATTTTAGCGACGAATGTACCGACTGAATAAATACCTCCTTATTGCCTTATTGCCTATCGCTCTGTTTGCGCAGAGTAAAAAAGGCATTCGTCCCCTAGCGACCTGTGATTCTTTGTTTGCAGCGGGGAACACATCAGAAGCCTTAGCGTGTTTCAAGCTCCTTTACGAGAAGAACAATACGGGCAAAGCCTACGAAAAATACGTCGATGTTCTACTCGTCACGGGGGACTCTACGGGCGCATGGCGCCTTAGTAAAAAGCAAAGTAAAAAATGGGGCCAGCAACGTCCGCAATACGACGTGGACTTCTATTACCTGAGCACCTTACTACATCGAAAAGGGCCCAGCAAAGAGGATATCAAGGCACGCATCACCGAAAATCCGTTTAGCGTTCGTGGTGTTGCCATGACGCTCGAGAGGTATGGCGAGCTGTCTTTTGCGGTGGACCTGTATGAACATGCTGAAGGGCTGCGTCCCAATCTAAAATTGGCCTTCGAACGTGCCCAACTTTATGCACAACTGGGAAGGTACGATGAGCAATACGAGGCATATCTGCTGGCGATTGAACAGAATAGAAGTTATCAAAATGCCGTTCGTCAGCGCATTTCACAAAACATTAGCACGGACCCCACAGACGTGCACAACACTGCCGTAAAAAAAGCGCTACTCGAAAAGCTATCGACAACTAGTAACCCAGTGTTTGAAAACTTACTGCTGTATGTCTACCGCCAAGAACAGAGCTTCAGCATGGCGTTTGACTTTCTACAAGGCAAGGCAAAGCGTGGAGACTTTAGGCCTAACGAACTTCTCGCCCTAGGTCGCAGTGCACATGAAGCTGGAAAAGGCGACATGGCCGAGGAGATCATGAACTATTTGATCACTGAACGTCGCAAAGCTCCCTACATGGGATGGCTGGAAAACGCATTGCGCCTGATGCTGGAAATCAAGCAAACGAATCGTTCGCAGGAAGATGCCGTGAAGTTCGCTGGAAAATTCGGGAGCAACAGCTGCTACCCTTGTTTTTACTGGGAGCTCACCAGGGACCAATTTCTTTTTTCTACACAAACCGACACCAGTGACACTGCTCTCGACCGCTTTGAAGAAAAGCTCGAACAGATGCGCATCAGATATCCTTCAAAGCTAGAACGTGGCATGACCTACCATGCTTTTGGTATGGGTTTGCTCGCAAGTGGATATTACGAGGATGCAATGCTAGAATTCGGTCGGGCCGAAACGCTGCTCGGGGACTCTGAGGAAGGCGATCAAAGCAGACTGAGTCGTGCCATGTGCGCCTTTTTCTCTGGTGACATGCCTTGGGCAAAAACTCAGCTGGAGGTCTTGCTGCAGTCGACGAGTAAATCTATCGCTAACGACGCTATGGAACATGCCTTGTTGATTGCTGCGAACACTGTGGAAGACACGGCGTATGAAGGATTACTGCTGCTCCGTGAACCTATGCTTGCAGAAGTACGGGGAGATTTGAAGGGAGCGCTTGAAGGATACACGCGTTTGGCGTCGGTACTTATTGCGAATGAATTGTATGACGATGTGCTGTTTCGCAAAGGGAAAGTCGAGATGAAATTGGCCCAATATGAGGAGGCTGCAAATACGTTCGACGCACTCAAAGACGCTGCTGGAGAAGGCATGTGGAAGGAAGAGGCGTCCTACTATGCTGCCCTTGCCCAATTCAAAGCAGGGCAACCGAGCGCGAAAAAATCACTGGAAGACTATTTGATTTCTTACCCAAGTGGTCTTTACACCGAGCAAGCAAGACAGTTCTACCGTACCTTCGCGTTATGAGTGTACACATTTATAACGTCACGGTCGTAGTCGACCAAAGTATCGTCGATCGCTGGGTAGATTGGATGAAAAAGGAACACATTCCTGAAGTCATGAACACCGGAATGTTCACCTCCTACATATTTACCGAAGTGTTCCCTGAGCAAGAGCAGGACCAGCCTAGTTTTAGCATTCAGTACCGCGCCAAAGATTTGGAAAGCATCAAACTTTACATGCAGATGTATGCGCCAGAGCTCAAGGAGAAAAGTGCGAAAGCTTGGGGCACCCATGCTCTGGCTTTTAGAACCTTGTTAGAGGTATTGGACGAAAAATGATGAAAGAGACCGCAATTTTTGAATTGGCCAATGGCCTACAATGTGCTTTTGTACCTAAAAAGAGTACCGTCGCACATATCGCCGTAGCCATTCGTGCGGGATCTAGGGATGAGCTCGAGCACCAGCAAGGGCTTGCACATTTTATCGAACATAACCTTTTTAAGGGCACCTCCAAGCGTAAAGCCTACCACATTCTTTCACGCCTAGACGACGTAGGCGGTGAGCTGAACGCCTATACCACGAAGGAAGAAACCATCATTCATGCCAGCTTCCTCAAAGGTGACATGCGCCGTGCGATGGATTTGTTAGCGGATGTGATGATCCATAGTGTATTTCCTGAGCGCGAGCTTGAAAAGGAAAAAGACGTCATCAAAGACGAAATCTTCAGCTATAAAGACAGTCCGAGCGAACAAATCTTCGACGATTTTGAGGACTTGATATTTGCCGGTGATCCTCTGGGCCGCAATATTTTAGGTACACCAGAGAGCGTTGACGGATTAGGTAGAGAGGATATTTTAGAATTTATTGGCCGTACCTACAGCGCCGACCGTGTGAAGGTTGCTATCTCAGGGGCTTTTACTTCGGACCGGGTGGAGCGCATGTGTCAGGAGTTCTTTGGAGCTTGGGAATTGGCACCTAGCGGATGGACCAATTCTTTTCAAGGAGCATCCACTCCCACAAGGCGTGTAGACCCTGTGGCCCAATTCCAAGATCACTACATGATCGGCTGGCGTACACCTGGAATACACGACCAAAGCAGAAGACCACTTTTGTTACTCAATAATATCTTAGGGGGTCCGGCCATGAACAGCAGACTAGGTCTGAATATCCGAGAAAAACACGGCATCGCTTATAACATAGAAAGTTACATGAATCTGTACAGTGATATCGGGATGCTCGGTATCTACCTAGGTTGTGACTCCTCTCAAACGAGCAAAGCCGCAAGTTTGGTCATGAAAGAGGTCGAAAAGTTCCAGCAGAAAAAATTAGGGACGTTACAACTCTCGAAAGCCAAGAACCAATTCCTCGGCCAGATGGCACTTTCAGAAGAAAACGGCTTGAATACTGCAATAGGTGCAGCACGAGCACTACTCCACTTTGGCAAAGTCAACAGCTTTGACGGTGTCGCTGAAAAAATCCGCAACATAAGCGCGGAAGAAGTGATGGCTGCGGCGAATGAGTATTTGAGGGTGGAGAGCGCGTATGAATTGGTCTACAAGAAAATCTAACAACGAATGGAATACCTCAGCGACGAACTGCACCGCTACATCAGCGATCACACCTCAGAGGCTCCAGAATATTTAAACGAGCTAGAACGAGAAACTTGGCTAAAGATTGTCATGCCCCGCATGCTAAGTGGCCACGTTCAAGGGCACATTCTCAAGATGTTTTCTCTGATGCAACGCCCGAAACACATCCTCGAAGTCGGCACCTTCACGGGCTACGCCTCGCATTTTTTAGTCGAGGGATTGCAACAAGAGGGTGAGTTCCACGCCGTGGAAATCAACGAGGAACTGGAAACTATCATTAAGAAGTATTGGTCAAAGAGTCCTTTCTTTGACCAAATGCAGCTGCACATAGGGCCTGCAAAAGACGTTTTAGAAACCTTGCACAGACCTTGGGACTTGATTTTTCTCGATGCGGATAAAAAGGGTCTCATGACCTATTATGAGCAGCTCATCCCGCACATGCCTACTGGAGCAATTATGCTGATTGACAATATCTTGTGGTCTGGAAAAGTCGCAGAAGAAGTTGCCTCTAATGATAAGGATACCCAAGCGATTGTAGCCCTAAACCGTCACGTTGCAAACGACCCAAGAGTGGAACAGGTGATTTTGAGCGTTCGCGATGGAATTATGATGGTTCGAAAGCTTTAATTTATGTTAGTTTAATGTATCTTGGAAGGCATTAAACTAACTTAAAGATTCTATGAAAAAAGTTTTACTCCTTGCGGCAGTAGCACTAGGTTTCAACGCAATCGGTCAAGAGGCAGCTACCTCTAAACTTTTGCAAAACGAAATCACTCCTAACGCTGCAGCTAAAGAAAAAGTAGAGGACATCATCTCTAAAAAAGGCGGTGCAGTAGCAGGCCAGTTCGATTACACTGACTTCTTGTACCAGTTCTACAACTCTGATCTAGTATTAGGTGCAGTAGGAACGACTCCTGATTCTACTACTGTATTTATCTACAGTGACGGTACTCCAGGGTACTCTTACAACCATGCAGTAGGTGCTTTATACGACTTCAACTACTACGGTTGGGGTGCGAATGAATTCAACGAAACAGATGCAATCACTGTAGATTCACTTCACGTGATCGGTGGTTACGATATCTTGAATGGCAACAATTCAGATAAACTTCGTTTCACTGTATTCAAAGGCGCTAACGGTTTTGCAGCACCATTCTCTGGTGTTCAGTACAATGCAGCAACTTTCGCAGCATTAGACCCAACAGTGCAGCCTACAGCGAAGACTATGGACTACGCAGGTAGCGCATTAAACGGTGACCAAGGTGGACCTACTTCTGCAAACGCAACAGTGATCGAGTACGATCTAACTGTAGCGGATTCAGGTGTCGCAATGGTAAGTGTTGAAATCCCAGGTGGTTTGAGCATGATGGGTGACGAGCTTATGGGTGTATTCATCGAGTTTATTCCAGGTGGTTTGACTACGTCAGATACGATTGACTACTCAACCATGACGGGTGATATCAACTCTTTCGCATTCTACTACTACAGAGAAGGTAACACGTCTGCTCCACAAGGATACTTCATCCAGGATTACGACAGTACTTCTACGAACTGTTCTAACTTCTTGTTTAGCGAAACTCGTTACGCTGCATGGCAATCTCCTTCTGATTGGAGAAACGACCAAACAAGCATCAACATGAGCTTCTCTCACCTGATCTGGGTAACTGCTTCAGGTAACTCTACGATCGGTGTTAACGAAGCTGATCTTACTTCAGTGGCTGTTTTCCCAAATCCATCTAACGGTGTAGTAAACGTTGAGCTTGATGCTACTACTGACGCAACTGTAACTGTTGTTGATGTTTTGGGTCAAGTAGTATATGCTGCTAACGAAAGCTTCGTAGCAGGTGAGCGCAAAGTGATCGACCTCAGCAACAACGCAAAAGGAATGTACATTCTTTCTGTTGAAGGCGAAGGTGTAAACACTGTAGAGCGCATTACTATCAAGTAATTCTCTCACGCTTAACTCAAAAACCTTTAAAAGCCCGGATACGAGAGTGTCTGGGCTTTTTTTATACTCTGAATCGAGATAACTATTTGGAAGTGTACATTAGGTAAATTTGCTCGCGACTACTTGCGCAACGCTTTGCGAACTTGCTTGAAGAGCTTGCTTTTGAAGACGTAATCTTCGACATCAGCGTTGGTACTACTGAGTACCTCATCGTTCGTTCCTTCCCACACTTTATGTCCTTCTTTCATAAAGATTACGTGGTCGCCAATCTCTAAAACAGAGTTCATATCGTGGGTATTGACGATGGTAGTCATGTCAAATTCGTGGGTGATTTCTTGAATCAATTGGTCAATCACAATAGCCGTCTCTGGATCAAGTCCAGAATTCGGTTCGTCACAAAATAAATACTTCGGACTCATCGAAATCGCACGAGCAATAGAGACCCGCTTTTGCATACCTCCAGATATCTCACTAGGAAATTTCGTATCGGCACCTTCTAATCGCACGCGGTCCATGACAAATTTCACACGCTCATCTTTTTCCTTTTCAGTCATGTTGGAGAACATTTCCAAAGGGAATCGGATATTTTCAGCAACCGTCATGCTGTCGAACAACGCGCCACCTTGAAAGACCATGCCTATCTCTTGATGAAGCAGCTTTCTACGGTCCTTACTCATCTCTCCTAGGCGCTCATCGCTGTAATAGATGTCACCCTGTTCAGGGTTAAATAAACCTAGAATCGTCTTCAAGAATACGGTTTTACCAGATCCTGAACGTCCAATGATAAGATTGGCCTTGCCCTTGTAGAAATCGACATCGACCCCTTTCAGTACATGGTTATCACCAAAGCTCTTGTGTATGTTCTCTGCGCGAATCATGAATTAAGTAAGGATGATATCTGTGAGCAAGAAATTGGCTAAAATGATGGCTAGACAAGAACGTACTACTGCATTCGTACTCGCTACACCTACTTCGACTGCTCCGCCTTTTACGGAATACCCGCTGTACGCACTGACCGTGCCTATGATGAAGGCAAAAACGGTGGCTTTGATGAGCCCGTAGACTGCATTTTCAAAAACAATAAATTCTAATCGATACCCCATGACACTTTCTTCAAAGGGTACTAGATTGAGTAAATCACCTGCCATAGCTCCTCCCCAAAGACCAAGGAAAAGCGACATGATGATGAGGATTGGATTAAACACTAACAGGGCGATCACCTTTGGCAAGATTAGAAAACTTGCACTGTTTACCCCCATCACTTCTAAGGCATCAATCTGCTCGCTCACACGCATCGTCCCTAAAGATGATGCAATATTTGACCCCACCTTACCAGCGAGAATCAAACTAACTACCGTCGGACTAAATTCTAGAGTGATCGACTCACGGGTCGCCATTGCGATGTAGTAGGTAGGAATGAGCGGATCATCGCTCAACTGAAATGCCGTCTGAATCGTAACCACGGCCCCCATAAAGACGGACAGGATGACCACGATACCTATGGAGTCCAAGCCCAAAAGTTGAATCTCTTTCACCAAGGCTTTGAAAAACAAACGCCAGCGGTCAGGACTTCTAAAGACTTTCGCCATTAGAATCGCATATGCTCCAATTCCTTCAAAAAAGTTCGTGATCATGTGGCTAATTTACAGTTTCTTTGAAGGATAAACTCCTTTACGATGAAGAGAATTGCCGTATTTTCCACCCTACTTTTAGCCCTTGCGCTAAGTAGTTGTGGTGCTCGCAAAGACTGTGACTGCCCTTCTTTTAGCACGATTGAAAGTACTGTCGAGCGCGCATAAATGATGGATCTCGAGCCACTGCGTGCATTTTTGCCTGAGGGAATTCGTTTGACCCTTTTTCAGAGCTGGCTTCAAAGTGAGCCTTGTTCACTGAAAATCAAGGCACCACGCAGCACCAAGCTCGGGGATTTTCGACCCCCACGACCAGGGGCATTACCCGGCATTACGCTCAACAGTGATTTAGGTCGGTACCAATTTCTGACGACACTTGTCCATGAGATCGCCCACCTGAAAACTTGGAACGCTTTCGGACGTAAGGCCGCGCCTCATGGGGCTGCTTGGAAATCACAGTTTGGGGAGATGCTGCGGGAATTGGCTACAGATCCCTGTTTGGATGAGCGTTATCGTTCGGCCATTTTGCATCACGCACAACGACCGAAGTCGCACACTGGCGCGGATTTGAACCTCTACAGCACTATTCTTGAGCTGGATCACGAGACGGTTCCTCTTCTTTTAAAAGACCTCAGTCCTGGTGAAGATTTCCGTTTTCGCCAGCGCACATTCTCTTTCATCGAACTGCGCAGAACGCGTGCACTCGTCCATGAAAAAGGCAGCGGCAAGCAGTTCACCATTCCCCTGTTAGCGGAGGTCGAACGCTGTTAGAACGGTCGGTTTACCTACCTTTGCGATGAAATCAGAAATACATGGCAAAGAATATATTCTCAACAGGCTACACACTGGGTATTTTAGGCGGAGGACAGCTGGGCAAAATGATGCTCTATACCACGCGTAAATTTGACATTCGTACGAAAGTGCTGGACCCAAGCCCTGATGCTCCTGGCCAATTCGGAGCCCACGAGTTCCAAGTAGGTTCCCTCCAAGACTACGATACCGTCATGGAATTTGCCAAAGATTGTGATACGGTGTGTATCGAAATTGAGGCGGTTAATGTCCAAGCGTTACGCGATTTGCGTGCACAAGGAAAAAAAGTTCACCCCAACCCGGACAGCCTAGAGCTTATCCAAGACAAAACCAAGCAAAAGCAGTTTTACGCCGATCACCAGATTCCTACCTCGAGATTTGAGATGTTGAATGACCGTGCGGCCTTTGAAGCGGCTCGTGCGAATTGGCCATTGCCGTTTGTTTGGAAAGCAGCAACAGGAGGTTATGACGGATTCGGAGTAGTCGTGTGTCGCGAAGAAGCAGACACCGCAAACATTCCGGATGCGCCGGGTATGCTCGAGGCCTTTGTAGATTTTGAGATTGAAGTCAGCGTGATTGTAGCTCGCAATGAAAGCGGTGAGGTAAAAACCTTCCCTGTTGCAGATCAAGAATTCCACCCGACCGCTAACCAAGTAGAGTATGTACTCTGCCCTACTGTGCTCTCACAAGAGCTGCAACAAAAAGCAGAGGACATCGCTATGAAAACTGCCGAAGCCTATGACATCTGTGGTCTTCTTGCTGTGGAGCTGTTCGTTACTAAGGACGGTGAGATTCTCGTAAATGAAGTGGCACCTCGTCCGCACAACAGCGGTCACCATACCATCGAGGCCTGTTACACGAGCCAGTTTGAACAACATGTGCGTGCGGTCCTCGACTTGCCTTTAGGGTCTACTGAGCTCAAAGCAGCTGGAGTGATGGCGAATCTGGTGGGAGCGGAAGGCTTTACAGGTGATGTCGTGTACGAAGGATACGATGAGCTACTCAGCGAACCTGGCGTAAACATTCACATTTATGGGAAGGCGCAAACGCGTCCGTTCCGCAAAATGGGACATGTGACCGTCGTTGCAAAAGATAGAGATGAAGCCCGCAAACGCGCGGAGTGGGCAAAGAATAGTATATTGGTCAAAAGCAAATAAGTATGATCGGAATCATTATGGGCAGCACTTCAGATCTGCCAGTTATGCAACAAGCGATAGACGTCTTAGACGAACTAGGCATTACTTACGAAGTGGATATTGTCAGTGCCCACCGCACGCCCGAGAAACTTATGGACTACGGACAGAATGCACACAAGCGCGGTCTGAAAGCAGTGATTGCCGGTGCCGGTGGTGCAGCGCATTTGCCAGGAATGATCGCTTCGGTTAGTCCTCTTCCAGTCATCGGGGTTCCGGTGCACAGCTCAAACTCGATCGACGGCTGGGACAGCGTACTTTCTATTTTGCAAATGCCAGGCGGTGTGCCTGTAGCAACCGTAGCACTAGACGGCGCGAAAAATGCAGGTATTCTAGCCGCTCAGATTGTTGGTTCATCAGATGCTGCAGTATTACAGCGTGTGATTGATTTTAAAGAAGGACTCAAGGCAAAAGTGCTGAAAGGTGCGGAAGAAATAAAGTCGAAATACGCGAAGTAGTTTGTCTTATTCGGCGGCTAGACTGTCCTTAATTTCAGAGGAAACGAGGATGGACAAGAGCTTTGCCCCGAGAGGCACATAGCTCAGCCAAAGTAGGGTTAGTGCAGCGAGGGACTGGGTGAAATTGGTCCACGTGAAAGTGCCACCTTGAAGCGCATATTTTAGGCCGATTGCTCCCAAAAAAAATAGAGGCCAGACCAGGGCATATATGCTGCTGGACCACCAATAGAATTTCATTATTGAAGCGAGCGTGTAATCCACGCTCGTTTTTTTGTTGCGGATGTACCGTTGCAGCCAAAAGAAATACGGCAACGATCCCAAGGAAGCAAACCCACTGCTCGTCAAGAAAACAATGCCAAGCTCGTCGGTGTGTCGTGTGCCGCCAGGCAGATTGACCGCTAAGAAAGCGATTAGGGTGATGAAGATACTTCCGCCGATAGTAGAAGCGAGGTAATAGATAAAGGCACGCTTTGGATGCACCCTACAGACTCTTTAGGTGCTGAACGAGAACTTCCTTTTTTCTATTGCTCACAGGAACGGTCGAACCTTCAATAAGCAATAGGTACCCACCGTCTGCACTGACATATTTAGCAATCATTTCTAGATTGACTAGGTGGCTTTTGTGTACGCGTTCGAATCCGGCAGGGCGAAGCAATGTCTCGTATTCCTTCATGGTTTTTGAGGCGAGCACGGAAGTTTTATCGCTTAGGAAGAATTGGGTATAGTTCGAGCTGCTTTCACAACGTACGATGTCTTCCACATTCAAAATATGCATGCCCTCGGTGGTTGGTATGACCAATTTTTTCGGCGCGCCCTTTGAAGCTTCTTTCACCACAGACTGGCGATCCACCCCCACTTTTTCACCGGCCTTGCGCACAGCTTTTACGAGCTCCTCGGCATCGATGGGCTTGAGCAAGTAGTCTAGGGCAGCGTGCTTGATAGCCTGAACGGCAAACTCATCATGGGCTGTCGTGAAAATGAGCGAAGGCAACTCTTCACCGTCCCATTTTTCGATCAAATCGAACCCGGACTCTCCCGAAAGGTTGACATCTAGAAAGACGATGTCGATGTCTTCAGAGCGTAATTGGGCCAAAGCATCATCCACTTTTTGACATAGGGCCACCACTTCAACCTCAGGGCAAAAGAGGTTTAGCTTTCCTTGAAGGGCCTCTAAAACAAGCTGTTCATCGTCGAGAAGTAATGCTTTCATAGGGTAAGTAGGTGTATATAGATAAAGCTAACTTTTAATCTAATGCGTCGGTGCTCAAAATGAGTGAAATGGTCGTTCCAGAGTGTAAAGGATCTGAAACTTTAGAATCGATAGTCACGTTAAAGGGCCGATTGTATTTCTTCGTCAGCAAGGCTAAACGCTCTTTCAATATGGCCAGACCGTGGGAAGAAGAGGTGACTTCACTCAGGTCGAAGCCTGGTCCGTTGTCAGTGATAGTGACTTTGATGCCGCCTTCCATAGCACCAATTTCGACTGTGATCTCACCCGCCTTTTCCTCGCGTAGGTTCGGACGCACTGCGTGCTGCACCGCATTCTCAATCAAGGGCTGTAAAATCATGGGCGGGAGAAGGATGTCGTAGGTATCGAGGGAGTCGTCGATTGTGAATTGGGTCTGGAAACTGCCATAACGCAGCTCGCACAGGTCCAAATATTGCTTCAACAGATCGAGCTCATCCGTTAAAACCATCGTGCTTGAACGCGTTGTATCCAGCGTTAATCGCATGAGTTTCGCGAGTTTACCCATGTACATAACCGCATCCTTTGGTTGATTTTTGAAAATGAAATTGGAAATGGCATCGAGCGCATTAAACAAGAAGTGTGGGTTCATCTGATTCCGCTTACTGGCCAATTCCGCTTCTGCCAAACGCTCCTGCAACACTAACTTTTCTGCCGTCTTCAAGCGTTCCCGACGTTGCCACAAGATCACTAAACCCGCGAGTAGCATCACTAACACTACCCACACCCATGGTCGTTTGTACCACGCGGCTCTGATCACATAGGCTACCCGAGTACTCGCGCCTTGCTGGAAGTCGACATAAGGACTGATCGCAATATCAAGCGTGTATTTCCCTGGCGCAGGGTGATCGAATAGCACTCCGCTTTCCAGTGACCAATCCTGCCACTGTTCTCCGTTTATACGGTATCGAGCATATAATTTTGATGCTCCCTCATACTTCACCTCAGCCCCAAAAGCGATGGAATGTGGCTCGGTAGCAAGCGCATCCCAAGCTGTCGGTAAACCGTCTTGAAAATAATTCCAACTCACCGGATGCAAGGTATTCGGCAACCCCTCGTTTTCAAAAGTATACAGTCCTTGGGGCGTAGCAACTAAAAATTGACCGTTCAAAAGTGCCACATCATAGTTGCCGGGGCGTAAACTAGGCAAACCTCGTTCGCGATCTATGATGAAGGCCGTGCCCTCCTTCGTGAACACTTCGAGTCCGGCGCCACTAAAGCCATAATAAAAGTTACCCACGGTATCTATATCGTAATAATCCGCATGCGATTCTCGGACCACTTCCATTTCTTCAATATCAGATACAGACCACGTTCCGTTGATTATTTTGGCAGTAGGAACAGCACCCAAAGGTGTCCTAGCCATGGCACCATCAAAGGCGAATATGGGCAGTCCACTACCGACTTTATGCCAGTGATCTCGCCACTCAAAGTAGCCACCCTCTGTGCTCAGCAGTAGTCCTTGTGAGGTATGGGCCAGATCGAAAATCAGTCCTAAAAATGTAGTCTCGTCTACAACATTCCCAGCAGCAGAATACACCGTAAGTGTGGATCCCGTTCGAATGAATACCGCACCGTGCTCTAACTCTGGAAACGGCAATGAATCAAAGCGCCAGATGCCCGATGCTTCACGAGATTTGACTCGACCTACATCGCTGTAACGCACCTCTAAAAGTCCATCCGTAAGTACGAAGGCGGTACCCTCTTGATTTTCTATCTCTATCGGATATTGCTGAAGCTGCCCTTCAGTTTTCGGGACCAATTCCCCGTCCTTCTCATCAAAACCATAGATAGAGGCGGTAGCCAATTCGGCAAAATTTTCCGCAGGAACTATACGCCCTTCTCGAAGCGTGAATACACCACTACCCTGTGTCCCGAGATACAGCGTGCCGTTGTAATAGGCAGCACTAATGACAGGGTCAGATGGAAATCCCTTTGACGGCCCGAACGACTGTGCGTGCGCTTGTACAAGGAAAAATAATACGGGTATTAGCAGGCGTAGCTTCATACCACAATGTTAGCGAAAAGAACGTTAGCATCCTCCGAACAAGGCGTTTGTGGAGCGTTAAAATTCATAACTACTACTTATTCTTTTCGTAGTTTGCATAAATCTATCTTAATGATAAAAATGAATTACACGATACGCCAATTACAGGTTTACCAAGCGGTTGGAACACATTTGAGCTTTACCAAAGCTGCGGAACATTTGCACCTCTCTCAACCTGGGGTAAGTATCCAATTCAAAGCGTTTGCAGAGCAGTTTGATTTCCCGCTTATTGAATACCGAGGCAAGCAGATGATCATGACAGAATTGGGGAGAGAAGTATACCAAAGAGTGCAGCAGATTTTGGATCAGACCGCTGCCCTAAATGCTATGAACAAGAGCGTAAAAGGCAAGCTTTATGGCACTTTGAATATTTCCATCGTGAGTACCGCGAAGTACATTATGCCCTATCTACTGAATGATTTTCTCGCCGAACATCCCGAAGTTGACTTGATTATGGATGTCACTAACAAATCTAGAGTGATCGAAAGTCTAGAGGAAAACCGCGTCGATTTTTCCCTGGTAAGTACGCTACCCGATAAATTGAAAGTAAAGAACCTCGAATTGATCCCGAATGAATTACACTTGGTAGGAAGTCCAAAACTTGCTGAGGCTATTGAGATTGACAAAAAGGAAGTGACCTACCTCTTTAGAGAGTCTGGGAGTGCCACACGCCTTGCGATGGAACACTTTCTTCGTACGATCGAAGTTGTCCCCTATAAGAAGGTCGAACTCACTTCAAACGAAGCCGTCAAGCAAAGTGTCATGGCGGGTCTCGGTGTATCCGTCATGCCTTTGATCGGAATGAATAACGAACTCTCAGAAGGCCGATTAAAGATCATACCGCACGACCATCTGCCGATCGTAACCCAATGGAACCTGATCTGGCGCGAGCAAAAAAACCTCAGCCCAGTCGCCGCAGCCTATCTCGAATTTTTAGATCGTCACAAAACTCGTATTATCAACGCCTTCAATACGTAACTTTACCCCATGAAAAATTTCCTTCTACTTGCCTTTGCGGCCTTTTTGATGACTTCATGCGTTTCTGACGAGCGCAGACTAGAACGTGAACTTGCCGATATCGACGCATACATAGAATCTACGGGACTCGACTTCCAAGCTTCAGGAACAGGACTGTACTACTACATCGAAAAGGAAGGAAATCAGAACCGTATTCCAGACTCGACGAATCTTGTGAAATTTAAGCATATCGGCTACATGCTCGACTCTACTATTTTCTCGAGCGGTTGGTACGTGTCCGGAGATATTCCCCTTCCTGCGCTCGTTCAAGGCTTTCAAGAAGGCTTGCAGATTGTAGGCGAAGGCGGACGTGGAGTAATCGTATTCCCTTCAAATCTAGGGTACGGTGAAGAGGGCGCATCCACGGTTCCTGAATATACCCCACTCGCATTCAAAGTCGAATTGGTATCGTACTACTAACTGTGGATAACAAATAGTTCTTCACATTTTTAGGAAGCGCACGTTTTCTTGACCAATTTCTTGGGAAACCCCTTGGTCATGATTTCAAAATTCCCGCTTCTTTTCTACCTCTTCCACCTCGCACCTTGGCAAATCCCGTCGGATAAATTTGTCATCGGTATACAAAGCACCTATGTCCCGGGCGCTGGCCGCGCCTCTTTGTTTGTGAACCACAAATATCTACACGCCAGCCTCACCCAAACCACTGGACCGGGACTCACTTTGCGCGAATCATCGCTCCTGGCCCCCGTAACCCTGCGCAAAACCACCACTATCCTAACCGGACTCACCTACCATCAAAGCATCGTATCATGGGACCGCACAGGAACCTTCAGCGCAGGTTGTAGCCTCTTACATCACCACAAGGAATCCACCGCTCTACTGCGATTTCAGGCAGGACTAACCGGACGAAACCTTGTACCCCAGTGGCAATTTCGCGAGCTGTACCGAGTGAATGAAAATTGGTCATTAGGTGCAGGATGGGACTACCTTCCGCTACGGCCCGACCCACTCACCTTGCAGTGCGTCTACACCCACGAACAACTTCAACTCATCGCAGAGATACACGGTCAAAACACCGCTCTCGGGGTAACCCTTCGAAAGAAAAATCTTTTCCTGCAGCTCTCCGTAGCCTCAGGTGTAATTTCCCCGAGTACCACCATGGTATTTGCCCGATGAAATGGCTCGTTGTGCTGTGCTTGTTCCCTCATATTCTCAGTGCCCAATTCCTTCTCGACCAGCAGCAACTCGAGTGGGTGGAAAACGCGGACACCATCGCACTCAACACCATCGCACCCACAACGCTTTGGCGCAACTTTCATGTCCCCAAGAGTGCGGTATATAGCCTCATTGAATACCGCAATTCTATGGGCTATATCGACCACTACGACGAACTCTACACCCTTGCACATTGGGACAGCACGCTGGTCAATTTCTTACAAGAGCAACTCCCACTAAACCTGCCGAAAACGGTGCGGAAGACTAAAGTAAAATCCTATGCACGCTTCTCTCCCAGTCGCTGGACCCTGCAAAGCTCTTTGAACTTTAAAACGGAGTCGTTTAATGCCATCATCCACCGCCGAATCACGGAAAGTAGTACCCAATCACTCGCAACAGTCGCCCACAAGTATCACATAGGAACAACAGCTCAACTCTACGCGTTGATAGGTGCCCATAAGATCACCGCTGGCCAAGGACTCGTGCTCGGAGCATCCTCATTCCCATCCCTAGCTTCTTCCGAGGTGTTTTCACGCGGCATCCAGCCAAAAACCGGAGCCGGAAACTATACCCATGAAGGCACTGGCGCAGCACTTCAACTTGCCGCAAAAGGCGTTCATCTAAACTACAGTTTCACCCGAGAGCACAGTCACCGGAGCGCTCTATCCTACAAACACCCACGTGGAGTTCTGGGCATTGCAACAGATACCACAGACCGGAGCATGTACTATAAACTGCACTACAAGAATGTGCGCTGGTTTGGCGAGCATACTCTGGACAAACATGCTATTGGGTGTAATCTATTCGTGAGCGACGTTCTCTTTGAATACCAGACATCTTGGAAACAAGGAGCCCTATCCACTAAATTTCACATGAGTTGGCGCGACCGTTCGGGGAGCTATTTTATCAAACGTGAACAGCAGAAATTAAAAGCCGTCTACCAAGGCAAACAGTTGGGAATATTTGTAAGTCAGCATCTCGATGAGAACGTGTCAAGCTATAGGTGGAGAATGCAAGCCGTACTTCCTAAAAACAGGACCTTAGAGATTCATTATCATGAGGGAACACGAGGAATCGCACTCCGTGAAAAATGGAACCGCTCCCGCTGGTCCATCGAAGGAGCGCTTGCCTTGATCGAATATGAAGAGCATCCCGTATGGATAAGCCACCCTATCGCTTCGGGCAACATAGGGGCCACAGGAATTTTCAAAGACTATGCGGGGCTTCATATTAGGGCCACCTATAAATCACTGGACCTAAGCGCGCATTGGAACGGACTCGCCCCTTCGGAACCGCAACTTAAACTGAGTTCGACCTTAAGCCTATGAGCCTATTGCTGCATTCCAGTGCTCCCAGAATTCAGGGTAGCTTTTACCGACAACCTCAGCACCTGTTAATGCTATTGGCGTGATAAGAGAGAGCGGGGCTAAAGACATGGCCGCTCGGTGATCTTGTTCGGTATCGAACACAGGAAGATCCGTCGCTGTCGTTTTGGGATAGGTCAGCATGCGAACAGAAGAAGGCGTGGTTTCTAAATCCAAACCCAAAGAATTGGCCACCTTTTTCAACCAACCGATACGATCTGTCTCCTTGCCTTCTAGAGTAGACAGTCCATTCACTTCAAAAGGTATACGCTTTAGAAGCATGGTCAAGATCAAGGCTTGAGCGAGATCAGGCTCACCAATCAGATTATAGATGAGATTACCAGGCGAGAGGACCGATTTTTTTCTCAGACGCAAACCGCCTTGCTCGAAATTGGCCCGAACTCCCAAGGGTTCAAAATAGTGGATAACCTTGCTGTCTCCCTGAAGCGCATCTTCTTCAAAGCCAGGGAAAAATAAATCTGCAGTCGTACTTAAAGCGACCGCTTCACACCAGAACCCCATAGCTGACCAGTCCGGTTCCATGTGTAACTGCTTTCGATCCGGGGTTTGACCCGCCGGAATGCGAACTCCATCGGTGGACAATTCTACTTCAAAACCAGCCTCTCGAAGGAGTGCGGCTGTCATCACCACATAAGGCCGTGACGGTAAGCTGTGCCAAGTAAGTCTCAAGCCTTCTTCCAAAGAAGGGCCGATCAGCATCAATGCTGTCACAAACTGTGAGCTCTGCACATGGCCTAGCGCTAAGGTGCCACCTTTCATTATGCGCCCTTGAATTTTCAAAGGTCCCTGTCCAGGAACCCCGGTGTAAGAGATGTCTGCTCCTAAGGCATTTAATGCTTCTACTAATGGCGCAATGGGACGCGCATTCAATCTATCTGTACCTGACAACACAAGTGTTTGTCCCTCTTGTGTTGCCCAAAAAGCGGCTGCAAATCGAAGGGTCGTCCCGCCTTCTCCGACAAACACCTCTGCGCCATCGGTCGCACCAAGGACTTCGCGTAAATAGACACTGTCTTTGGCACTGGACATACCGCTTAACGTTAGCTCCGGCCAAAGCGCCGCGAGCAGTAACGCCCTGTTCACCATACTCTTGGATAACGGCAATTGGAATGTCCCCTTGAGATTGACTCCCCGAGCATCTAAATGTATTGGATCACCCATGTTGACGCTCATTTAAAGCTCCAATACACTTTTTCCATACCGAGCGCTCTACAAGCTGATCATAGACGGGGTTCCCAAGCGCTTTTAACAATACAAAACGTACTTCTCCATTTTGATTTTTCTTATCGCCAAGCTGTAGTTTCCAGAGTGTATCTAAATCCTGATCAAGAACATTTTTCCATGGATATACCCTGGCCAATTCAGCTTGCAAATGAGGCTGACCACTTAACATTAAAGCCAGATGGAGTCCTTGAATGACCGCCATACCGTGGGGAACATCGTCTCCTTTACTATGATGTAGACTCTCCCAAGCATGACCAAAAGTGTGTCCGAAATTCAAGACTTTTCGTTGACCAGTTTCCTTAAAATCCTCAGAAACAATACCCATTTTCACACTCACTGAACGCTCGATGCTCGATGCATCGGTCTGTTCTGGGTTCATATACAAGACAAAAGGCCAATCACTACCGGAAATCAAACTGTGCTTGATCATCTCGCCGTGACCGCTCTTCCACTCTTCTGAAGGAAGGCTTGAAAGATGTTCGGTATCTATGACGACGACATCGGGGGTTTGGAACACCCCGATTTGGTTTTTCAACCCACCGAAATTGATGCCGTTCTTACCTCCGACAGAGGCATCTACCATCGCCAATAAAGAAGTGGGTATTTGAGCGAAGGCAATGCCACGTTTATACGTAGAGGCCACAAAAGCACCTAGGTCGCAAATCATACCGCCACCGAGATTAATGAAGGCGCTGTGTCGGTCAGCACCATAGTCTAGTAAGGTCTGCCATAACTGAGCGGATAAGTCTAGAGTTTTACTATCCTCTCCCGGCTCAATTTCAAGTATTTCATATTCAGGATCTAAATGCGGTAATTGCTGCACCACTTTTGGCAAGCAAACTGCTGTATTAGAATCAATTAAAAAAAACGTCTTGGACGGCTTTAGCTCAGACAACCATTGGTCTAAAACGACGTAGCCCTCGGGGCCAAAAACTGGGGTAGAGTTCGATCTATTCACACCTCTAAAATAACACTTCTAGGCACTATATTTGATTTTCCTAACACAGTGTGCAATGATTGATTTTTCAAACACCGAGACCGCCTTCAAAATGAAGACGACCATGGATTTGAAGCAGAGCCAGTTGCTCTTTTCAACGCTCAGTTCTCCTTCAACAGTCAATCTCCTCAAGAAGCTAACCATGGGGTGTCTTCAACTCCGTTTACCTATTAAAGGCATCGTTAAAGCGACTGTTTTTAGACAGTTTTGTGGTGGGGAAACTGTGGAAGAATGCGATGCTCAAATTCGTCGTTTAGCTCAAGGGAATGTGAGCGCGATTCTTGATTACAGTGTAGAAGGCAAGGCGCAAGAAGCTGACTTTGACCGTACGCTTCAAACCACGTTGCACACCTTAGAACACGCAAAAACACATCCATTCATTCCTTTTGGCGTCTTCAAGCCAACTGGATTGGGCAGCATCGAGCTTTACGAGAAAGTGAGTAAGAATGAAAAGCTTTCTGACCAGGAACAAGCTACTTGGGACCGCGTGGTGAAGCGTTGGAAAACGATCTTTGACAAAGCCGACACCTTGCGCGTAAGAGTCATGGTGGATGCAGAGGAAAGCTGGATTCAGCCTGCGATAGATGAATTGGTGATCAATTTCATGCGACAGTACAACCGCCAAACTGCGATTGTGTACAACACCGCCCAAATGTACCGTCACGACCGTCTAAAGCAATTAGAAGACGCCTTGGAATTGGCCAAAGAGGAAGGTTTCAAATATGGTGTCAAAATTGTGCGTGGAGCGTACATGGAAAAAGAACGGGCTCGCGCAGCAGAATTGGGCTATGAAGACCCCATTCAGCCAAATAAGGCAGCTTCGGATCGAGACTATAATGCCGCTTTACACCTAAGCATCACTAATCTTGACCATATGGCTGTGGTTATAGGTACGCACAACGAAGACAGTGTGGAGATAGCTTCTTCTTTGATGAAAAAACTCATGATCAACCTTAACGATGAGCGCATCTACATTGCTCAACTCTTCGGAATGAGTGACCACATCAGCTTTAACGCTGCAGCGGCTGGGATGAACGTAGCGAAATATTTACCATTCGGCCCGGTAAAAGATGTACTCCCCTATCTATTTAGAAGAGCTGAGGAAAATACCAGCGTAGAAGGTCAGACTGGAAGAGAACTAGGTCTTATCCAAAAAGAAGTGAGAAGGAGAAAGGGTTAGTCCTGCACGCGAACTACATCGAGCACACGAACCGTATCCTTACAATTCTCAATAGTGAGCTCATACGGGTAGCTTTCGAGAGAAACGAACAATACGTACTCGCCACAAGGTTCTTTCCGTGTATCGCTTTTCCCAAAACGTACTTTTCCCGCGTGTACTGCGCGGTAGTATAAACTGTCCTTGCTCAGGTCCAGTACCTCATGAACTAACGTCGTCGAATCCACAGCCTTCGTGCGAAACAGCTTTTTCACACGTGCTTGAGGACCGTAGGCATAATCTAGGTCACGATCACCAAAAAAAGCGAATACAATGAGAACTCCGAGACCGATTCCAATGATGTAAAATAAGAGTCTACGTAAAAATGCCATGACAATTAGGGAGCTAAAAAGGTTTTACAGCGTACCGAACAAGAGTGAATCATTTGAAAATGGGAGATCAAAATGCTCACCCAAATGACGCTTGGTCAATAAACCGCGGTAAAGATAGAGTCCAGCTCGAATGTTTAGATCAAAATGTAAGCATTCTTGTACACCACCTCCTGCCGCCATTTCACCCAGTAGTGGCGTTACAAAATTACTCATCGCAATACTCGCCGTGTGGCCCACAGCACTTGCGATATTCGGAACACAGTAATGAACGATTCCGTCCTGTACAAACGTAGGCTCTTCGTGCGAGGTTATCTCCGAGGTTTCAAAGCAACCGCCATGATCGATACTTATATCAAGTATTACGCTGCCCCTACTCATCTGCTCGACCATATCTTCAGTCACCACAATAGGTGTACGACCTTCTACCGGAGCTAACGCGCCGATCACAATATCGGCCTCGCTTAGTCGCTTCGATAAAATCACGTCTTGAAGCACCTCAGTACTCACTTTGTGCTGTAGTTGTTCACACACGTCGCGAAGTCGGTTTACGCTAGCATCCAAAAGTACTACTGACGCTCCCATCCCGATAGCTGCCCGAGCCGCAGAAGTACCAGCAACACCGCCACCGATAACAACGACATTCGCTGGGGCTACCCCAGGAACACCGCCCATGAGCTTGCCTTTTCCGGAGCTTGATGCACCATCAGCTAGTAAGCTTGCCCCAATCCTAGCTGCCATCTGGCCGGCAATCTCACTCATGGCAATCCTAAGTGCACTCTGATCGTCACTATTTCTGACTTCCTCTAAAGCGAGTGCCGTAATTTTCTTATCCGCAAGTGCCTTAAAGTAGGCGCGATCACGAGTTCTGAGCTGAAGGGCACTGATCAGGGTTTGACCGCCACGCATCATATCAATTTCTACAAGCGTCGGAGGAGCGACCTTGGCGATCACTGAACAATCGAACACATATTCTGGACCCTGAACGATAGAAGCACCTGCCTCCGCATACATTGCGTCCGTGTAGCCAGCAAGCCTTCCAGCCCCCTTCTCTATTTTAATCTCATGCCCATTTCGGACCAAGACCTCAACACTTTCAGGGGTCAGTAAGATGCGGTGTTCATTCATCTCGTGCTCCTTAGGAATACCGATCTGCAATTGCGCGTCTTTGGTATCCACTGCCAAACGCTCCTCTTGTGTCGCGAATGCCGTCTCTGACCAGCTAATATATTCACTCATGGTTCCAGTCTATTTCGGCCGCAGCCACCTCAGGGTGATATTCGATGGTTCGCAGCGAATTCTCTTGTGTGGTAATGACGACCCGTCCTACCTTGTAAGGTAAGAAAGATTGCACATTTCCCGCCCATTCAATCCAAACCGGAGTACTTTCATCAACATACTCCTCAAACCCGAGTCCATATGCCTCTTCTTCGTCTTCTATTCGGTAGGCATCTACGTGGTACAGGGTTCCCTTTGGACCGTAATGTTCCTCTATCAAGGCAAAAGTGGGTGATGATCCAGCGTCTTCACTCCCCCAAGCTTTGACCAATTCATTACAAAGCGTCGTTTTTCCGCTACCCATCGGCGCATCGAGCACATTGACAGGGTGGATTTGGGCTTCGAGAATTTGCTGCGCAACATCTGAAAGATCAGACAGCGCAACGTCTACAAATTGGAGGAAACTACTTTGCTTCGAGAATTGCATACGGGATAATCATCTCCTCCAAAGATACACCGCCGTGCTGATAGGTGTTTCGGTAATACTGGACGTAGTGATTGAAATTATTCGGATAAGCGTAGAACTGATCGTTCAGAGCAAAAATGAATTCATCTGCAATGTGATTTTTAGGTAACCCAACCCTCGAGGGGTCCTTGACGACCAAGCTGTGCTTATTCTGGTAGCTCATGCCATTGCCGTTTTTAAAGCGAAGGTTCGTAGTGAGATCCCTAGTGCCCACTACTTTAGTCGCCTTGTTGACATTAACGGTTCCGTGATCGGTCGTTACCACAATAGTAAAGCCTTGTTTTGCAGCCCATTGCATAGCCTTGCGAAGCGGAGAACCTTCAAACCAAGTCGCCGTCAGTCGCCTGTAAGCGCTGTCATCAGAGGCCAGTTCACGAATGACCTCAACATCCGTTCGTGCATGTGAGAGTGTGTCTACGAAATTGTAAACTAAGGCGACAATATCAGCGTCTTTGTGCTTGTGAATACCGTCGACAAACTTCGTAGCGGCTCGCAAATTCACCACCTTGTGATAGCGCATTTGCTTAGCACTTAGACCCAATGCATTGAGCTGTTCTTGAAACAATTCCCCTTCAAAAGCGTTCTTCGAGCCTTCTTCGTGCTCATCCTTCCAATACTGCGGAAACTTCTTTTTAATTTCGATTGGCATCATCCCTGCAAACAAGGCATTACGCGCATATTGCGTCGCTGAGGGCAAGATAGAACTGTAGAGTCCTTCTTCTTTCACGGTAAAATCTTCGCTGATCGATGGGGCAATCGCTTTCCACTGGTCGAAACGCAGATTATCCACTACAACGAAAAACAACTTCTCGCCTTGGCGAAGCCTTGGCGTTACTACCTTTCCGACCACCTCGTGTGAAAGCATAGGACGCTGATTTCCGGAAAACCAACCTTCGTATTCGTTAGAAATGAAGCGACAAAAAAGCTCATTCGCTTCCTTTTTCTGAGTTGCTAAAACACCTTTTAGTCCCTCTTCTTTCCCCTTATCTAATTCCAATTCCCAGCGCAGGAGTTCCCGATAAAATGCAGACCACTCTTCCCAGGTATCTAAACCCTGCATATCCATGGTCAATTTGCCAAAAACTTGCTGGTATCCGCGCGTTGTAGCTTGTGTAACCAATTCACGTCCTTCTAGAATCTTCTTCAAACTCAAAAGAACCTGGTTCGGATTCACCGGCTTAATCAAATAATCTGCGATTTTCGACCCGATCGCCATTTCCATGATGCTTTCTTCCTCACTTTTCGTGATCATCACAATCGGCATTTCTGGACGTACCAATTTCATTTTTTCCAGCGTCTCCAAACCACTCAAACCGGGCATGTTTTCATCCAAGAACACTGCATCAAACGCCTGTTCAGAAATCACATCGAGAGCATCCGAACCATTGTTACAAGTTTCAAACGTATAGCCTTTCCCTTCGAGGAACATCAGATGCCCTTTCAGCATATCTATCTCATCGTCTACCCATAAAATATTTGGCATAATTGATCGTTTTATTCTTGTTAAAAGTAATACGCTTCAAGGCCTCAACCCTAAGCAGCGTGAAGTAATTTTACGCATTCAGGTAAAGCATTACACATTGAGCACAAAGAACAAAATCATTAACGACCCGATCTATGGGTTTATTACCATCAAAGACGAGCTAATTTTCAAGCTCATCGACCATCCCTCGTTCCAGCGTTTACGACGCATCTCTCAACTAGGGCTCACTTATCTGGTGTACCCGGGTGCTTACCATACTAGATTCCATCATGCCATCGGGGCCATGCACCTTATGGGCAGAGCGATTTACACATTGCGACAAAAAGGTCATGAGATTAGCGCAGAAGAAGAGCGCGGTGTACTCGTCGCCATCTTACTTCACGACGTAGGTCACGGTCCATTCTCCCACGCTTTAGAGCACACTCTAATCCCAGGCGTTAGTCACGAAGCGCTGAGTCTGAAGATCATGGAAGATTTGAATGAAGAATTTGACGGTGCTCTTTCGCTTGCTATTGACATCTTCACCAACAACTACCCAAAAGCATTCTTACACCAACTCATCTCCTCACAACTGGACATGGACCGACTCGATTATTTGCGTCGCGACTCGTTCTACTCGGGAGTTACGGAAGGCAGTGTCAATTCAGAACGCCTCCTCACCATGCTCAACGTTAGGGACGACCAGCTCGTGGTCGACTCTAAAGGCATCTACAGCGTCGAGAAATTTTTAGTGGCTAGACGCCTCATGTACTGGCAAGTTTACATGCATAAAACGGTTTTGAGTGCCGAATTCATGCTGGTCAACATACTTAAACGTGCAAAATACCTAGCAGAAAAAGGGGTCCCACTACCAGGCACTGCTGCGCTACAGCATTTTTTAGGTGCCGATTATACGTGGAACGACTTCGAGGAAAATCCCGAAATCATCGCTAAATTTTTGCTCCTTGACGATTTTGACGTGATGAGTGCAATCAAGGACTGGGCCTCACACGAAGATTTGATTCTTAGCGACCTCAGTAAGCGTATCGTACATCGCAATTTGCTCAAGATCAAACTTCAAGCAGAACCATTCGATGCGGTGTTACCCGAAAAATTGGCCGAAGGTATTCGAACGCAGTACGGGTTTGAACATGGCGAAGAAGACTACATGCTTATCGTGGATAAAGTCAAGAATCACGCCTACAACAATAAAAAGGGACACATCAACCTACTCTACAAAGACGGCAGCACAAGCGACATCAGCAAAGCTGCCGATCAGATGACCATTCAAGCATTGAGCGAGCCGGTAGAGCGTCACTTTATCTGCTACCCAAGAGAACTAAAACATTTGTTATGAGGCACGAAGCACTCCCCCTCTCTGAAATCACAAAAGCCCTAGGCCTCACCCCCAAAGCGGGATGGGAAAACATGGCTATTACAGGGGTTGCCACCTTAGCAGATGCCGGCCCTGGTGACTTGAGCTTCTTGTCCAATCCAAAATATGTGGACCAAGCAAACACGTCATCTGCAACCGCAATCATCGCCGCTGTCGGCACCTCACTTTCCTGTGACGCGACGGTGGTCGAGACCGACCAACCGTATATGCTGTTTGCAAAACATCTGCATATGATTGAAGGGCGATTTGTCTCCAAAACACCTGCTGCTAGCAACATTGCAGTAGATGCTGAGATTCATGAAACGGCCGTGATCAGTAGTACTGTGATTATCGAATCGGGCGTACGTATCGGTGCACGCTCGGAAATTCGTGCAGGAGCAAAAATCTTACGAGGTACCCAGATCGGAGATGACTGCATCGTGGACTCAGGAGCTGTATTGGGAGGGGAAGGTTTTGGCTGGGTGCCTGATGAAAACGGGCATTATCACCGCATTCCTCAGCTCGGAAATGTCGTTTTAGAAGACAACGTATACATCGGAGCAAATACCACAGTGGATCGTGCGGCACTCGGATCGACTCGCATAGGCGAAGGATCAAAAGTAGATAACCTGTGTATGATTGCGCACAATGTACAGATTGGAAAACACACTGTAATCGCTGCCCAGACTGGGATTGCAGGATCTACATCCATCGGGAATCATTGCGTTTTAGCAGGCCAAGTTGGCATCGCCGGACACTTAAAAATTGGCGACAAAGTCACCATCCTAGCCCAAAGTGGCGTCATGGCAGATGTTAGCGACAATAAAACTATCTTTGGCACGCCTGCCTTGAACCATAGACATTATTTAAAATCATTTGCCGCCTTCAAAAAACAAGGCGAATAGTTATGATGCAAAAAACACTTGCTAAAGCAGCTTCATTCGACGGAAACGCATTGCACACTGGTGAAAATGTACACGTCACTCTCCTACCTTCTGATATAAACACAGGAATCGTTTTTGTCCGCACGGATGCTGACAATGTTGAAATTCCTGCACTTGCAAAACACATCAACCGCACAAACCGCCAAACCATCCTTCAGAAGGGTGATGTTAGTGTAGGCACGGTAGAGCATTTGATGGCAAGCTTGTATGCACTTGGTATCGATAATTTACGCATTGAATTAAACGGTAGCGAAGTGCCTATCCTAGATGGATCCGCTGCACCTATCGTAGATTTGATTAATGACGCGGGAATCGAAGAGCAGAGTGAAGAGAAAAACTTCTACACCCTAGAAGAGCCTTTCATCTTTAAGGACGAAGACGGCTCAGAAATCATGGCACTTCCAAGCGAAGACTTTGAAGTGAGTGCGTTGATTGACTACGGCAGCTCAGTGTTAGGTCCTCAACACGCTCAGCTTAACAAAATGACTGATTTCCGTGAAGAAATCGCCAGTGCACGAACGTTCAGCTTCTTGAGAGAATTGGTTCCATTACTCGACCAAGGACTCATTCAAGGTGGCGATCTAAACAATGCAATCGTTTACGTAGACCAAGAGATTGCTCCGGAGACTTTAGAGAAACTCAAAAAGGCATTCAATCGTGAAGACGTAGATGTTACCTCTTTTGGAACACTAAACAATATCGACCTGCGCTTCTCTAACGAGGCAGCACGTCATAAACTCCTCGATGTAGTGGGAGACATCGCATTGCTCGGACGTCCATTAAAGGCGCGTATCATCGCAACTAAGCCTGGACACGGAGTGAATGCAGAATTCACCAAGGCGCTTGCAGCGAAGATCAAGAAGCAAGAAAGTCGTCCACAAGCACCGAAATACGATCCAAACCTTCCACCGCTCAAAACTGTGGAGGACATCATGGAACTCATCCCGCACCGCTCTCCATTCTTATTGGTGGATAAAATCATCAGCTTATCAGAGGACCGCGTGGTTGGGGTGAAAGCCGTAACCATGAATGAACCGTTCTTTGTGGGACACTTTCCTGGCGCTCCTGTGATGCCTGGTGTACTTCAGATTGAGGCTATGGCACAATGTGGCGGGATTCTTGCACTAAGTTCTGTACCGGATCCAGAAAACTATTTGACCTACTTCATGAAAATGGACAACGTCAAATTCAAGCAGAAGGTGGTTCCTGGAGACACACTAATTTTTGATTTAAAACTCATCAGCCCGATCCGTCGTGGAATCGTACACATGCTAGGAAGAGCCTTTGTCGGTAACACCCTAGTAAGTGAGGCTGAACTAATGGCGCAGATTACAAAATAGATGATTCACCAATTCTCCAGCGTACATCCTGAAGCCCGTATCGGCGACAACGTCGAAATAGGACCCTTCACGAGCATCGATGCCGATGTAGAGATTGGAGCGGGAACTTGGATCGGACCGAACGTAACCATCATGAATGGTGCGCGCATCGGAGCCAATTGTCGAATCTTCTCTGGCGCAGTCATATCAGCCATTCCTCAAGACCTTAAGTTCGACGGCGAAGAAACGTTAGTGGAGATCGGTGACGACACGACCATTCGTGAATGTGTCACCATCAACCGAGGAACTAAAGCTTATGGCAAAACAGTCGTCGGTGCACATTGCCTCATCATGGCCTATGTACACATTGCTCACGACTGTATCCTGGGAGATCACGTCATCTTGGTCAACTCAGTAGCTTTGGCCGGTCATGTAGAGATCGGTGACTGGGCCATCATCTCTGGATTATCTGCTGTACACCAATTCGTCAAAATCGGCCCACACGTCATGGTAGGCGGAGGTGCTATGATTCGCAAAGATGTCCCACCATTCATCACTGCAGCAGGCGATCCCCTCACCTATGCAGGTGTAAACAGCGTCGGTCTCAAGCGACGTAATTTTTCGAACGAAGAAATCGCTCTGATTCAAGACATCTATCGCACGTTGTACCAAAGCGGTAAAAACATATCTCAAGCGGTAGAGGTCGTAAAAAAAGACATCGCAGCTTCTCCACATCGCTCGAGCATCTTAGATTTTATCGCAACAAGCTCGCGTGGACTCATCCGCAAATAAGCCGCAGCGATGATTACAGTTTCGGGTTTACAGAAGAAATTCAACAAGCAGCATATTCTCAGGGATGTGAACTTTGACTTATCTCCAGGATCAGCAGCGGTGGTACTCGGGGCTAACGGCTCTGGAAAATCTACCCTAGTAAAAATCTTGAGTGGCGCATTAGAGGCAACAGACAACCCTCCCCTATACCAGTACGAAAATAGAACAATTGAGGCGAGAGAAGCCGGAAGACTATGCGGCATAGCCGCACCTTACGTGGCCCTAAACCCCATGTTTACACTAACGGAAACTCTCGACTTTCACCATCAAATGTGCGGGTTCACCGAAGACTTCGACCGAGGGTCCTGGCTTCGTAAAGCGGGATTAGAGCAACACACCAACAAGCGACTTTCAACCTTTTCTTCAGGAATGCAGCAGCGCGTACGTCTTTTGCTCGCCATTGCAAACCACCGTCCAATTCTTCTTTTGGATGAACCTACAAGTAATTTAGATGAAGCTGGCATCGTCTTCTACAAAGAACTCATCGAGACCTTTCGATCAAATAAGACCATTCTCGTTGCCTCAAATTATGTGCAGCACGAATACGAGTTCTGTACTCAAGAAATCAAGCTGAATAAGCACTACTAGTCGACTTTACCGACCTTCGCCTAAAGCCATTGTTTTGCGCTATATTTGGGTCAAATTTTAAAAGAGCTATGGCAAGTACTTCTGATATCAAGAACGGAATGTGTATCAATTTTAATGGTCAACCATTCCAAATCATCGAATTCTTACACGTTAAACCAGGTAAAGGAGCAGCCTTCGTTCGCACGAAGATTAAAAACCTTGAAACCGGTCGCGTTCTTGACAATACTTTCCCAGCGGGTGCAAAAATCGAAACCATCGATATTGAGACTCGTCAATACCAGTTCCTCTACAACGACGGAACGGATTACCATTTCATGAATACCGAGAACTACGAGCAACTTACCTTTGCCAAGGAGCTCATCAATGCTCCCCAATTCCTTGTAGACGGAATGATGTGCTTTGTTCTATTTCATGCGACAGAAAACAGAGCAATGCTTGTAGAACTTCCTCGTACGGTTAACCTAAAAGTAACGTATGCAGAACCTGCAGTGAAAGGAAACACTTCTACGAATGCTATGAAAACGGTAACCGTTGAAGGTGGAGCTGAAGTACAAGTTCCTTTGTTCATTAAAACAGATGAAGAGATTGTCATCAACACTGAAGACGGATCTTACAAAGAGCGCGCGAAATAAGCCGCATCATAACTCACACTACGATTAAAGCCATCTCGATGTTACGAGGTGGCTTTTTTTGTGCCGCTCTATTTTCTTAGGCCAAATAAGCTTGCGCCAAACTGTACAGCACCATGAAAATGAAGAACGCCCACATGGCTATTGCAAGCTTTCCCCAGGGCACTTCCTTGCCGCGCTCTAAGGCACCTACAATTCGACCCTCAAGCTCGCCTAGACTCAACGTATCCTCTACCTCCTTCACGCGCTTTACTTGATATTCCAAGGCTGCATTTGAAAGATAATAACGCTGATCATCCTCCGTCTCAACCCAACCTGCTGTAACCAATTCCTCCAGTGTTTCCTCACTCATTTCTGTAACCGCCACAAAATCCGCTGATGAAAATGAATGCTCAGCGAAACGCGATTGTAAAATTGGAAGTAGATCATTCATCATACGGGCAGTTTGCAAGCCTAAAGGTGGCAAAAATTGGGCACAAAAAAAACCGGCACCCTCAAAGAAGGTGCCGGCTCTTTATCTAATCAAACAGCGTTGATTACATGTCCCAGAAAATCTTCGTGAACATATCATCGTCATTTACTTTAGAAGCAGCTGCCTTCACGTTCGCCTCGTTCAATGAGTACTCATCGATCGGGTACGAGTAGCGGTCTGGAGTTACAGTACCAGCACCAGCAGCAACGTTCATAGGAACATCGTACTGACGAACTGCATTGTAAGCTTCAGGAGCGTTGCTGTACATTGCAATCCACTTTTGCAGACCGATCTGAGCAGCAGCAGTTGCAGCGTCATAAGTTACACCTGCTTGAGCCAAGTATGCATCAGCAGCAGCTTGATCACCACCCCACTCAATAACAGATGCAGAAACCGCATTGTTATAGTGTGTAGCAGCATCACCTGCACCAGCCCATCCAGCAACAGCTGCATGCGCAAGTAAGAACTCAACTTCTACGTAATCGATAGCAGCATGAGACCATGTTGGGTCTTCTAGCGCTACACCTGGCTGAGAGAACTGGTAGTAGTCAGACTGAAGACCGTGCGGAGCACCGATTACAGAGTCAGAACCACCTAAGTTCTTGAAGAACGCAGCACGACGTGGATCGTTGTGCATATTCATTGCGTCAGCTAATGTACCTGAAGCGATGAAATCTGTACGACCACTCTGTACTAGAGTTTCCCACATTGGGTGCGTGTGAGGAGGAGCAGAAGAGTAGAACAAACGCATGTCGTCCGCTGTAGAAGCGAATACACCACCTGCGATTGCTTTCTCACCATACGTCTTCGCTGCTGCTGGATCTGCATCTATGATACGGATCGCAAGACGCAACATCAAAGAGTTGGCTGCTTTCTTCCATGCAGCTGCGTCACCACCATAGATGATGTCCGAGCTACCGAATGCACTCATACCGTTCAATTTGTCGGTAGCAGCATCCAAACGAGCAAGTAGATCCATGTAGATCGCTGCATCGTCGTCATATACTGGAGTGTTTGTTTCAGTCAAAGCTTCAGTGTAAGGAACATCTCCGAAAAGATCTACCAAGAAACCGTAAGCAAGAACTTCCATTACTTCGATAGAAGCATCTGCTGCCTGAATTTCTGCATCAGAAGCAACGATGTCTGCCAAAGCAGCACGCGCTTCCTCACAGTCACGAATAACTGTAGTATACATACGAGTGTATGTACTACCGTTTACGTCACGTTCAGTCAACTCAAAGTTGGACTCATCTACGTAAGTCGTCTGCGTCCATTGCTGAGACCACAAACGTAGGTTGTTTTGATTCACGTTCTGTACTGATACGTAGTCGTAGTAGCCCATAGTTGCATTAGCAAATAGAGCGCCTGCTGGAACTTTCTCAGGAGCCTTTCCGTTACCGTTAAGATCGGTAAGGTCCCCAGTACAAGAAGTGATGGCTAGTGCAGCTGAAGCTGCGAATAATAACTTTTTCATTTCTCGTAATTCTTAGAATTTAACTCTCAAGTTCACACCAACTTCACGCAATGATGGGTAAGCACCTGACTGGTATCCTTGAACATTACCTGCAGAAAGACCTGCCTCTGGATCAGAGTATGGCGTGTTCTTGTAAAGGATAGCAAGGTTGCGACCGATCAAGCTTACATCTACACCTGCGATTGGCAAATCAGCCAAAGCACTTGTAGGTACGCGGTAAGTCAAAGCAACTTCTCTTAGTTTCACGAATGATGCATCGTATACGTGCAATTCGTTTGGACCACCTAATGCCCAACCTAATGCGTTACCGTAATCGTTCATCCACATTTTCGTAGTATTCTCAGTACCTACTGGGTTGCCGTCAGCATCCACAGTTACACCGTCCCACTGCATAGGAGTTTCGATACCTAAGTGAGCAACCTCATCCCATGATAAACCACCACCATCTTCGATGTTAGAGCGGATTGGGTTTCCGTCAGCGTTCGTACCTGCACTGAAGTCATACACACCTGTTCCGTAACCGTACCATGTATCTAGAGAGAAGAAGTCTCCACCCATTTGCATGTCGATCAAAGCAGATAATGTAACGTTTTTGTAAGAGAATGCGTTGTTCACACCACCTCTCCAGTCCGCCTGGATGTTACCGATAACACCTACATCACCTACGTGGTAACGAGCACCACCGCGTGAGTTAGTCCAATCGTATACCAAAGGAGCACCTGAAGCACCGTCACGTACGAAAGAAGTACCTTCTAGAGTACCGTAAGCTTCGCCTACACGTGCAGTAATATTTACACCACCTTGAACAGAAGCCAAAAGAAGCGTTTGGGAATCTCCGAAGAGTTCAACTACTTTGTTACGGTTTCTAGACCAGTTTACGTTGATGTCCCAAGAGAAATCATCCGTTTGAACTGGAGTAAAGTATGCGCTAAGCTCGATACCGTTGTTGTCGATCTGACCAGCGTTGACATACTTGTAGTACGTACCTGTTGAAGTCGAAACCTGAGCAGGCAAAATTTGGTTGAACGTCGAGCTTTGGTAAACACTAAAGTCAAAACCAGCACGGTTCTTCAAGAACTTCATCTCAAGACCAGCTTCGATAGAAGACGTGTTCTCAGGAAGTAAGCTTGAGTTGTTCTGTGTAGAAGGCGCAGAAGCAAGAGTCACACCATTAAATGGGGTACCGATACCATAAACGTCAGTAAGTGCCTGAGCAGGAGCATCAGAACCTACGTTAGCCCAGTTCAAACGAACTTTACCAAAGTCAAATCCGTCAACGTCAACAAATTCAGAGAAGATGAAGCTCAACGTAGCTGATGGGTAGAAGAACGAGTTGTTTCCTGCTGGAAGCGTTGAACTAACGTCACGACGTGCAGTAAGATCTACATACATGAAGTTCTTGTAACCAAAAGATGCTTGACCGTAAACACCGTCAACACCTAACTGGTACGCTGATTCGCCTGGTGCAGCTGGAGCTGCAACAGAGTTGCTCAAGGCATAAATACCTGGAACTACCAAACCACCATTTGTACCGGCAGAAATAGACTGGAATTCTGTACGACGCTGGTTGTAACCTACAACCCCTGCGAAGCTAATCTCACCTTCGTTACCGAAGTATTTGTTCCAGTTCAAGTACAAGTCATTGTTGCGCTCAGTGAATGAACGGTTGTTGCGTGTGTACTTACTTACATCAACAGAACCTACTGCGATACGCTCTTCACGTAGTTCAGAGTAAGTATCTGCAGACATACGACCCGTTAGTTTTAACCAATCGTTGATCTGGTACTCAGCCATAATGTTACCGATCAAACGGTTACGAGTATCTGTAGAGAAGTTCTCTAGAGCTGAGAAGTAGAAGTTATCAAAGTAGTGTGGTTTGGTAGGGTTAGCCGCACCGTAACCGTATGCATTCCAAGAGTAGTTTTTCTGACCGTAGTTCATGTACGCATCTTTCTGAGCGCTCATGTCGGTTAGAACGTTGTACCACTGACGGAACGACTGGTTTGGGTTACGAGCATCGTAACCAGTACCGTAACGACCCTTACCGCTTTGCTTCACGTAGTTTGCTTTAGCGCTAACTGTTAGTTTGTCTGAAGCATTGAATTTTCCACTGAACGATACGTTATCACGACCGATGTTCGATCCTGGAACAATACCAGTTTGGTTGAAGTTCGTAGCAGAAAGACGGAACGAAGAGTTCTCACCACCACCATCAATAGCAAAGTTATTGTTGCGAGTGATGCTCTGCTGCCAGAAGCTCATTGCACCATTTTCAGGAGCAACGTGGCTCTTAGGCTGACCGTAAGTAGGCAATTCAGGGAAGATTGATTCCCAATCGTATACATTCAATGAAGGATCTACTTGTAGACCCCAAGAAGCATCCTCACCCATAGGAAGAGCGATGTCATCATTTCCATCACCGTTAACGTCAACTGCTTGCGCACGACCGTCAGTGAAAGTAGAATCGCCTGGAGCTGTAGTAATGTAGTTACCACCGTAGTAACGACCGTAACCAGGACCGTACTGGTTTTGGTGACGAACGAACGTGTTAGCGTTCACAGTACCTACTGTAATACCCGTAGAGGCAGTGATACCTAGAGTCTTCTTACCACCAGAAACTTTTCCGCTTTTCGTAGTAACAAGAACCACACCGTTTGCTGCACGTGAACCGTACAACGCAGTAGCAGCCGCACCTTTCAATACCGAGATGTTCTCAATATCTTCTGGGTTGATATCCATTGCAGCGTTACCGTAATCATATCCACCACGACCAGAAGCAACATTTGAGCTGTTACCAGTTGAGTTAGAGATTGGCACACCATCCACAACGAATAATGCTTGGTTGTTACCTGTCAAAGATTTGAAACCACGGATTACGATATTCGAAGAACCACCTAGCGTACCAGAGCTCTGAATATTCACACCCGCTACTTTACCACTCAAAGAGTTGACAAAGTTGGCGTCTTTAACAGTTGTAACTGCCGCACCATCAACTTCCTGAGTTGCATAACCCAAAGATTTCTTCTCACGAGAAATACCAAGAGCTGTTACAACTACTTCGTCAAGTTGACTTGAAGCAGACTTTAAAGAAACTTGTAGGAAATCAGAAGTTACTGCAACTTCTTTCGTTTCCATACCCATAGAAGAGAATACCAATGTTGAACCCTTCTCAGCTGTGATGGTAAACTTACCATCAAAATCTGTGAGTTCTGCATTGTTGGTTCCCTTCTTCGCAACCGCTACCCCTGGTAGTGGTTCTCCTGAAGCAGCATCACTTACTACCCCTGAAACTGACTGCGCAATGGCAAAGTTTACAGAGAGTACAAAGATGAGTACTGACCACAGTGACAATTTGTTTTTCATTGTACCTGTTTTTGTGTTAAACGTATGTTAAGCGATGCTAAAATCCACCTTCTTGAGTTCAAATGCAAGTGTGTATTGAATTATTTGCACCTAATGCATATAAATATTCTCATGCTGCTAATAAAGTGTCTGTTTTACACAAGTATTCGCAAGAAAGTTAAATGCTTCAATTCCAAGTGTAATAGATCTCTATAAAGGGGTAAAAACGCCCATTAATGCTAACAAGAAAGACGAACGAAAAGAAATGAAAAAGACTTGCACTATTAGGCAAATGAATCGCTACTTGGAGCTAGAAGTCTCATTTTGAGACAGTGATAGGACTGCGATAAGCGCCGTAAATCCCCAAAAAGGAGCGCTTGCCTTATCCATATCGAGGAAATTATTCAGAAAACCATGCAGGTAGTAAGTGATTAAACCTAAGAATGCAGTTCGGAGTAATCCTTTGGAACGCGAATCCTTGAGACGCTGGTAGGCTCTTATCGAGGTGGTAACCACGGTAAGGAGGATTCCTAAAAAAGTGAGCAAACCTAACGTGCCGGACTCCGCAAGCGGGCTGAGGTATTCACTGTGTGCATTACCTCTGTTTCCAGCGTTGGTAGAGATGATGGTTTTTTCACTGGGCTTTTGGTAGGGCGCGTAGAGGAACATGTAGGTACCTGGGCCGTGACCTAAAATCGGTCGATCCTGATACATACGAATCGCACACATCCAACGGTTAATGCGTTCGAGGTTCGAAGCATCCGTGCTCACATTCGTTACAGAAGCGACATGTTCATTAAAATCATCAGAAGAATCCGTCCTGTTGCGCTCAAACTTGGCACTAATCATATCAAAGTTCAACGCGGCAATAATCAGTACGACACCTATTAAGGACCACACAGCCGTTCTTGAAAGCTTTAATGCATAAATCATGTATACTGCTCCTGCCCCGACTAAAGACAACCAGGCTGCACGGGTATAACTAAGTACGGTAGCTACGGTTAAGATCGCCAGTAAAAACATAGCGATTGCATTAAAGCCCCATGAGGATTTACGGAAGGCTAAGAAAAGAGCAGCAGGATAAAACATGGCCAATACCGCCCCATAAGAAGTATGTTCCTTGAACAGTGGGAACATGACCCATGTAGACGTCTTTTTCGTAAAACCATATTGACTGTGCACCACGATAGTATAGATACATGCGATGATCAGGGGAATTAAAAAGAGCCAAAGGAACACGATTCGATTCCGAGGGTTTTTCAAGAAGAGATGGCCCAGCACGAAATAGTAGGGAACGATAAACCAAACTCGAGTGATCCATTGCTTTAAGGAAACTAGCGGGAGCTGTGAGGTGACTACTGTGAGTAACATCCATGCCAGATAGACGTATATCGCTATCGATATAGGATGTGTGATCAGACGCTTATCGTACTCTTCAAAGAAGAAGAATTTGACTAAAGTAATGGCGGTGACAAGCACTAATAAGGGTTCCGTGGGCAGAGACAAACCAGAGCCACCGGTGAGATCAGTCAGCGTCACACTTATTGGAGTGGCGAAAACTATAAGCCACATCGCCCAGTCTAGTCGGTACATCGTGAGCCAAACAGTAAGCAGACCTACCGGAATGAACAAGGCCTCCCACCACTCGTTCGCAACAATAAGTGCGATCAAGGGTAAAAGGAATACTCCGAGATAGAGTAGCGCTTTTCGACTAAAACTGGATGCAAGAATCACGTATTATGCTTTTTGACGCAACTCTAATACTGTTCCTCGAACGAGTAGTACAAAGACGACAAAAATGAACGTAGCAAGACCTACTGCGAGGATGAGTACGCTGCGTTTTGGATACGTTTTGCGTTCAGCGGCGAAGGCTTCGTCTACTTTAAAGGTGGCGGGAAGAACTTGGTTGACATCCACTTTCGCTTGGTCAAATTTAGTACGCAGCTTTACTTCTTCTTCTTTGAGGAGCTGAAGCTCGTCGCGAATGGCTACATATTTACCACCGTACTTCGCAAGGGTATCTAAACGACGTTCGAGTTGTTTGATCACGCTTTGCTTAGCACTTTCAGCGATGGCGATGGCATATTGTTCGTTAAATACCGCACTTTGGCTTTCGTAATCATGTACTCCTTTGTAGCGCAGCTCTGTGATTTTGTTTTCCATAAGCTGTATCTCAGCTTGAAGGTTGTGGTATTCAGAACGTACAATGTCTAGACCGATCTGAGCACGGCTCTTTTGAACACGGCGTTTTACTTGGTCAACAAGGTAAGAGATGTAGTTTGCAATATCGGCTGCGGTTTGCGGATCGGTATCTAGGACATTGATTTCAACAGACATGAATTGGGTACGGGCGTACTCAATTTTAGAAGCGTATTCCTTAAAGAGCTTCGTGCGCTTATATTTTGTGTCTTCGTCGATCTCATAGTGGTTCATTAGATCGAACTTCTTAATCACAGAGTCGCGGATCTCGCCGGAGTTTAGGATTTGGAGAAGTTGTTCTGCCTGCTGCTCATCTCCGAATTCCAAGATATCCTGATCGCCGTAGCCATTTTGCTGCGGAAGCAGGGCTTTGGATACAGAATTGGTGGTGGAAGGAAAGAGAATAACCTGCGCCTCGAAAAGAGGCTTGATAAACGTCGGTCCGCTAAACGCAACAGCAATAACCATTGCGATGAATGGGATGACGACTAATTGCTTCCAATTTTTATAGAAAAACGCAATCAAATTTGCACTACTGTATTCCATATCTAATTTATTTCCAGTGATTTAAATCTATATCTAAAAGCCTTTCGAGCTTTTTATTTTCTGCTGCAAAGTAATGAACTAATAACGAGCGGGCATCGCCATCTAGTGAATCTGGGGTGCCAAACAGCATTCGCTTGCCCAAACGCTTGACTGCTGGGGGTATGTTATTTCGAATACTCCCTTTGAGAGCGCCGGCTAGAGCAGCACTGGCCTTAGATCTAGGAACCTCAGCTTTATTCTGCTCTTGAGATATTCCCTCGGCAAATGGTGCCAATTCTAAAAATGATGCCACTCGTTCAAGAACTTGGTTCGGTTGGTGTTTTAAATCTTCGTGAAACAGCACCAACACCTGGCTGCGCTCAAAGTGGTTAAAATACCGCTCAAGCTGGTCCGCATATTTACCGAGCTCTAGATAACATTCGTCCACACCCCATTGGGCACGATCTAATCGACTTTCTGCAGTGAACGCCTCGAGCGCTGAACGACGTTCCATCCCGTACTTACGAGCCATGTTGTAGTGCGAATAGGCCCTAGAGACCGGATTGCGCAAGACTACAATGACTTTGGCTGCTGGGTAAGACGCTTGAAGTTCAGCGGCAGCGCGCTCACTGTAGAGGTACGCTGTGGATGCATCTAAAAAATAACGCGCTTGGGACTGCTGCGACGCAGCGTCGTGCTGAAGCTTTTCGTAGTGCTTTACAGAGGAGACAAAGGCAATGTGGCGCTGCTCTAATGAGGGCTTTTCAAAGTAGCGCTCCTCATCAAAGGCAAGCAGCGTATTGTAAGCCGGCGAGAAATCTGAAGAACGCAGGTCGCTGCAAAAGTGCCCCGGTTCCTTGATCGCTAGTTCAGCAATGGCAGGATGAGCACCGAGCGCCTGAGCAAGGCTTGTGGTTCCCGCTTTGGCTGCACCAATAAGAAATAAGGGCTCGAGCTTCATCACTTTTTGATGTGGGTTAAAAACGGAACGGCCACCACGCCGTGATATTTATAGACCAAAATTGCCGCCCAAACGTTCCATCCGACCATCGTTGCTGTCGTCGAGATGGCTGCACCTAAAGGTCCTAGGGTCGGAATAAAGAGGAGGTTCAGAAGCACATTTAGTACGACGACGACGAGCATCGTGTTGCGCGCTGATTTTTCGTAGCCGGTCATGTTGAGAATGTTGAGTCCGGGTCCTGCGAATGCGTTAATTAATTGGCCAAAAGCAAGAATGACGAGCCATGGATAGGCCGCAGAAGCTGTCGAGACGCCGAACATGCCAATGAGCCAAGGGCCGAAAATAACGATACCGACAAATATGGGGCCTGCCGTGATAAGGTTGAGTCGAGCGACCTTTGTGGTCAATTCATCAAGCGCTGTGCCTTTCTCATGGAGTGCGCTGACCATGGGAGCTACAACGGTGTTTAAAGCGAATTGGGCAAAGGTGATTAAGGTGGCGATTTTAAAAACAATCCTATACACTCCAACCCGGTCTTCGGTCAGATAGTAACCGAGCATCAACGTATCGGACCAGCTGATCACGAGGAACAGTGAAGACGAGATGAGCATCGGGGTGGCCATTTTATAAAGCTTTCCACGCCAATTCGGCACATACCCCTCTTCTCTTTTGCGAGTAATGGACAGAATATACATCGTGGAAACGGCAAAAAACAAAGCGGATATGCCCAGCAAGAGCATTAAGGCGATCTGTGCGCTGTCCGAAGCACCCATCCCCTCTGGAAAAGGTATTACCCAAAGCAATACGGCCATGATACTGTATATACTACCGTGTTGGTTGAGTGAAAACAGGAGTGGCTTACCCAAGGCTCTAAACACCTCAGCATTTAAGAGCATCATTGTAAAGGGAATCGTTGCGATCGCGGCGGTGGCGAGCACTTCGCTGGGTGTGTTTTGAAAGAATAAATTGGTCAATAGAGACGCCAAAATGAAGGCCATGACCGCTACCCCAACAACCATCACTAAAACTCGAACGAAAATGGCCAAATACAAGGCCCGCGAAGGTGCCCCATCCAGAGCTTCTCGCGACATTTCTTTGACCACTACTGTGTCTAGCCCCCAGCGACCGATAGTGGAGCCGATGAGTACTAGTGTAAAGGCTACTTCATAAACACCTACCGACAATTCACCTCCGGCCTGTGCCAGTGAGAACAGCAAGACGTACCCGCCCAGAGCACCAATCACCTTGAAGATAAGTACAACTAGACCGCCTTTTGCGAGAGCAGCTCCCGAAGGATCTCCAATAAAGTTTTTCACCTTAGTCCACATTACAAGCGGGTATACACGGAATTAGGCTGCGAATATACCGCTTATCTAACGCTTCGGATAGAGTGTTTTGTACATTTGGAGGGATGAAAGTAGTAGTAAACGCAAGATGGCTCCTCCCAGGAAAATTAGAAGGTACAGGAATGTACACCTTGCGTATGCTCGAGCACATCACCCAGCGATTGAGTGAGGTAGATTTTGTCTTTCTGTACGATAGGCCCAGCGCAGCCGCACAACCGCTTCTCACCGGACCGAACATCAAACATCGTACGGTACTTCCCCCAGCACGACATCCCTGGCTTTGGCAATTTTGGAACCGATGGGCTGTGCCACGCGCATTGTGGAAAGAACGCGCAGACCTCTACTGGTCACCGGACGGACTGCCCGCTAGAACAAGCGCAACACAATGGATCACCATTCATGACTTAAACTTCGAACACCATCCGGAATGGCTTAAGCCAAATGTTGCACGCTACTACAAACGTGAAATTCGACGTGCTGCGCACCAAGCGAATCATCTTTTCACAGTGAGCAACTGGAGTAAAGAGGACATCATAAAGCGCTATGAGGTAGCGGAATCAGCCATCACAGTAACTCCAAATGCAAGTGGACGGGAGTTTAAACCCGGACCTAGCGCAAGACAGCCGTATTTCTGTGCGGTAGGCGCAATGACACCCCGGAAAAATCTAAAGACCCTTCTTTTGGCTTTTGACCAATTCAAATCCACACCCAACACCGAAGCATTTACCCTGAAAATAGCAGGCGAAGCTCATTTCAAAGACAGTGACTTAGACCGCGTGTACCGCGAGATGACCCATGGCAGCAGTGTTCGCTTCCTCGGTCGACTTTCCGAAGAAAATTTAGAAGATTTATATCAGCAAGCTACTGCCTTTTGCATGCCGAGCGCCATGGAGGGATTTGGTATTCCTGTACTCGAAGCCATGCAATGTGGAACTGCCGTGATCAGTGCAAATAACAGCGCATTGTCCGAGATCGTTGCAGGCGCAGGGGTATTGGTTGACACTTACGATGTGCCCGGCTGGACCGCTGCTATGACCGAGATCACAAGCACTTATACAGACTGGCACAAAGCTGGAATAGTACGAAGCGCGCAGTATAGATGGGAGAAAAGCGCTGCACTTTTTGTAGAACACTTCGAGAAATTTCGCTCATGAAACTTCAACATAGCTTACCCTCCATTTTAGAAGCTGGCACGGACGAAGCAGGACGAGGATGTTTGTCGGGACCTGTAACCGCAGCTGCAGTGATTTTACCTGCAGATTTTGAAAATTCACTGTTGAATGATTCCAAACAATTGACCGAAAAACAGAGAAATACCCTTAGGCCCATTATAGAAAAAGAGGCCTTAGCCTGGTCAGTTGCACATGTAAGTCCCACGGAGATTGACGAAATCAATATTCTAAACGCCAGTATCTTGGCGATGCACAAGAGCATTAGCGGGATGAAATTGGTTCCAGAATTTATAGCTGTCGACGGGAACCGTTTCAAACCCTATGAGGACATCCCGTACCATTGCCAAGTCAAAGGTGACGCCACCTACATGAACATTGCAGCGGCCTCCATTCTTGCAAAAACCTACCGTGACGAGCGCATGCGCGAACTTGCGAAAGCCTACCCACAGTACGGATGGGAACGCAACGCAGGTTATCCCACCAAAGCGCACCGGGCGGCTATTAAGGAGTTCGGACCGACCCCACACCACCGCATGAGTTTTCAGCTACTTCCCAGGCAGCTGAACTTGTTCGATTTGTGAAAAACTCACCCACCTACCCTCCTCTTTAACGAACCAATTCTCGGTAGCTTTATGGAAAATTTCAACGTCCATGAAGTTGCATAAAATCAGTCTGTTTTTTAGTCTTGTATTGCTTATCAGCAGCTGTTCAAACACCGTAAAAGAACACACGGAAACGTCACTTGTTCCTCTCGGCGCTTCAGTGATTGTAAAGGTCAATTCCACCGAACGTGCTGCATTATTGGCGGATTCATCGGGTATCGAAGCGCTGCAAACATTGCCTTTCGAACGGTTGGCAAATACCGCTTCGGGAACTTGGATTGGTGCGCTTGTTCCTTCGGGCGCAGACAAAATGGATTGGCTATGGTCAACCTCTTTTAAACAAGAAGCGACACAGTGGAATACGATAGAAGAAAATGTAGTCACTCCATGGGACAGTGTGTATATCGTTCGTGCAGGTAATACCATCGCTTGGAGCGAAAATCAAGGCTCTCTGCAAGATCTTATAAATCAATACAACAACGGCACCGACATTCAGCAAAACGCGGCCTTCAAAAAACTGTGGACCAACGCATCCAGCGGCGATGAGCTGAACGTTTTCTTGCAACACAGTGAGCTAGAACTCGTAGGAGACCAATTCTTCCAAACCGATTTAAGCTGGGCGAAGCACCTTGCAAGCTGGAGTGAATTAGACATTACCCTTCGTAAAAGCAACCTTATCATCACTTCGGTGAGTTTAAGCAGCGATAGTTCAAATACGTTCTTAAGCACGTTTAATCACCGTGCTAAGGATGTTGAATACAGTAATGCCATCGCCTCTTCTGCTTCATATGTCCTCACGATGAATACCGGAAAACCGACAGAATGGATGCGCGACTTCAACCGGTACCGTGGTAAGAAACAACGCTTAAAGAAGGCAACTTCATTGCTTGAAGCGGCTGGAGTAGACGCAATGCAGGCAACTACACTCATTTCTGGAGCTATGTTTCGCGCAGGATATGGAGAAGAGGCTGTTTTAGGGATAGAACTTTCTGATGCGACGGCCATGAAAGATGCCCTCGAGAAAATCAGTAGTACAAGTACAGTATGGCAAGGCTTGGAGCGCGGAACATTGCAAGAGAAGCACAAATTTCTATTCAGCAGCCTATTGGGATGGTTCTTTAGCGATTTAGGGACACCGTCCTGGCTGATTCATGAAAATTGGCTATTAATCGCGCAAGATCCGAATACTTTAGAGGTGTATGCTGGCGAATTAAAACTCGACCAACACTGGGAAGCGAGTCCATATTTTGACGCTTTCGCCGATCACATAAATGGGACAGCACACTTCAATGTTGCTTTACCTTTGACAGTGGCAGAGGAAAAAGGCCTTATCTCCGGGGTAAGTGAAGGAAATTGGTCAAGAATGCGAGTAATGGCTTCTTTAAATGTCAAGGAGGACCTTGCCTTTGGAAACATCACGCTCACCAAGCCAGAGGAAGAGGCCGAAGAACAAAGTACCTATGTCTGGTCAACTGCACTTGAAGCAGAGGTATCGAAAGGCCCATGGTTGGTACAAAATCATAGAAGCGGTAAAAACAATGTCCTCGTTCAAGACGCACAACACACGTTGTACTGGCTAGATGAAAACGGCACTATTAATTGGAAAAAAACACTCGAAGGACCGGTGGTAGGTGAGGTTCAGCAGGTAGATATGTTTAAAAACAAAAAATACCAACTACTTCTTACCACTACGAACCAATTGCATTGCATCGACCTCCTTGGGCGTAATGTTGAAGCCTTTCCTATAACTCTTCCTGAACCTACCACTCTGGGCGTAGCGGTGATGGACTATGAGAAAAATCGTAACTACAGATATCTTATTCCATGTGGTACACATATATACAACTATGGAAGTGACGGCTCTATAATAAGTGGGTGGAAAACAGATCTTGACAAAGGTACTATCACACAGCTTCCCACTTTATTCCAGAAAAACGGAAAGGATTACATAATAACCTCAACAGCTACTACACCGCTGATCCTAAACAGAAAAGGAGAAATCAGGATACAAACGAAATCCTTCGAACCTAGTTTAAATCAATGGTACCTCTTAGAAGGATCAGTGCCTGCTATCGTAAGACTCTCTGATAAAAATGCACTGCAGTACCAAAAATGGGACGGCAGCATTTCCACTGAGGAACTTGTCACACAAAACACCCTGGGTATTCGTGTAGAGGATTATGGCCGTGTCATATGGAACGAGGACTATGTCTATGTTTCAAGCGACACGCGTAATTTCGACTTTGAGCTCGACGATATCACGAGGGTAGACACATATCCCGGCGGAACAGCTGTTATTTTCACTTCACAAAACTTACTGTCTGTGGTGAATCTGCATTCAAATGAAACGATAAACAACTTTAACGGGACGATTGCAAAGGCGGGTCGATTTACACAAACCTCCCTGCCAAGTATCATTATCGGACGTAGTAACGCAGTAATTAATTATCAGTTATAAGTAAATTAATTGCTCGAAAAACATCTTTCGCTTTAATATATGAGTATTTTTACTTCAGTAATATACTCATTCATGAAGTTTCTACTACAATTTCAAATCCGTCACGTGATTACCGCACTCGATTCAGAAACGCATTCAGCAAATGAAAATGCAGTAGTTAAGTCTCTGAAAGTCTCGAAACCTATTGATACCAACAGCGTTTTTAGAGAGCTACAGCTTCTTCTAGATAGAGAGTCTGAGCTATTAAACAGGAAAAGTATGCACTATACAGACTTCATTATCTGTATTCAAAACATATTCCCGAAAAAAATAGAGCTCTTCGATACGATTACAGATCCAGACCTAACCGTACGAGGCTTTTTTCACCCTGTGATGGAAGACTTAATTTCTAATGTACTCCAAAGATCTTCATCTAAACCTAAGATATACCTAAGCCAATACCGAGGAGGGTTACATTTTAGAATTGAAGAGACGGGCAAAGGAATGACTCCAAACGAACTCAAAATGTTCGGAAACCTATTAGAACAAAGAACTACAGGAGATACACTCGGTACTTTTACTTCTATATCAATACTGCGTTCAGCAGGCTATCAAATATGTGTTAAGAGTGTATCTGGTGAAGGTACATCTATTGACATCTATGAAAACGGTGAGCTAGAAAAGCTTGTTTTCAAATCAAAATACACAAAGATTTTCGCCTAAACAGTTCTATTTCTGACGGAAGAAAATCTCTATAGGCGCACCATGAAAATCGAATGCTTTACGCATCTTATTCTCTAGGAAACGCTTGTACGGCTCCTTAACATACTGCGGTAAATTTGCGAAGAAGGCAAACTGCGGAGTGCGTGTAGGGAGCTGTGTGCAGAATTTGATCTTCACGTACTTTCCTTTTACTGCCGGTGGTGGATAGCTCTTTATGATCTCTAACATAGTATCATTGAGCTTCGATGTGCTAATCTTCTGCTTACGACGTTCGTATACCTTAACGCCCTCTTCAAAGGCCTTAAGTACACGCTGCTTCGTCAAAGCACTAGTGAATATGATTGGGAAATCCGTAAACGGCTCTAACTTCTTTCTGATGTGTGCCTCTGCATCGCGAACAGTGTTGGTATCCTTGTTCACTAAGTCCCATTTATTCACGACCATCACAAGGCCTTTTTTATTCTTTTCCGCTAGCGATACAATCGCCATATCCTGAGCTTCAAAACCGCGTGTGGCATCAACAATCATCATACACACATCCGCATGCTCGATGGCACGAACAGAACGCATGTTTGAATAGAATTCTAAATTCTCATGCACTTTACCCTTCTTGCGCAATCCAGCGGTATCGAGAAGCATAAAGTCAAAACCAAACTTATTAAAGCGTGTGTTTACTGTATCACGTGTCGTTCCGGCAATGTCGGTTACAATGTTACGTTCTTCACCAAACAAAGCGTTAACAATAGATGACTTACCAGCATTAGGACGGCCGATGATGGCCATCTTTGGGAGGTCTTCAAAATCATCTACTGGATTTTCATCCATGTGTTCAACAAGCTCATCAAGTAAATCACCTGTTCCTCCACCATTCACAGCAGAGATGGTATGGTAACGCTCGATACCCAAGCCGTAAAATTCGGTTGCCTCAAGTTCAAGCATGCTGTTATCGACCTTGTTTACAGCATAAACTACTGGCTTTTCAGTCTTACGAAGCAAGGCTGCAATGATCTTATCAAACTCTGTGAGACCCGCTTGCAAATCAAGCACAAACAAAATTACAGAGGCTTCATCCAACGCAAGTTCTACCTGTTCACGGATTTCAGCTTCAAAGACATCCTCCGATCCCTCGATATAACCCCCAGTGTCAATCACTGAAAACTCCTTTCCATTCCAATCACTCTTTCCGTAATGACGGTCACGAGTCACTCCTGCAGTACTATCAACGATAGCATCACGACGTTTGATTAGACGGTTAAATAGGGTGCTTTTCCCAACATTCGGGCGACCCACGATAGCAACGATATTGCTCATACTCTTACTGTTTGTAACCAAAGCGCTTCAACTGCATATCGTTGTCACGCCAATTTTTCTTCACTTTCACAAAGGTCTCCAGATGGATTTTCTTCGAGAAGAAAGCTTCAAGTTGTTTTCTAGCTCCGATACCTACTCTTTTCAGCATCGAGCCCTTATGTCCAATGATGATTCCCTTCTGTGAATCGCGCGCCACGTAAATCACGGTGCGGATACGAATAATGTCCTCATCTTCTTTGAAATCCTCTACGTCAACTTCGACGCTGTACGGAATCTCCTTTTTATAGTTAAGCAATATCTGCTCACGTACAATCTCACTCACAAAGAATCGCTCGGTTTTGTCAGTCAAGGCTTCTTTGTCAAAATACGGGGGACTTGGCGGCATTAATTGGACCAAACGCTCCACTAAATAAGCGGTGTTTGCCTTCTCTAACGCAGAGATTGGAATGATTTCCGCTTTAGGCAGATGGGTTTTCCAATAGTCTACTTCCTCCTCTAATTTCTCCTGGTCCGTAGTATCTATTTTGTTGATTATTAACAAAACAGGAAGTTCAGTGGTCTCCAATTTCTGGAAAAACCCTTGATCCTTCAGAGCGCGGTCACCCGGCTCAACCAAATACAGGAATACATCTGCATCTTCAAATGCTTCCGACACGAACTTCATCATGTGTTCTTGCATTTTGTACGCAGGCTGAATCACTCCCGGGGTATCAGAAAATACAATCTGGTACTCAGGCTCATTTAAAATACCAAAAATACGGTGACGCGTAGTCTGTGCTTTAGGTGTAATGATACTAAGTCGCTCACCCACAAGGGCATTCATAAGCGTACTCTTCCCAACATTGGGATTACCGATGATATTAACAAAACCGCTTTTGTGTTCCATTTTGCAAAGATGCAACTAAATCACGCAGTTATAGCCAAAAAACAGGTCCCTCTGAAATGTTTCTCATCTTACTACCGCGGAACGGGTTAAACCTGTGGGATGCCATGAGATACCAAGCCGTAGATGAAACACATGGATCCGTTGAAGCAGTCGCCCAGAGTGCATCAGCGCCATAGCTCGAGCCGTGATTCGCAGCATAGGGCAATCCCCTATGTCCCGAGGCATTTGTGATCCAGCCCTTTCTTAGTTCTCCGAGCACCTCATTAGCGGCTGTGGAATCATTTGCTGCCCAATGCATCACTGCTACTTGGGCCGTTCCTTCAAACCACAAGGCGTCCTGGTCTTCATCAAAACAGTACCCCATGATGGATTCGCCCGTTATGGCGCTTGTGGTGGTGAGCTCGTATTTATCTAGCGCTGTACGGGCCGATTCAGGAAAGTCTGGAAACGCACAATAGCTCCAAGTATTGCAGTCCAAGGCATATTTGTACGAAGGATTCGTGGGCCAAGCCATGAGATTGCCGTCTACCGGATCCCATTTCTCGGCCTCCAAATGACGTAGGATACTCGCTCGAAGAGCGTCGTCAGAAATCACAGCAAACGCATCGATATTACCTTCTGTTATTTTATGAATGGTATCTCCGTTTGCGCGGTAACCGCCGTACAGACCATCACCGTATGGATCTTCTAAAGAAACGAGCCACCAGTACAATGACCCTTCAAGGGCATGGTATTTAAAAGGCATGGCTGTATTCGCGGAAGCGTGGTAGATACGCACTGCTTGCAAGAGCCAGGCATTATCTCCCATCCAGCGGTTGCCTGTAGGCTCGCCGGTGGGAGAACGGAATTGGTAAAAACCACCTAGTCCCTGTTCTAGTTCTGTGGTGCGTCGAGCGTCGAAAAAGTCCAAAGTCTTTTCAGCAGCTTCTAAGTTGCCGCTGAGGCAATAGGCGATGACCGCTAGGGCCTGATCGTAAGTGCTGATCACGGTGCCGCCTTCGATCGAAGGAACTAGACCATTTGGAAGCTGAAGGTTTGTGAGAAAGTCGATGGCTGCTAGATCAAAAGAGTCGCGCTGCTTTTGGGCTTTAAATCCATAAAAGAATGCTTCAGAGGATGTCTCGAGGCGGCTACGCGAAAAGGTGAAATCAGGATCCTGCACCCACAGTGAATCTGTTTCATAAAGACGAGGAACGGTAAAGAAACCTTGTTCATCCGTTCGCCCTACGATAGAGTCGTTCACGAGCACTGCGATATCCTGTAGACCCCAAGCGTCTACGTTTGAAAAGACTACGCGGAGTTCCACGTTTTCATGAGAAATGGGTTGGCGAACACACTGGAGTAAACCAACAAGAAGGGCCACAAAAAAAACGAACTTGCGCATAGTGCGAAACAAGTTACGCTTAAAATTTCAGCTGCTCGTTTTTATCCCAGAGTCCCCAAGAGGCACCTACTTCGCCTTCTGCTGCGATCTTCCAAGATTCGTCGAAAGAAGAGAAATAGAACATGTCGATATCCGATTCTTTACTCCATTGCTGAGCGTTGATGAAGTAGCGTAGGCTATTTTCAAAGGATGCGTGCGCGCCGCCTATACTTTGACCGTAAGAAGGCCAACCTGTTTCGGTGATGAGCACTTTTTTCCCTTTACCCGCGTCGAGTGCTTCCTGGTACATTTGCTTCATGTACATTAAAGAATATTCGAGGGAACAGCCTTCCCAGTACGGGTAACAATTGGCCAAGATGATCTCGCAAGCATCTGCAACCTCTGGATAGGAAGTGAATTCGTAGTAGGCATCCACATAACCGACAGGCACGTTCGAGACCGCAGCCTTGACTTGTTCGATGTATTGTACGAGTGCTTCGGCGGTCAATTCTTCACGGTACAGAACTTCATTCCCTACAGCAGCAACATCAACCACTCCTTCAGAACACAGGTCAATCAACCCCTGAATTTCGATAGCGTTTTTCTCCAAATCATCACTTAACCAAGCCCCGACTAAGGTTTGAATACCTAATTCCTGTGCAACACGTGGAATAATCTCATTCCCTTCGGTGCAGGAAAAAGTTCGTACCCATTTAATATGTGGTTTCAAGATGGTGAGCTTGCGGCGAATCTGCGCCTCAGTGAGCTGATCACCGGGCTCCTGACCTTCATCATATGCACTAAAGCAAATACCATGAATCCCATCTTTAAGAATAGTACGGCTCATTTCCTTGAGCTGATCAATAGTAAAGTCATGGGCATTAATCCCAGCAAGTGATAAAAATTTCTCTCTACGAAATGACATGGAAAATATTAAGTATTGGTTAGGAGTTATTGAGCATTTTTAGCGTCCAGCTGAGCGCGAATATCACGGGCATATTTCTCATCCACCTTGTAGGTACTCATCACGTACATTGCGATAAGCGTACAAACAATTGGAAGGCCAGAGAAGACTAAACGAAGGCTATCCACAGCACCTTCTGGTTGTGCTACAGCGCCACTTTGGTAGTCAACTAAAGTTAGAATCAAACCACTTAAGGCACCTGCAAATGCGAAGCCTAGCTTCACCATCCACCAGTAGATCGCCCCAAACACACCTTCACGGCGCTTTCCAGTTTCAAGCTCATCGATATCTAAGACATCAGAGGTCATCGACATCATGATGGTAAATAAACTTCCGATTCCAAACGAATGGAACGGCAAAGCGAACAAGAACAAGTAAGGCTTACCTGGCACCATCAAAAACCAAAGCATGATGTAACCTATGATAGAGATTCCTTGAGAGGTAATGAAGGCTTTTTTCTTGCCTATCACCTTTGCCATACGCGCAACGATTGGAATCACTAAGAATGTAGTTACAATAGCACCTACACTACCAAAGAGCGTCGGCCATATTCCGACTGCTGAAGCATCGTCGTTAAACAAATGACTTTTAATAATGAAGAACGTAAAGCTCGCAATGGTATTAAAGCCATTAAAGATTAAAAACGTTGAAATACAAAGTTTTCTAAATGGCGCCGAAGCAAAGGCCTCTTTAAAACTCTGCACAATCTGACCAAGGCTGTTGAAGACGCCCCTTACACCTAATGGCTCGTAATCCTTGTCTAAGGTAGATTCTGATTTGATAAAAAAGGCAGGAACCATAGCACATAACATAAAGACTATACCCACCCAAAAGGCAAGAGTTCTAGTCGCTACATCTGCAGTAGGGAACCAATCTGGATCGTACATAATGACCCAGAACCAAGGCGCGATCACCCAAGCCCATTGACCGATCCATTGCGCGATTGCCATGACAGAAGTACGTTCATGAAAATCGTCACTCATCTCATAGCCCATGCTCACATAAGGCACACCAAAAATGGTAAGACCTAAATAGAACACAAAGGACCATATCAAAAAGTACGTGAAGTTGTACGTCAAGGAATTTTCTCGGTGCAATTGCCACAATAAAATGAACGACACTCCCATAAGGATAGCCCCAAGGAAGACATACTGGCGGCGTCTTCCCCAACGCGAACGGGTGTTGTCAGAAATGAAACCCATGATCGGATCTAGAATGGCATCAAAAGCGCGTGGTGCAAAGAAAATCACTCCCCACATCCAGCCCGGGAACCCAAGATCTTGAACAAGCACGACCATAAAAATACTCATGGCTGCGGGGAACATCTGGTTGGCCAACATACCCACTCCAAAAGCTACTTTTTGTCCCATAGGGACTTTTGTACGTGCTACTGAATTCATAATTATTCTGTCTTAGGTTGAATGATAATGGTTTGTATCGTTTGTGGTCCGACATTCGCAAAAGTAGTGGTTTCGCCTACTTTCAAAGAAACAGGATGCGAATCGTACCCTTCATTGAAAATTACTACAGCAATAGAACCGTCTGGGTTTTGTGCCGCGGTAGTCATCAATGCGTCATTCTCGTTTTGAACGGGATATACCCGTGCTCCCGGGCGAATGAATTTACTGAAGTGCTGGAGGACATAATAAAGCGGAGTGTAGTAGACTTCGTCTTGCTCTGGATCTACAATCACTGGAGCAATACACCAATTTTCTTTCCAGTTTGGGCCTCCCTGGCGATCGAGCACCATGTTCCAATCTACCCAGCCGTCTACCCAATGGTTCATACATCCGATGATATCGCGTGCATAACGGTTTACAGGCGCATATTTAGGGTGCAAATATTTCTTAGACTCTTCACGCCAAGTATACCCCCAGTCGGTCGCTTCTTTTTTCCAATACCACGCGTCGTCCTGCCAAACAGGTACCTGAGCATCCACACACGCTTCAGTCTGAATCAAGAATTTATTCGGCGCCTTTTGATGTGCATATTCCAATTCTGTCGGGAAATAATCTACAGTGCTTTCGTACCAGTGTACCGCAGTACCCCCGAAGTAGCGCGAAGCGTTCTCGTCACGATACATTTCATCAACCCACTCACGAAGACCTTCGCGGTTCTGGTCATATCCAAGAATTACTAGGTCACCTTTGCCGTCTTCTTCCAACACTGGACCGAGGTGGTGCTCCACGAAATCTGTCATCTCTTTGGGAGAGTACAGCATACTTTCCCAATTATTTCCATTTCCGTGCGGCTCATTTTCGACCGTAAAACCCCATATATCGATGCCTTCCGCACGGTATGCATCTACATACTTTGCAAAAAATCGGGCCCACGTGTCGTAGTATTCCGGGAGTAGTTTTCCGCCTACCCAACTGTTATTGTCCTTCATCCAAGGAGCTGCTGTCCATGGAGAGCCAAACAAGCGGAATCCTTCTTTGCTCGCTGCTTGAGCTCTTTTGATCATAGGAATCAAATCTGCGCGATCTTCATCTATAGTGAAGTGTTCGAGTAACGTATCCCCTTCAACGGGCGTGTAACTGTAGTTCGATAAAGAGAAATCACATGAGTTCATGTGTGTTCTCATTAGTGAATAGCGCGATCCTTCTTCGCCAAAGTAGCGCTGAATGATTTCGCTTGCGTTTTCTTCTGAAAGACGATTCAAAAGTGAAGCTGAAGCTTCTGTAAACGCAGCTCCAAAACCTGAAATTTCTTGTCGTGGTTGACTAAGATCTACCTCGAGTAATGTGGGATTTTCGAGATGCTCTACAGGGCTGATTTCCGAACAAAGATTTCCTTGCTCTGAAGTTTCATAAATACGTACCATGGTGGAATCCGTTGTGGTGCAGCTCCCTAACGTCAGCAAGGAGGTAGCAAAGGTAAATATGAGTGGTTTGGTTGGCATAAGGTTTCGTTTATCAGAGGTTTTTGAATTTCGCTGCAACGACATCAAAGACTTCTTTTTTGTTGCGGTCGATGTCTACAATTCCCCAATACTCCTCATTTGGAGCACCATCGTAGGGAACGCCGCTGCTGTTTGGTGCGTATCCCCCTTCATCTTGCGTCCCAGGATTACCTGCCTTCCACCAACCGTCGGTGAAGGAGAACAAGGTAATACCTTTTATCTCAGAATGGTACGGTGACAACTCATCTAAAATTTTCCCTACTGCTTTGGCCTGTGCCTGCTCGTTTTCTCCCTGCTCGAATCCGTCTGTTGCAATCTTCATGTAGCTGTCTGCGCCCAATTCAGAAAAGTAAAACGGTTGATCAGAAATTGATTTCCAATCTTGAATAAAGGATGCCGGCAAGTCCCAACGATAGACATTAAATCCCCAGATGTCGAGCTCTTGGCCTGCTGCAAGGGCAGCGCTATCTGGAATTTCGCCGTGCGCGGTCGCAACAAGGTGAAGCGAATCGATGGATTTGATTGCAGTGATGGCAGAGGAAAGGGTCGAATACCAATTGGCGATGTCCCCATCAAACCATTCTGGGTGGTAGTTGTATTCGTTCCCAAGTTCCCATATGAATATCGCCGGATGATCCTTGTAGCGCTGTATGTAGTCAATGTACGTACCTGAAAGCAAGTCGTTTCTACCTTTTTGATTGTAGCCAATCCCTGTAATCACCTGCATACCTGCTGCCGCGATGGCATCTAGTACCACTCGATCATCTATAGGCTCGTACAGGCGAATCACATCGATGCCCGCTTCTTGCATCAAGGCTAGATCTAGCTCAAGCGTTTCGAAGCTACGGACCGTATCTCCCTTAGGTACAGGATGGTAACAAACTGCTGTAAAAGGCACTTCAGCAGAAGCAACTTCAGCAACCTCAGCTTCGGTAACTGTTGAAGATGAATTCACGTTGCATCCAGAGATCAAAGCAGCCAGAGCGACGATATGCCAATTCCAATGCTTCATGATTAATGTCCTTTAGTTTTCGGGGTACGAACCGTCTCCATAAGTGCTTCGACATCCCCATCAAATGTTTTCGTGATCGGCTGGCCGTTGCGACCAAGACCTTCAAATGCCCCCTGATCAACCAATTCCCAAAGGGCGTATTTCGCCTTACCATCAATAGTAAAGAGACCAAAGTGATTTTCTGAACCTCTCGGATGGTTCGGATCTTTCCATTGCTCATCAAAAGCCTGGAAATAGAAGCACGACATGCCTTCTTTTTCTGTCCATTCTCTCATAGCATTGTAGTACAGCGCTTCTTTGTATTCGTCCGCTGCAAAGGATCCATTCTCGCCGTAGTGTCCCACAGAAACTGTTGCCCAGCCTGTTTCTCCAATGTGAATTGGCTTATCGGCTCCGACGGTATGCATGTGGCGCTTCACAGATTCGTACTGCCCTTTAGCGTAGTTCGCTGCACGCTCCATGGCTGCCAGCACTTGTAAAGAATCACTTAGGCTGTCGCTAAATATGGCGTCCTGCTCCCAAAATCCTCGATT
>CBFHKC010000006.1:0-7675 GCA_965656315.1 uncultured Schleiferiaceae bacterium | reverse complement strand
TGTAGTGCGTATCATGGAACGGGTACGTGTGCATACTGATATAATCTACTGCATGAATGAGTTCTGTTAAACTTTCGTTGTGGTAGGCATCTTCAGCGCCGCCCCAAGAAGCAAAATTGTCAGAAGAGGTTATCCATAAATCTGGAGACAATTTCCCCATCGATTTGAGCTCCTGCAGATACTTCACGTACTTTAAAATGACGGAAGGATGCACAAAATAACTCGCAGCCCAGTGCACCATCGCTTCATTTCCAACCGCAATGACCTTCACGATATCCGGAAACTCGGTGGCATATTTTACGGCTTTCTGAATCTCACTCTCGTTATTCTCAATACTTTCTTGGCTGTGATCCGGGGCCAATTCGGTCCACGCGTTTTTACAGTCTATCCAAGCACCCAGCATCACATACATCTCAAAGGAGGCATCTTCTTCTTTCAACTCGCGAATCGCGCGGAGCACATTCGGAGCATGATCCAACTGTAAGTTGTAGGTACGAAGTATTCTGATTCCTGCCGCATGCATGATCAACAGATCTTCTTTCAGTTGGACGATCGTCGGCTGCTCATCGCGTGTTTCTCCTCGATACCCACCATATGAAATGGCAAGGTATTCTGGATTGCCCAATAGCTCTTGTGCTGTTTTGTTCGTGCTCACTGAAGTCGGTTTTGTGGTGCAAGCAGTCGTTGCCCCAAGAAGGAGCAACGCTGCTAAAAATATTGAGATGCGTAGGTTCATTGAGGTTCTGATTACTTCACAACTACAGCATGAATGCGTAGAATCGATCCAGAACGACTGAACAAAGCTTTAGTTTGCTCTACCGTTAGGGTACCGCCCTGAATTTCTTCAGTACGATCCGCATAGTGAATCGCTATAGTAGGAGCAGTACCTAAAGTATAAATGATCGGAGTCTGGCAATACGTGAATGCAAGTGAACCTGTATCTAAAGCCAATTCATGTTCCTGCTTGTCCAATCCGACATAGCGGAAGGTTTGTGGCGAACTCAAAAACTCCTCTTTACGCAAAATGTGCGGATCAAACGAGAGCTGTCCACCCTCGACTTTGATGCCAAGTTCACCAAAGCGACTGAGCAAATCTTCTTTTACTTGGCCCGTCATACCCGGCTGCTGAGCGCCTTTTCCACCAGGAGTGTGGGAATATGGATCTGTAGGGAACGCGCCATAAAGCTTCGGCGACTTGTGTGCGCCGATACCTGCCATAATCTCGAAGTAATGATCAAACATGCGACCGATAACTGCTGGATCCTCACCTGCGGCAACAGCCTGCTCGGTCGTCTCGTAAGAAGCCAGTTGCAGCTTACTCACCATATGCCAGTAAATAGAACCTAGCCCTTCGTAGCCGAAGAAGGTACCTGAACGGCCTGTGAAGCTCTTGTGATCAAAGACTTCTTCAAAAATCTGTGCAAGTAACTCACGTTCTTCAGCCGCAAGTGCTGCGTATTTTTCATCCAAGGTATCCAGCGCATTATAAAGACTGTTTACATTGTTGAACGTCCCGTTAAAGTGATAGTGACCTTTCACATCGCGCGTTACCACATGACGATTTCCATCTGCGATCAACGTTTTGATCAACTTTGATGCCTCCGCTCTTGGTGTTGGAATGGTGTTCTTATCGACAAAGCGCGCCAATTCCTTATTCGGGTACAAAATGTACGAGTACTGATCCTCGCGGAATAATGCAGACGCTTTCAAAGCATCAAACACTTCGAGGGATTGCTTAGGAGATAAATATCCTGAGCTCAATGCAGCAACTTGGCCTTCCAACATCTGAGGTAAGTAAGATACTTCCACCCCGCTCTCGTCGTAAGTCATTAGATTGTAAGCGTGGAAGAGCTTGTCTTCACGCTGGTTGGCGCGAATCGAGTGCTCCAAGAATGATTTTGAAACTTTAACGAACGCTTCTACAGTTTGAACCTGAAGCATTTCACGCTCGCCAGAGAAACCGTTCTCGTAGACCGTCCAGCGGTACGTACTTGCCGCTTCACCTAATCCGTCAAGAACCTCTTTACGCTTTGCATCTGAGATTGACCCATCGAGCAATGCTGCATGACCTTCCAATGTTGATTTAACATCGTGGAAGAACGTTGCCAATTCTTTGCTGACTGCTACCTCGCCGTTCTGACCGTCCAACACGCCTTCGAAAAATGCCAGGAATCTACGCAAGTAGTACAACGTCACCATAGAGACTCCGTTACCCACCAAAGCATTGTTTGCATCGTTCCATTCTGGGCGCTGGGTATTCATCCAGATACCACCTTCAGGAATGAAGTTGGAGACCTTCGCTAAAACAGTAGCGAGTATTTTTTCTAAGAAGTTTACTTTGTGAATGCCTCCTTTTTGATTTTCTAACAAGGCACCATCAATGCCCAGCTCAGCGCGCTTCGCTTGGATAGCTTCCTCACCTTTAAAGTCGAAATCAATGGTGTTTTTCGGGTCTTTGACAATCGCACTATACGGCTTGATTTGGTACGGCACATTGGCATACACAAACAAATCGCTCGAGAAGTATTCACTCAAAGTTCCTGGATGGTGCTTCTCAACAAACTCAAGGAATTTGAGCAAGTAGATGATTTGGTGGTCACCCCAGTACCCGATGTATGACCATGGGTTGTCTGGTTCAATCGTTTCCCAATCAAAACCGTCTTTGGTGACGCGGTAGGGGTTGTACCCATCAAACGTCGTTGCATTGAGGAATTTATGAATCATACCCTCCATGAACTCAGGGTAACTATGTGCGAGTGCTTCCCAATTTTGGAAGATATCACGCCAGTTTCCTTGGTAATCTAGGATTTTTGAACCGTCTTCCTCATTGCGAGTGTTGATGGCAAATTTGTTCCAAGGGCGTGAAGGATCACCGTGACGACGGCTAAATTTCAGCGGCAGGTACTCAAAGCAAAGGCGTTTGAAATCTAGGTCTGAAGTGTTTGAACCGAGCGCTTTTAATTGGCTAAGATCAAAAAGCTCAGGCAAGGCCTCAAGGGCTGCCTTGTTCGCCGCAAACACGTTCTTATTTGCCTTGCGCATGTACGGCACAAAGTCTGATTTTTCAATCTGGTAATTGTCGTCGAAGATTCCACCGCGCATGATATTAAACATCGTGTTCGCGAAGTGACGAATATTCAAAAGACGATCGCCGGTAAGCTGCAAGCCGTCTGATGCAGCAACGAGCTGAACGAGTTGCTTAGAACCTACTTCGATGTCCTGGAGCACTGCTGTACGTAGTGCCTCTGGGTGAGCGAGCTCTTCTTTGAGTGCTGCAATGTCCGTAGCGCTCTTATTGATATCTGCAACAAGCATCCATTCTTTGGAAGCGTTTCCTTGAAGCACAAAAGCGTTCTCCATGAAATACGCACCCTTTTCTGCTTTTACGTCGATCTCTTCAGAAAGTTCTCCTCCTTTTCTGAAGACATCAATCTGTCTTGAAGAAAGTAAGCGGGTTGCCTCGGGCATTCCGAGGGACCAAACCACGTTTGCTTTGAGGGCCTCACTTGGTTCTGCCTTATCTACAATGATGGCACTTAGGCTGTAGATGCCTAATGCTGAATCTTTCTCTAATTCACACTTCTTGTACGCATCCACGAGATTACTACTCGCATTTTGCAACGCTTGCTCTACTCCGCTCGGTAGGATGTTCTGAATTCCATCTAAAAGTCGAACACTTACTGGTGTAGCTTCTTGATTCTCTAAAGATGCATGACGAACAAAGCCGTATGTATCACTAGAGTTCCAATCGTAGTGGAAAGACAAGCCTAAATCGTGATTGATCTCTTCAAAACGAATCTTGTTTCCGTAAGAGTTCTTGTAGAGGTTACGGGTCGTTTGGTACACCCCAGCATATTTCGCTGCAAAAGGCTCCCACAAGAAGGTCTTCCCATTGCGCTCTACCAAAAACACGGTTTTACTCCCTGTGGTTTCGCTAGACTCAGTGATTTTGTCATCCGTATAATATGGAAACAACGCATTGTTGCTGTCTTTTCTTCCGGCAGATAAACTTCCCGTGCTCGAGATAAACATCCAGTGATTGGAGTTACTCACGATGCTCATAAAGAAAGGACGCATCTCATCGTAGTTGGCGATCTTGTAAAAAGACTCTTGACCAATTTTCACTTCTTCACCGCGTACCTCGTTGGTAGTCGTGTGTAGTTTTTGGTCGCCTAAGTAAATTTCGTTTTGTGCCATCGTGCTCAAATTTCTCACCCGCATACGCAGGACATTTTGATTATAAATGGGTAGGTATCACCTTTAATCAGCAAGACCCCTACCCTTTGCTTGTATTTGTCGTGTTTTTCTTTGTTGTTATTGTCGTTTTGTAAACTATGCCGAACAACAGCGCCGTTTGTGGGGCTTTTGGTTAAAATAACCCCACTTTTTTCGACTGCACAAGTATAATCACTCCACGCCGGACGCCCACCGGACAATTACAGGACAAATCAGCATTTATAGGGGTTAAAGGGTAGACATATCGCTTTTACTCTTCCTAGACACGTCAAAAAGGTTTCACGTTTTTAGCGTACTTTAGATTCTTATATCCATTTCCAATGACTCGAGTTTTTATCGCCATTCTCACCATCACTTCACTCACCCTGACCGCTCAAAATGAGTTGCTAAATAGTGATATTGACCACTGGCATTTGGCAGCAGCCCAGGCTGATTCTTCTGCCTACTTTTCGTTTTTCGCAGACGCAAACAGCGTCTTCCAGGGAACAGACGCCACCGAATATTGGACCGCCGCCGAATTCGCACAGTGGGCCGGACCCTATTTCCGAGGCGAGAGCGCATGGACCTTCACCCCGATCGAGCGCACTTGGCACGAGCATCAAGACGTGAAATGGTTTTCAGAACGACTTTCTTCCTCGCACATGGGACTGTGCCGAGGAACGGGTATTTTGATCGAGACGGAGAACGGGTGGAAACTTGACCATTACAGCCTAAGCTTTGAGGTGCCAAACGCGGCGGTTAGCGAGATTGTCCCGCTCCTAGCGCCAGATCGCGTGGCTGTTCTAGAATTTCAGCAAGAGCTGAATGCACATTATAAAGACCCGGAGCAAAGTCCGTTGTCCGAGGAAGACCGTTTGGCTTTTGACGGACATGAGTTTTTTGAATACGATCCGAAATTTAGGGTGGTTGCCGAGGTGGAATTGACCCCGGAGGCAGAGGTGTTCGACATGGCTACTTCTTCAGGAAAAGCAAAGAAGTACCGCCGTTATGGCATTGCACGATTTGAGCTCGACGGAGAGTCCTACGCGCTTTATTTGTATGAAAGTATGCGACTAAAAGCGATGCCGGAATACCAGGATCATCTGTTCTTGCCGTTTAAAGATGCGACTACGGGAACGCTGAGCTATGGCACGGGACGGTTCCTGGATTTGACCAAACCTGCAGCGGGCACGTCCATAGTGATCGATTTTAATCAATGCTACAACCCATATTGCGCGTACAGTGATGGGTATTCTTGCCCAATTACGCCAAGCGAAAACACCCTGAATACGGCGATAACCGCAGGAATCAAGGGACCTGTCGGGCATTAAGCGGGCTGTCCGGTTCTTGTCTTTTATTCTTAATAGGATTTGGCGATAGAATGGAGCATATTCGCTCGAACAACACAGCACAATATGAAAATCAAAAGCCTACTCTTTCTACTCGCCTTCAGTACGATCGCAAGCGCACAACAGTTTGACACCCTAGTTTGGGCGGATGAATTTAACGTTGACGGAAGTCTGGATACTGCGAAATGGTGGCACCAAACGAAGCTTCCTCTGAACGGACAAAGTTGGTACAACGGCGAGATTCAGCATTACACGGATAGAGACACGAACTCGCGCGCAAGCGGCGGGAACATGATTTTAACGGCTCTCAAAGAAACTTACACGAACGAGGGCGTCACGAAAGACTATACTTCAGCGCGCTTGAATTCGAAGTTTGCCTTCACCTATGGACGTGTGGAAGTGAAAGCACAATTGCCAACGGGTGTGGGCACTTGGCCAGCGATTTGGATGCTGGGACAAAACATTACTGAAACCGGTGCGTATTGGCAAGAGCAAGGATATGGCACCACTGGGTGGCCGGCCTGTGGTGAGATCGACATTATGGAGCACTGGGGACACAACCAAGATCACGTGAGTAGCGCCATGCACACGCCTTCGAGCTTTGGTGGAACTGTGAATGTTGGAAGTCAATATGTACAGGGAGTGAGTACCTCAATGCATGTGTACGCGCTCGAGTGGACACCTACGAAAATGGTATTTACCGTGGACAGTGTGGAGCACTACACATACGAGCCGAGCGTTCGTGACATGAATACTTGGCCTTTTGATGATCCGCAATATTTGCTTTTTAACATCGCCATTCAAGCCACGATAGATACAAACTTTACTTCTAGCCCGATGATCGTAGACTACGTTCGCGTGTACCAGAGCAGCCAGCTCAGCACGGAAGAGTTGAAAGAAGCATCGGTGGAAGTGTTCCCAAATCCTGCAACAAACTATGTAGAGATCGTGCAGCCGTATGAACATGCTACGGCACAGTTTACGGATCTGCTCGGTAAAGTGGTGCTCAATCAAGAAGCATTGGACATTCGCACGAAAATCGATGTGAGTAGTTTGACTGCTGGAACCTACATCGCACGAATTATTGATGCAAAGAGCGGCAAGACCGTTCAGCGCATGGTGGTGGTGCAATAACCGGACAAATTAGGCAGACTCGTACTGAAGCCTATCGTGTTGGTTTTTATATATTTAGAGGACCAAATTTGATAGACGATGCATTTTTCCAAAACCTTTGGCAGCGCTGCTGTGCTGCTGGCGATGGTCGTAATTGGCCTTGCGGATTCACCCGTCGATGAATGCGGCTGTAATTCAGTTGGCGCTCAAGTATTCAATAACGGCGCAGTTGCTCCAACAACGGTTGAAGTTTCCTATCGCACCCTATGTGTCGATGTCGATGTTCCCACCGTCAATGGTGTAACAACGAGCTACACCGATTCTTCTGTGGTCTTTGCGATTGACTCGGCCGTAAATTTTTACATTAAACTTTGGACAAACGATCATGCATCTGGAACAAGCTGTGACGAACGTACTATTGAAATCTTTGCACAATAAATCGCTTTGACGAGCTCGGCCCTTTCCAAGAAGAACGCTTTTTTATTCGCTGTACTAAGCTTAACTGTAGGTGTTCTAGCGCATTTTTTCACGAGTGGATTTGTGAGGAATCATCTTCCGGACGGAAGCTGGTTGTGCTTTGGAATTTTCTTGTTTTATGGCATATGGGGGCACTTTCGAAAATCTATTTATCCTTTTGCACTCGCACTCGTGTGGGAAATATGTGAAGTTTGGCTGCACGGCAGAACCTTTGATCCACTGGACATTGTCATCTATGTACTCATTTATGGGTGCTTTATCTGGTTGGGACGAGTAAAAAAATAATACCACCTCCTTGTGCAGTACTTTTGCCCCTGATGAGCAAGGAAATCAAGGAAAACAAGAAGAACATTTGGGTCCTCGGAGCAACGGGGTACGTGGGTCAGCTGGTGTCCAGGCGCCTGTTTTCGGAGCGTTTGGAAGGAAATTGGTCAGGACAACTGATCACGATGGGCAGCCGCCAGATCCTTCCTTGGCTGATGGAGCGGACCAATTTTTTTCTCCATCCCCTTTCTGAAATA
>CBFHKC010000005.1:48884-93605 GCA_965656315.1 uncultured Schleiferiaceae bacterium | reverse complement strand
CAGAGCAGTTGTGGGAAACTACGATGAACCCTGAAGAGCGCATCCTAAAGCAGGTAACTATCGACGACAGTGCAGAGGCTGATCGCATCTTCTCCATGTTGATGGGCGATGAGGTTCCACCACGTCGTGACTTTATCGAGCGCAATGCTAAATACGCGAACATCGATGCCTAATTCGATCTCGTGAACAATACGAAAGAGCCCCCTGTCTACAGGGGGCTTTTTTTATGCTAATTTCGTAACAAGGAACACTCACCAACCATGATGTATAGATTACTCTTAGCTGTTTTCTCTGCCGCCCTAATTTTGGGTTGTAGTGCCGTGCCTAACAGTGAGGATGCTCAGGTGTTTCGATACAACGAGCCTACGGGTATCCCTACTCTGGATCCGGCTTTTGCTAGAGACAAGAGTACCATTTGGGCGGTTCAGCAACTCTACGAAGGTCTAGTTCGTTTGGACGCTCAGAACACAGTTGTTCCAGCTTTAGCTTCTTCTTGGAGTGTGAGTGAGGACGGCTTGCACTATACCTTTAACCTACGTTCTACTACATTTCATAGCGGTCGAAAAGTGCTTGCAGCGGATGTGTTATATAGCTTTCAGCGTCTCTTAGATCCTACCGTTGCCTCTCCAGGTTCGTGGGTGCTGGAACGTGTTTCTTCCATGCATGCTCCGAATGACAGCACGGTAGTCTTGGAGCTTTCCGCCCCGTTTTCCTCTTTTCTATCCTTGCTTACTATGCCGTACTGCAGCGTGGTGAATCCGGAGCAGGCAAGATCGGGAGCCCTTGCTACTTCTGGAGGAGGTACTGGACCTTTTCAATTCCATGTTTGGCATTACGGAGAGAAGTTACTCTTTCATCGCAATCCAAATTATTGGGAAAAGAACAGTGATGGAACACCACTTCCTTTGCTAGATGGTATTGCGATTTCTTTTTTACCCGATGAGCAAAGTGCGTTTTTGGAATTTTTGTCGGAACGGTTCGATATGCTTGGAAACATCGCGCCAAGTTTTAAGGACGATGTACTGAAAGACGGTGTACTCGCCGAAAAATATAGCGTAGACTACCGCTTAGAACGGAGCCCATTTCTAAATACTGAATACCTCGTTTTTAATGCAGATAAGCAGATTCCTCGTGAGTTGCGCTGGGCTGTAAATGCGGCCATCGATCGTGAGCTTATGATGCGGACGCTGCGCAGTGGTGCGGGTAGTGCTGCGACGGGAGGGTTTGTTCCAAAGGGGTTGCCTGGGCATGCTGCTGATGCGGGCATCGCTTTTGATAAAGACAGTGCTGCAGCGATTGTTGCTGGGTTTGAGGTGTTGCCTGAATTGGTCTTGACTACCGTTGCGAACTACCGTGATCTGTGTGAATTTGTACAAGGTGCCCTAAGTGATATTGGATGGAATATAGAAGTGAATGTGGTGCCCTCGGCGACATTACGTAGCGAGAAAAGTAGCGGTTCATTGGATTTTTTCCGCGCTTCTTGGATCGCAGATTATCCCGATGCTGAAAACTATTTAATGCTTTTTACAAGTCAAAACAAAGCACCAGACGGGCCGAACTATAGCCGGTATGCGCGAAACGAATTTGATGTATTGTTCGATCAATTATCAAGCGAAACCCGCCCACAAGTTCGCGAGCAGCTCAGTATTCAAGCGGATGAGTTTCTCATGCGAGATGCGGCTTGTGTTCCGTTATACTACGATGAGGTCCTTCGTGTATTTCCAAAACGGGTACACGGCGTGCAGACGAATGCATTAAACGCACTGTTGCTTCACCAGGCAGAGCTGCGTTAGAGGTCGAATGTGGTCACTAAAGGGTAGTGATCAGAGTAGTGTACATGGTCAATGAATTGGCCAGTCGAATTCAGTTCCGGACTGTGCAGCGTCCAGTCAATTCGAAGGGGTACATAGCGTCTTTTTAATGGCTCGAAGCTACCCATTGCTCCGTGTCCCTTGAAAATGTAAGGATCACGCAGGTGTCGCATGAGTCTAGCATACAGGTTTCCTCCAGGCACGCCATTAAAGTCGCCCGTTAATATCACAGGGTAGGGGCTTTCTGTCACCCACTCAAGAATGTGTTCGGACTGCAAACCACGTAGCTTATCTGATTTCGCAATTTTTCTTGCCACAAAACCGCTCGCTTCCATCAGATCTTCTCTGCTAGGTTCCACGCTCATATCTCCATCGCGCACCCCGGTCGAACTTAGATGCACATTGAGGATTCTGACGGTGTCATGGGGTAAGGCGATATCCGCAAATTGGGCACTGTGTTTCGCATATATTTTTTGAGGAATCCGGTCGAAAATCAGTGCCTCACTACGAATGATCGGGTATGAGGAATAGATGGCAATACTGTAATTGCGCGACTTCGGAGCATAGGTTCTAAACGGAAACCTTTCGGCAATCAGGTTCGCATTCGAACGGAAGACCTCTTGCATACACAGAATATCAATGTCTTGATCGGCAGACCATCGCGCTATTTGTTCTTTAGCGGATGTGTTCTGATAAAACGCCCGAACATTATAAGATGCCACACGAAGGTCCTCTGCCTTACTATGGTCTGCGGCAAAGGGTATTTGGGCAAGCACGGGAAACAGCAACAAGGCCACTCCCACTAGGGGTAGTAGTATCAACTTCGGTGCATAGCGCAAGGTGAGTAGGAGGGTGATGAGTTGCGGAATTATCAATACTGGAAATGCTAACGTTAATACGCTAGCTCCGGCCAGTGCATGGGAAGGGAAGAGCGAACCTATCCCTAACAAGAGGATAAGTACGAGAAGAAGTCGGTTCGACCAGCGAATCACAAATCGGCGCTTTTTCACTAAGAGTCTTTGGAAATCTTAAAAAGGAAGGCCTTTTCGTCCTTACTCAGACTGTCGTACCCTTTGTCTTTGATTTTGTCGAGAATAGCGTTCAACTGCTCCTCGTCCGCGGTTGTTGCGGCAGTCGTTTTGCCTTTGTCTTTTTGACGACCATCCTTGACATCTTCATATTTTACGTAGCTGCTTTTACCAAAGCTAAAGCCTTTCTTACGTTTGGAAGGAGTACGATACAGCATACCACGTACCATTTCGATGATTTGAAAGAGGTAAACATTCCATTCATTTCCTTGACGCATACTGCGAATGAAGAAGAAGGCTACAACAGCACCTCCTAAATGAGCGATATGCCCACCTGCGTTACTTCCGGTCATGTTCAATAAGTCTAGTATGACAAGACCTGTTGCAAGCATCCAGTATTTAACTTCGAAAATCCCCCAAAGACGTACCGGCATGTTAGGCATATACAGTGCTCCAGCAACTAAAATAGCTGTGGTACCTGCACTTGCGCCGACCATCGATCCCGAAGACAGCACAGGTGATAGGGCGTACATGACGATATACAGTAAGCCTCCACCCAGTCCTCCGTAGATGTAGAGGGCAAGCATTCGCTTTTCACCGAGGTACTCCATGAGCATCTTTCCCGAAAAGTACAGCACGATCATGTTAAAGAAGATATGCCCTAGTCGGAAATGTGTGAACATGTAAGTGAGCAAGGTCCACGGACGGAAAATTACTTTAACGGGGTCCGAAGGGAGCGCTAAGATTTTGTTTGCAAGATTCGGGATGAGGTTAAAATCACCGGTGAACAAACTCGTGAAAGCGTTCGTCAAGCTGTAGAGTAAAAACACAGCAATATTCAAATACAGCAAGCGAGTCAAGTAGTCTCCCTTGAAAGCATCATGTTTTACTTTATTAAAGAAATCGCTCATAGCTGTGAATGCGCTCGGTGGATGTTGGAATAAAAATTGGGCACTCTAAAGATACGAGCTTCTGCGCCACTTACGAATGAGAATAAAGCCGAAGAGCATTCCGCCAAGGTGGGCAAAATGCGCAATGCCAGAGTTGCTTACAGCGAAACCATTGTACAATTCAAATAGTCCATAACCGATGACGAAGTATTTCGCTTTGATTGGAAAGAAAAAGTTGAGGTAAATCACTTGATTCGGGAAGGTCATACCAAAGGCCAATAGTACTCCGAAGACAGCGCCAGAAGCACCCACCATCGGTGTGTTAAGGAGTCGGTTTAAGGCGCCCATTACCGGGTTGGAATAATTGTAATTCCTCCCGATCAATTCGCTTCCCTCACTCATCACTACCTTCATATTCTCTACACTGAGTTGGCTCGTCAGATCAAAATATTCGTACGCATTCACGCTGATCTGAAGGGCACTCGCACCTAGACCAGTAAGCAAGTAATAGATTAGAAAGCGCTGTGAACCCCAGTAGTTTTCCATAGCAGAGCCCAAGAACCACAGCATGATCATATTGGAAAGAATGTGCTGAAAGTTTCCGTGCATGAACATATGCGTCACTAGCTGCAACGGCAAGAAACTCTCGGATGCAGGGAAGTACAAGCCCGTCCATTTGGTAATGTCTATGCCGAAGGTTGAGCGGATACTGATCATTCCTAGGAACATCAATCCATTGATAATCAGTAGGTTTTTTACTACTGTGGGCATTATACTAAAGCGTTGTTGAGCAATCATAATAAGTTAACTAAATCTTGTTGCGAGAGTTCAGCGATGATCTTCTTTCCTGTCGGAGTGAACTGCGGATTAGTGCTGCTCAAAAGTCGCTCTCGTAGTGTGGTTAATTCTTCAGCCGATTTCGGCAATGCAGTACGTGCCGCATTTTTCGCGACCCCTAGTGCTAGTGTTTTTAAGACTTCAGATGTGGCCAATTCCTCCAGCTCACTCACGTTTTCCAAAATTTTCTCCAGTACAGGAACCGCCTGATCTGGTGTCAATTCCATGGGAACACCTGTAATCTCTAGGGTAGTTCCGTTTTCTGCAAATTGCCAGTCAAATCCGGCTACCGTAAAGTGCGTGGCATGTTCCTCGAGTAAAGCCTTTTCTGAAAGTGTCACTTTCATTTCTGCGGGGAACAAGAGTTGCTGTGAGGCGAGCGTCGAATCCTGAAGTTTTTGCCACAGCTGGTCGAATAGAATACGGAAGCGTGCGGCAGCGATATCGATAAACAGCATTCTCTCGCCGAGTACTGTTAACGCGTATTTGCCCCAAGGTAAGACTTGGCCCTTGCTGGTGGCCGAATTCGTGCCTTCGGCGACAAGACTGCTTTCATTCCAAAATTCGTCCAATTCTTGCTGAAGGGCAGGAATTTCTATCTCCGGTGAATCGTTCAATAATTTCTCGCTCTGAATACGTTCATATTGTTGCTGTTCCGTGCGCAATCTTGGGCGCTCAGGTTTCGTAGACTCGAACGGATTAAAATTTGGGTTGACCTTTATCTGCGGTGCTTTCGGTACATGGCCTTGCGGCATAGGGGGCACACTAAAGCTGATTTCTGAGTCAAAGTCGATGGCCGGCGAAACATTGAATTGGCCTATGGCATGACGGGCGGCACTTCTTAGAACTGCATAAATGCTGCGCTCATCTTCAAACTTTACTTCCGTCTTGGTCGGGTGGATGTTCACATCGAGCCCCTCTGGATTCACATCTAAATACAAGAAATACCCGGGATGATGCTCTGTGGTGAGGACTTCTTCAAATGCTTCTCGCAATGCATTGTGGAGGAATGGGGATTTGATAAATCGACCATTGACGAAGAAGAACTGCTCACCACGTTTTTTCTTGGCGAATTCAGGTTTGAGTACAAACCCTTTGACACGAACCACTTCCGTACTTTCCTCGATCGGAACAAGGCGTTCGTCAAACTTGCGACCGAAAATGGCGCTAATTCGCTTGCGGAGCGGTTCTGCTTGAAGATGGAACAACAGCTTTTCGTCGCTCTTAAACACCCACTCAATATCATGGTGCACTAAGGCAACGCGGTGAAACTCATCGATACAATGGCGCAGTTCAACACGGTCGTTCTTTAGGAATTTACGACGAGCGGGTACGTTGTAGAAGAGATTCTTAACTTCCACGATACTGCCTTTTGGTCCTGGGAAGGGAATTCTTGAAATGACCTTTCCATCTTCCAATTTTAGTTGGGTTCCAAGCTCATTTTCGTCCGTGTTCGTGCGCAATACAATATGAGCAACAGCGGCAATAGACGCCATGGCTTCGCCTCGGAAACCACGCGTATGTAGATTGAATAAATCTGCAGCGCTACTGATTTTAGAAGTCGCGTGACGTCTGAAGCACAATTCTGCGTCGGCTTCATTCATACCCTTACCATTATCACTGACGATGATGGAGGTTTTTCCCGCTCCGGTAATGGATAACGTGATTTTAGTGGCACCGGCATCGATGCTGTTTTCAAGTAATTCCTTGACTATTGAAGCGGGACGTTGCACCACCTCACCTGCGGCAATCTGATTTGCTACATGGTCGGGAAGGACGGAAATGGTGGAGGTCATAGTATGAATTTGGCAGCTACAATAACGAGGATAATCAAGAACAATAAGCTATAAATCAATCGTTTAGCGTAACCGTCGCTTTTTCCAGCACTTTGGGCTCTTCTCAAATCCCAATTATCACGTAAACGCTGACGGTATTTCTCTGGATTATCGAACGGAATGCCGTCCTCTCCTTCAGGCCGCTCTAAGATGCGAATGCGCTCCTCGCGCTCGTCGTGGAAGCGGGGTTTATGTTGAAAACCGCGTGGTGTATTGCGTGCGAAAAATGCCATATTGTCTTAACTTCTCCTTCTTCAAAGGTAAGAACCTCCAATCACTTTTTTAGCCCATGCGCTCTCGGATCCTCATCGTTTTAACACTTCTGCTAACATCTTCGGTTGTTTTTGGCCAATTATCAAAAAATCAAGCCATTAGCGTTGATTCATTGCGAGCTTCTTTAACGCTCGAACAGAAAGTTGGCCAGCTATTTATGGTCGCAGCGTACAGCAATAAGTCTGTGGAGCACCAGCGTTATTTGCAGACTTTAGTTCGCGATTATCATATCGGCGGTGTTATCGCAATGCAAGGTGGCCCTGCAAGACAGCGCCAGATGCTTGAGTCGTTGCAAAATATTGCCTCAGTTCCCCTGCTTGTCGGCCAAGATGCCGAGTGGGGTCAAGCCATGCGTTTAGACAGTACCTATAAATTTCCCACCTCACTCACAGTGGGTGCCGGAAGTTATGGGCCGCTTGCGACTGAATTGGGCACAGCCCTTGCGAACGAATGTCAGAAGGTAGGAGTGCACATGAGCTTTTCGCCCGTTTTAGACGTCAACACGAATCCAGCGAATCCCATCATCGGTGCGCGCTCATTTGGATCGGACCCGGCAAACGTAAGCCTTCAGGGTGCTGCAGTAATTAAAGGCTTGCAGGATAGGGGCGTTTTGGCTTGCGGTAAGCATTTTCCAGGCCACGGCGATACTCAAAGCGATAGCCATAAGACCCTACCAAAAGTCGAACGCACATTGGACGAGTTAAAGGCAATAGAATGGGTTCCTTTTAAGGCTGCCGTTGACGCTGGCGTTGCATCTTTTATGATTGCGCACTTGAATATCCCGTCGCTTGAGCCTAGTGGTAAGCCTACGAGTCTCTCTGCAGAGGTGATTGACGGAGTGCTTCGCGAGGAGTGGGGCTTTGACGGTTTGGTCATCACCGATGCCTTAAACATGAAAGGAGTGAGTGAGTTTGCGCCTATCGGTGCTTTAGAAATAGAAGCTTTTAAGGCGGGTAACGATATTTTGTTGTTTCCAATGAATGTGCCGAAAGCCGCAGCACAGCTGGTGCAGGCATTCAAAGACGGAACACTGGAAGAAGCAGAATTGGATCGCCGTGTCGATCGTATTCTGAAAGCCAAATGGAAGACGAGAGCCGTGCAGGATTGGAAATTGGCGAAAGAGGGTAAAATGGCACAGTCCTTAGCGGCTCTACATCCAGATCAGGAGCGTGTGAATGCTGAGTTGACGTTTAAGTTCGCACTTCAGTCAGCGACCCTATTGCCCCAAGGTTCAGCGCCTTTTCCTGTGGAGAATTTGCAGCAAAAATTTACACACGTCACTTTTGGTGATGACGCCTCTGCTTCGGTGTTAAAGGATTATCTAGACCGCTATGTCGAGATGGAGCACACGACGATTGCTTCGGCATCGGCTTTACCTACCCTGCTGCCGGATGCATGGATCTTGTCCTTCCATCAAAATGTCAAAAACCCTTGGAAGCGCTACAAACTCACCGCTACGGACAAGGCCACAATAGCTGCTTTGGTAGCTACCGGAAAGCCGATCTATCTGTTGCATTTTGCAAATCCTTATGGTGTACTTACCTATCCGGATTTAGGGGATAAGGCACGTGTTTTAGTGCTTTACGAAAACGATGAAACTACACAAATGCTTGCTCCTCAGATGCTATTTGGGGCACGTGGGGTTCACGGGAGGTTGCCTGTCGATCTTGGTGACATCGCGCCTGCGGGAAGTGGGGTAGACACTAAGGCAATCCAACGGCTAAGCTACGGCCTCCCTTTTGAGGTGGGCCTGAGTGAGGGCCCCCTTCAGTTGATCGATTCTACCATGTGGAATGCCATAAAATCTGGAGCGACCCCGGGTGGACAAATCTTAGTGGCGCGCAAAGGCACGGTGGTCTATCAAAAATCGTTTGGAGCGCACACCTACGGGGGAAGAGCAGTGGGTTGGAAAGACCTGTATGACATTGCATCGGTAACTAAAATTACAGCGACCCTTCCTGGCATGATGCAGTGGTATGAAAAACAGCCGCTCTTACTGAAGACTACTCTTGGCAATCACACCGATCGTCTCACCGGGTCGAACAAGGAGCACTTGGTGATTGAAGATGTACTTGCCCACCAGAGCGGTTTAGCAGCATGGATTCCCTATTATTTGAAAACCATTAAGAACGATAGCGTGAAATCGTATTGGTATTCATCCCATCCCCAGCCTGGTTATAGTGATGTGGGAGGTGGTTTATGGATTCGTGAAACCGTGCGCGATACCATGTTTTCTATGCTCGCTGCTTCCGAACTGAAAAGTAAAGAATACCGTTACTCTGACCTCGGATATTATTTGTTTCAAGAGATGCTAGAGGAACGATTTAATGAGCCATTAGACCAGTGGGCAGCACATACATTTTACGAGCCATTAGGTGCGAAGCGTTTGACGTATACTCCTTTAAGCAAGGGGTTTGGGTTAAATGAGATTGTACCAACGGAAGAAGACGGTTATTGGAGAAATTCGACGGTACATGGTACGGTACACGATATGGGCGCAGCTATGATTGGTGGGGTTGCGGGGCATGCTGGATTGTTTGCGAACGCGAATGATTTAGCTAAAATGATGCAATTGTATTTAAACGGTGGCTCTTATGGTGGTGTCCAATTCCTTCAAGAGTCTACCCTCGAGAAATTTACGAATTGTGCGTTCTGCGAAATGCAAAATCGACGAGGATTAGGGTTCGACCGTCCACAACTTGAGGATCGTCCTGGGCCGAGCTGTACGTGTGCTTCGGCGCGAAGTTTCGGGCATACCGGCTTTACGGGAACCATGGTATGGATGGATCCTGAAGAAGAGCTGTTGTATATCTTTCTGAGTAACAGAACGTATCCGGATATGGAAAATTGGAAACTCAGCAGAATGGATGTACGCACGAACATTCAAGGATATATTTACGACGCTCTACAATGAAAGGGCGTATTTTAGAGCCATGAAAATAGGTGTAGTTTGTTACCCCACCTTCGGGGGATCCGGTGTAGTAGCCACAGAGTTGGGAATTCAGATGGCCAAAGCGGGTCATGAAATTCACTTTATCACGTATAGCCAACCGGTTCGTCTGAATATTCTCGAGGAAAATATCTTTTACCACGAGGTGAATGTCCACGACTATCCATTGTTTGAGTACCAGCCGTATGAATTGGCTTTGAGTTCTAAAATGGTGGATACCGTGCTGAATGAAGGGATCGACCTCCTGCACGTGCATTATGCCATACCGCATGCATATGCTGCATATATGGCCAAAAAGATTCTCTTAGAAAAAGGGAAATACCTTCCTGTAGTGACTACGCTTCACGGTACGGATATTACGTTAGTTGGGAAAAATCCGAGCTACAAACCGGCGGTCACCTTTTCAATCAATAAGAGTGATGTAGTGACCTGTGTGAGTGAGAGCTTGAAAAAAGACACACTGAGTTCTTTTGTGATCAAGCAGGATATTGAAGTCATTCCAAACTTTATCGATACCTCGCTTTATGAAATGGAGGGGCCGTGCATGCGTCCTCAGATTGCACCAAACGGAGAGAAGATCATCACGCACATCTCGAACATGCGTAAGGTGAAGCGCATACCGGATGTGATCGAAGTGTTTCATAGAATAAACAAGGAGGAGCCCTCTATATTACTCATGTTGGGCGAAGGACCGGAGCGAGAGAAAGCTGAACAACAAGCCCGTGATTTAGGCATTCTTGATCATGTTCGTTTTTTGGGGAAAACTAGTGAGGTGTATAAACTACTCTGCATGTCTGATCTATTCTTGCTGCCGTCTGAAACGGAGAGTTTCGGTTTAGTTGCATTAGAGGCCATGGCAGCAAAAGTTCCGGTGATTAGTTCCAATGCGGGCGGACTTTCAGAGGTAAATCTTCATGGTCACACGGGGTTCTTAGCCGATGTAGGTGATGTCGCCTCTATGGCTGTTCAAGGCTTGTCCTTATTGCAGAATAAGGAGCTTCATGAGAAGTTCAGCGAGAACGCATATCACCGTGCTCTTGAGTTCTCAATTAAAGAAATTGTTCCTAAATATGAGGCGGCCTATGAGCGCGCCATGCTTGCAGTTAGATAGAGGACTTATTTGAGTGCGGGTTTTTCAGGGAGGCCAGCCATTAGCCGCCGATACGCTTTGTTTTGAATCCCTCTTTTTGCAAAAATTCAGTCGCTTTTTCACGAACCTTGCCTTGAAGGATGATTTCACCGTCCTTAACCGAGCCGCCTACACCACAAGTTTGCTTGAGTTTCTTGCCTAAGGTATTCAGCTCTTCATCAGGACCTTCAAACCCGCGAATAATGACGACTTGTTTGCCGCCGCGACCCTTTTTCTCGAAGTATAGCTCTAAAACTTGGTCCGATGGATCCACCGATTCCTGCTGCTCATCTTGCTCCAATTCAAAATCTGGATTCGTACTGAAGACAAAGCCTCCCAAGTCCTCTAAATTGATTTTCTTTGGTTTATTCTTTTTAGCCATCGTATGAGTGTATTTATTTCGAGCCCTTCGAACCCAAAAGTAAAGGACATCGTCCAATTAACCACTAAAGCTCGTGCACGTAAATCGCGTGGATGTTGTGTGGTAGAAGGCTACCGAGAAATAGATCGTGCCCTTCAAAATGGATGGAAAGGTCTAGAATTATGGACTTTAGACGAAACGTCTTTGGAAGTTTCACCGGACTATTTTAAAGATCACTTCGTCGCAAATACAAAGGTTTTTAACAAAATTGCCTACCGCAGTTCTACAGAGCATGCAGTAGCCGTTTTCGAGACCCCAGATGTATCTTTAGGGCAGGCCGCGGATATTTTAGACCAGGCAAGTGGCGTTTTAGTGCTTGAGGGAATAGAGAAACCAGGTAATTTGGGAGCCGTACTCCGTAGTGCATTAGCTGCTGGCGTCGATGCGATACTACTCGCAGACCCCGCACTGGATCCTTTTGGACCGAATGTTATTCGAAATGCCACAGGCGCTTTGTTCGAGGCTCCTCTATTTGTTGGAACTGCTGCTGAAGTACGCTCCATTTTAAAGGAGAAGGGATTCACCGTATACATCACACACCTACACGAAAACTCAACGTCGTTATTCGATCTTCAATGGAGCACTAAAAGTGCGATGGTGCTCGGTGAGGAAAGTAGAGGGCTGCATAATGATTGGCTCGAGAAGGGGTATGAAAATGTGATTATCCCTATGGCTAGCGAAACTATCGATTCCTTAAACGTGAGTGTAGCAGCGGCCGTATTGATGTACCAGTGGAAATCGATATTAGGCTAGTGGGTGAAAAAGTACGGCCCGCTATAAGCGAGCCGTACACCAAACCAATAAACCTAAGCTACCTTTAAAAGGTATGGTGTAAATATACGATTATGATTGTACAAATTGTCCGTTGTACACAGCTTGAAATAGGTACCTAGTTAAATTGAGTAGAAATGCTGAGGCGCTTCTCAAAATGACAGTCTCATCTAAGACTTTGTGGATTGAGTTCTCAAAATGGCAATTCCGGTCGGGCTGTTTTTGATTTGAACAACTTCGTTCGGTGGACCTGCAAAAAGTAATTGGCCACCGTTTACACCTCCTTCTGGTCCGATCTCGATCAAATGGTCCGCGCGATTAATCACATCGAGATCATGCTCGATGACCAAAACGGAATGTCCCATGTCAACGAGCGCATTCAACGCATCGAGTAGTTTGCGTACATCGTCAAAGTGCAAACCTGTAGTCGGCTCATCGAACAAGAATAGGGTTTTACCCGCTTTGTCTCCTTTGGATAGGAAAAATGCCAATTTCACACGCTGCGCCTCACCTCCAGACAAGGTTGAAGAGCTCTGTCCTACTTGTGCATAGCCCAGACCCACGTCCTGAAGCGGTTGCAACTTCGTATGTATTTTCTTCTGCTTGTGTGCTTTAAAGAACTCGATTGCCTCATCTATGGTACTTTCGAGGATGTCCGCAATGTTCTTTTCCCCAAACTTAATCTCCAGGACCTCTGGCTTAAAGCGCTTACCACCGCACTCCTCACAAGGAAGGTGCACGTCAGCCATGAACTGCATTTCGATGGTTACTTCGCCCTCACCTTTACAGATATCACAGCGTCCACCATCTGTATTAAAGCTAAAGTGTTTCGCTTTATACCCCCTGATTTTCGCCAATTCTGTACTCGCGAACAGGTTGCGAATATCATCGTATGCCTTCAAATAGGTTACTGGATTGGAACGCGAGGATTTACCGATCGGGTTTTGATCCACCATTTCTACATGCGTGATCTGGTCGATGTCACCACTCATACCTTTATGCAAGCCCGGACGTTCACCTACTTGTTCCAAATGCTTCTTTAAAGCTGGATATAGAATCTTTTTTATCAGGGTACTCTTCCCCGAACCACTGACCCCTGCAACCACGCTGAGCACACCTAATGGAATATCTACATCAAACCCTTTTAAGTTGTGCTGTCGAACGCCTTCAAGTGTGATATGTCCAGTGGCCTTTCTTAATTGTGCTCTAGTAGGTATGCTTAGTGTGCCGTTTAAATATTTCGACGTGAGAGAATTCGGATTCACGAGTACCTCTGCTGGTAGTCCTGAGGCCATAATTTCTCCGCCCAAATTTCCCGCGGCAGGACCTATGTCGATAAGGTAGTCGGCGGCATGCATGAAGGCTTCTTCGTGCTCTACGACGACAACGGTGTTCCCTTTATCGCGCAATGCCTTGATGACACCGATCAACTGGTGCGCATCTTGAGGGTGTAAACCGATGCTCGGCTCATCTAGGATATATAAGGAGCCTACTAATGCAGATCCGAGCGAAGTAGCGAGTTGGATACGCTGACTTTCTCCACCACTTAACGTGCTACTCACCCGGTTTAGAGTGAGGTAGGAGAGGCCTACATTTATTAAAAAGTCTAGGCGTGTGGTGATTTCAGTGAGCAGACGCTTGGCAATCTCACGGTCTCTTTCGCTTAGGTCGAGCTGCGTGAAAAATTCGCTGAGTTCCGATAGCGGCAATTCTACAAGCTCATGCAATGCCACGCCTCCCACTTTCACGTAGGAAGCTTCTGGCTTTAATCGCTTTCCTTCACAGGTAGCACATTTAGTGCGACCACGGTAGCGAGAGAGCATGACTCTGAATTGGATTTTATACGTTTTACTTTCTAAATGTTTGAAGAACGCATCGATGCCTTTGAAGCCTTTTCCTCCTTTCCACAGGATTGCTTTTTCTTCAGGGCTGAGGTCCATGTAGGGACGGTGCACAGGGAAATCGACACTGGCTGCGCCTACCACAAATTTATCCTTCCATTTGCCCATCGTTTCACCTTTCCACGGTGCAACAGCGCCTTCATACACACTAAGCGTTTGGTTCGGTATGACCAATTCCTCATCAACACCCATCACGCTCCCGAACCCTTCACAGGTCGGACACGCGCCTACAGGATTGTTGAAGCTGAATAAATGAATCGACGGCTCGGTAAACGCTATTCCGTCCAGCTCAAACAAGCTGTTAAATTCATCCGGAGCTTCGCCATTCATATAATCTACCAAACACGCCCCACGTCCTTCGTAGAATGCGGTTTGTATCGAGTCTTGTAATCGGTACAGGTTGTCTTCGTCGTCTCTGCGTACTACGGCACGATCCACGACCAGCTCAATCACCTCCTGGTCATAAGTACCTTCTTCAATCACCTCTTCAATGCGCACGACTTCGCCATTGTGTCGCATGCGCACGAAGCCTTGTTGCGCAAGAATGCTAAGGTGCTGAAGCGCAGTGCGGTCACTATATCGCACTGGAGCAACAATCAATAATCGTGTGCCTTCTTCACGCTGATGAATACTGTCAATCACATCTTCTACCTGATGACGTTTCACTTCTTTGCCCGAAACAGGACTAAAGGTCCTTCCAATGCGAGCATAGAGCAATTTGAGGTAGTCATAAATCTCTGTCGTCGTCCCTACCGTCGAACGTGGATTTTTACTGCTCACCTTTTGTTGAATGGCTACTGCAGGGGGGATGCCCTTGATGTATTCCACCTTTGGCTTGTCCAATTTCCCTAAAAATTGGCGTGCATAGGAGCTTAAACTCTCCACATAACGACGCTGTCCCTCAGCGAATAAGGTGTCAAAAGCCAGAGAGCTTTTACCCGATCCGCTCACTCCAGTGATCACCACGAGTTGGTTTCTAGGAATATTTACGCTAACTTCTTTAAGGTTATGGACAGCAGCGCGTTTGATTTCTATGTGTTCGTTCATGCGAGAGAATAGGGATAAAACACAAAAGTAACCCTAAAAATGAACGAAGGTTGCGATGCTAACCGTGAAATTGGAATAGTATTTGATTCTTATTTATATATTGCCGCCTTCATAACAACACTTAAAACACAACGCCTATAGCAAGACCGTTACGCTAAATCCTTATTGTATGAACTTAGGACAACAGGAAGACCACAAACTTGTGGCGCTGTACCGTGACGGAAATGAAAGTGCGTTTGAAGTGTTGGTTCGCAGACACCAGAAGCGAATTTTCCTCCAGATTTATTCGAAAGTGCAAGACGCAGAGATCGCTGATGACCTCTTCCAGGAAACATTTATCAAAATCATCCGTTCCTTGCGAAAGTCTAGCTATGAGGAGAAGGGCAAATTTTTGCCTTGGGCCATCCGTGTGGCGAATAATACTACGCTTGACTATTTCCGTAAAGAGTCACGTAAGAAAGAGTTTCGTCCTGCTGGAGAGTTTACCGTATTCGATGCCTACGGCGCCACCGACCGCTCGTATGAAGATGAGCTGATCGCCGGGCAAATCTCGGAAGATCTCTACAAACTCATAGAATTTTTACCTGAAGAGCAGAGAAAAGTATTGGAGCTGCGCATGTTGTGCAACTACAGTTTTAAAGAGATTGCGGAAGAGACAGGAGTCAGTATTAATACGGCTTTAGGACGTATGCGCTATGCGATTACCAATATCCAGAAACTCATGGTTGAACACAATATTTCATTAGATATGTGAGGTGTAGTATACTACGCGGTGGGCTCGGTACGTTATAAGGGAAATAATCCTAAAAACTGGGGCTATGGCAACAACCTTACACCAAGAAAACTTGGACGTGGGAGCGTCTGAAAACACCATCCAATCGATATTGAGTTTTAGTACATCCACTTCAGTGGTTCCACTTTCATTGGAAATTCAAGAACTCGAAGAATTGTTTAAAAATTAAAAAAAAAGCCCGCATTGGCGGGCTTTTTTGTGGTTCGCAACTTCGGCGATTAATTGGCAACATCAGAGAAGAATTTCAAGCGTACTAATCTCAATTCTTCTTCTTCGTAATCTTCGCCAAACTCTTCGGCGAGTTCTTCTATAGATCCATGCTCTGCCTCGTCATTTAAAAAGTCAAAGAGTTCCTCGATGGAGTCTTCGTCTAACATGTCATCAAGGCAGTAGTCGAGATTGATTCGAGTTCCACTGGTGACGATACGTTCCATCTCTTCTAAGAGCTGAGGCATTTTGAGGCCTTTGGCGCTAGCGATGTCTTCAAGGGGAAGTTTACGGTCGGTACTCTGAATGATATAGACCTTCAGCGCACTTTTATTCGCTACTGATTTAAAGACCATGTCTTGTGGTCGATCGATGTCATTATCCTCCACATATTGAGTGATGGCTTCAATCATTGGGCCGCCAAATTTCTTTGCCTTTCCTTCTCCAACGCCCTGGATATTCTTCAATTCATCTAACGTGCAAGGGTATACCGTTGCCATCTCGTTCAGCGAATGCTCACCGAACACGGCATATGGAGGTACGTTCTTTTTAGCGGCTATTTTCTTACGCAGGTCTTTAAGTAGGTTGAACAGTGCCGTATCCACGGCAACAACTTTTTTCGGTCCACTATCAGCACTGTTTAGTTGACCATAGTCCAATTCCTTTCTAACACGGAACGCCTTGGGTAATTTTCCAGACTCGGCCTTCTCAGTGACCTGGATGGTGCCATAGGCATCGATGTTCTTTTTGAGGTAATTGCGGATGAGTCCTTGGCGAATTACTGCGCGAAGGTGCGTTTCACTCTTGTCTTTTTGCTTGGCCCAGACCTCAAGTTGATCTGATCCGTTTTTAGCGAGGGTAGCACTGAGGTTTCCGCGCAAAAGATTTACAATCTCAGACGTCTTGAATTTACCGTGAGTCAATTGTACTGCAGAGATAACATCCAGCAGCTCAGCTGAGGCTTCCACCTTTTCTCTTGGATGGCGGCAGTTGTCACACATCTTCTCACAGTTGTCTTCGTGAAATTCTTCTCCGAAATAGTGCATCAGCACACGTCTTCTACAGGTCGCAGCTTCCGCATACCCGGTTGCTTCTTCCAGGAGTTGTCTCCCGATTTCTTGTTCGCTGACTGACTTCTTATTCAAGAATTTTTGCAAACGCTCAATGTCCTTAATATCAAAATAGGTAATACAAGAACCCTCGCCACCATCTCGTCCAGCTCTACCGGTCTCCTGGTAATAGCTTTCTAGCGACTTCGGCATATCGTAATGCAATACGTATCGTACATCGGGTTTGTCGATCCCCATCCCGAATGCAATGGTGGCTACAATCACATCGCAGTCTTCGTTGAGGAAGGCGTCTTGATGTTTTACGCGTTTTGATGCTTCGAGTCCCGCGTGGTAGGGCAGGGCATTGATGCCGTTGATCTGTAGTTGCTCCGCGAGATCTTCCACTTTCTGTCTAGAGAGGCAATACACGATAGCGCTTTTCCCTTTATTATTTGACAGGAGTTTGATGATGTCATGATCGATGTCGCGTTTTGGGCGTACTTCGTAATATAAATTCGGTCGATTAAAGCTGCTCAAGAATACAGAAGGTTCTTCCATACCGAGCGTCTTCATGATATCTGCTTGAACCTTCGGCGTCGCCGTAGCAGTCAGTGCAATTATGGGTTTTCTTCCCAATCGCTGAATGCTCTCTTTGATAGTGCGGTAATCCGGACGAAAGTCATGTCCCCATTCTGAAATACAGTGGGCTTCGTCAATCGCAAAGAAGCTTAGTTCAATACTTGACAATAGTTCGATATTCGTCTCTTTATTCAAAGATTCCGGGGCTACAAACAGCATTTTAGTGATTCCTGCCTTTAGATCGTGGTGCACTTGCTCGAGTTGTCCTTTCGTTAAAGACGAATTCAACACGTGTGCGATCCCCTCAACTTCCGAATGACCGCGTACGGCATCTACTTGGTTTTTCATCAAAGCAATCAAAGGACTCACGATGATTGCGGTACCTTCTGAGGCAAGTGCGGGTAGTTGATAACAAAGGCTTTTCCCGCCACCAGTGGGCATAATTACAAAAGTGTCCTTGCCGCTGGCAATACTTTCTATGATGGCGCGCTGGTTTCCTTTAAACTCAGAAAAGCCGAAAAAATCCTTGAGCTCGTGTTCCCAATTCACTGATGACATAAAGTTTTGCTTTGTACTCCCTTAAGATAAGGCAATTTTCAAAGGGATTTGAAGGTACTACAGAATGTTTTTCGGATTTTTACCGCCTATACCAGTTATGAACAACAAGAAAGATAAAAATGCGATGAGCTTTTTGGACCACCTCGGTGAGCTCCGCTGGCATCTCGTAAGATCCTCTATCGCAATCATCATTTTTGCAGTAGTGGCCTTTTTGGCCAAATCGGTCATTTTTGATCAAATCATTTTCGGTCCTAAACAGCCGAATTTTCCGACCTATACCTTCTTTTGTTGGCTGTCTGACTTCGTTGGGGGAGAGGTATTCTGCTTCAAGGAAATGCCGTTCGAACTGCTCAACATGCGCATGAGTGGCCAATTTCAAATGCACCTCTGGGTCTCCTTGGTCGCCGGCCTGATCATTGCCTTCCCCTACGTCTTCTGGGAGATTTGGAGATTTATCCAACCAGGATTGCACGAGCTTGAACGCAAAAGCTCTCGAGGAGTGATTTTATTTACCACCCTACTTTTCTCGCTTGGTGTTCTCTTTGGCTACTATGTGATCGTCCCGCTTAGTGTCCAATTCCTAGGCAGCTATGCCGTTTCCGCAGAAGTGGTCAACCGCATCGACCTTACTTCATACATCTCCTTGGTGAGCTCTGTGACTCTCGCCACTGGAATCTTGTTCCAGCTTCCGATTGCAGTATACTTTTTAAGCAAAGTAGGCGTTGTCACTCCAGACTTACTTAAAGAATACCGCCGTCACGCCATCATTGGGATCTTGCTATTGAGTGCTATTATCACGCCTCCGGACATTGCTTCTCAGGTGCTTGTGACCTTGCCTGTTTTGATCTTGTATCAGATTAGCATTATGGTGAGCCGCAGAATCGTTAAAAGAAAAGCCGCTCAGAGCGCAGAATCATGAAGTTAGAGGCTCGAAATATCGTCAAGAAATATCGTTCGCGTACCGTTGTGAATGACGTGAGTTTTGAGGTGAATCGCGGTGAGATCGTCGGACTACTTGGGCCGAACGGCGCAGGTAAGACTACTAGCTTTTATACCGTAGTAGGCCTTATTCGCCCGTACAGCGGTCAGATTTTACTCGACGGAACGCCGATCGAGAAATTGCCGATGTACAAAAGGGCGCAGCTCGGGATCGGTTACCTCGCGCAAGAGGCTTCGGTGTTTAGAAAGCTCAGTGTAGAAGATAACATTGCTGGGGTTTTGGAATTGACAAAGCTTACAAAGGAGGAACAGAAGGCAAAGTTGGAAAGCTTGCTTGATGAATTTGGACTGCAGCACATTCGTACTACACGTGGAGATTTACTTAGTGGTGGTGAACGTCGTAGAACTGAGATTGCTCGAGCTCTTGCCACGAGTCCAAAGTTTATACTACTCGATGAGCCTTTTGCTGGAGTGGATCCCATCGCTGTGGAGGATATTCAAAGTATCGTTGCCGACTTGAAAAAGCGCAATATTGGCATTTTGATTACGGATCATAACGTGCAGGAAACTCTGGCGATTACAGATCGGACGTATTTGATGTTCGAAGGAAAAATTCTAAAGAGTGGAACTGCGGAGGAATTGGCTGCGGATGAAACCGTACGCCGCGTTTATCTTGGCCAGAACTTCGAGCTCAGGGCGCGTAAATAGCCTTTAATTTTCGCTTTTAATGGAATGCGATGGATGGGCAGCTGAACTTGTTTATACGGTTCAAGCACAGGGCCAAAACGTCTCCATGCTTCTTCATACACCACGAGATCTTTATCATTGAGGCTCTTCCAGAGTTCGAGGTTTCCATCGTCTTTTTTGCTGCCCGAATTGTGGTGCTCCACGTAGGTGTTGCGCCATCCGAACAAGCTTCCGAAGTAGGCAATAGAAGCGGCGTATTCTTCGGTGAAACCGACCGCATCTAATCGGTCAAAACTGGCAAGGGCCTTGTCGAGTACGCTGGCATCCTCCAAGAACTTGCGCTGATTCAAATACCCACTCAAGAATGCAGTATGACGGTTGTTGCTCTCTACAATTTTGGGGAAATCATGTGGCGAGTGGATGTCCTTCATCAAACGACGATGCGTCTCGTTGAGTCTGCGCTTGTAGTGGTTGTAATGTGAGATAGAACGTGCGATCGGCTCACGGAAAAGAGTCACCACCGTAGCGTCACTTTCAGCGATAACAGGTCGTAGCGGGAAATGTCCGAAGATGCATTTGATTTGAGGATCCTCGAGCGCTTTTTGCAGTTCATTGTCCAGATTTTCATACGTGTAAATGGACTTGCGCTCATGTGGCTCGTAGTTACTTTCTATCAACAATCGCAAGGAAGTGCCTGCGGTTTTTGGTATGTGGATAAAAACGAGTTTCTTTGGATTTCTCATGAGCTCGAAAATACATGTTTAAACCCAAAGTTCAACAGCCCGTCTTTATTGTCGGTATGCATCGCAGCGGTACTTCTATGGTTAGTGCCGCATTGAACGATGCCGGCGTGTATATGGGGGCTATTCGAGATCACAATGCAGAGGCTTTTTATGGGGTCGACCTGAATGATCGAATGCTTGAAAAAGCTGGGGGTAGCTGGTGGAATCCACCTCCTCGAGAAGCTCTTGAGGAAGCGATGATGAATTTCCAGGAAGCATTGACTCCTACGCAGATGTACACCACTCATTTAAAAAGTCCAAGTGGACGAGCGCTTTCTTTGGCCCGTCAGTGGAGTGGTCCCTGGGGATTAAAAGACCCTCGATTGTGCCTCACCTTGGATTGGTGGTTGAAGAAATTTCCGAAAGCAAAAGTGATTTGGATTCTTCGAGACGAAGATGATGTGGTTTCGAGTATGCTTCGACGTCAGGAGAAAGAGGACGAAGCGGCGAGTAGATTGGATGCTACATCGGCACTTCAACTCGTTAGAACATACAATGAGGCCGCAGCTTTGTCGATTCGGGAGAGTGGAGTAGAGCATCGAAGCGTTCGCTATGAGGAATTGACCAGTGAAGATGTGAATGTTCAGCGTCGTGCATGGTTTTCGCTCTACAGTTTGTGCAAAGTACGCCCAGGTAAGATGGAAGGCTTTGCCCGCAAGTCGGCTCCTGTAAAAGTGGAGACTTCAGAGGAGCAGGCGAAAGAGTTACCTACTTCTGGTCCGCTGGTAAGTGTATTAGTTCCGAACTACAACCATGCTCCATATTTAGATGCGCGCATTTCTAGTATTTTGAATCAGACGTACACCTCGATCGAAGTGTTACTTATGGACGACTGTTCGCCGGACGACAGCCGTGAGGTTTTGACAAAATGGGCGGCGCAGGATGATCGTGTTCAGCTGCTGTTTAATGAGACCAATTCAGGTAGCCCCTTTGCGCAATGGGCCAAGGGAGCAGAATGGGCCAAAGGCAAATACCTCTGGATCGCAGAGAGTGATGATTTTTGTGAACTTGATATGCTCGCCTTACATGTCGATGCCTTGGAGCGCAATGCTCATGCAGTCCTTGCCTACAGTCATTCGTATTTGGTAGATGAACAGGGCCAATTTCTCCGTGATTTCCTCGACGATTATGGATTCATCTTTGGTGATCATTCCCGTTGGAAACAGGATTTCACTGGTCATGGACCTACCGAAGTAGCCACCACAATGGTCTATTCAAACACCATTCCGAATGCGAGCGGTGTCTTGTTTCGCAAATCAGCGTTTGATCAGACCGGTGCACCGCAAACCACCTGGAAGCTCAATGGCGATTGGTACTTCTATGCCAACCTGTTGCAACATGGTGATTTCGTGTTTCATGCACAGCCCAGAAATAAATTTAGATTGCACCAGCGCACCCAGCGCAAACGCGCCGCTGCCTCGTACACGGCTTTTGATGAAATCTTAAAAATGTACGATGGTTTTCAGGCCGCAGGCTGGGTGCCTATAGAAACTTTGGATCGTGCCCGTGGCCAAGTAGCCATGTGGTGGGCAGCGAATGTATACCATATGGACCGCACGGCTGAGGTCATGCGTAACAACTGCCGTCTGTACCGCACCTTCCGACCATACCGCGAAGGACTGCTCGTGTATTTGTTGAAGAATATTGCCATTAAACTTACCGGCCAATTCTTCATCAAACTCGGCCTAAAAGCTCCGGTGAAAAAACTAGCTGTTCGCCTTTTTCCTAAAACATTCTTCGCCCACTAGCCATGCGATTTTCTGTGATCATACCGGCATACAACGCCTCCGAAACTATCGCCGACGCGCTCCAAAGTGTGCTCGACCAAACGTATCCTCCACATGAGGTGATTATCGTGGACGATGGAAGTGAAGACAATACCTTAGAAGTAGCTTCGGCGTATGACGAATTGCCACTCTTGTTGCTACACCAAGAGAACAGTGGGCTGGGCAATGCTCGCAACGCGGCGATGGAAGTAGCTGAGGGAGATGCTTGGGTCTTCTTAGATGCAGATGACGCATGGCTGCCCGGGAAATTGGCCGCCGCAAAAAATGCCTTAGAGCAGCATCCACAGACGGATTGGTTTTACACCCCCATCTACGAATGGAGTGATGCTGGACTACGCAAGAGATCATGTCCAAAGATTTATACGTTGGAAGATTTTATTGCCTACAATCCTATAGTGCCCAGCACGGTGGTGATGCGTACTTCCACGGATTTTCGCTGGGAAGAGGACAGGGCGCTTCAAGAAGATGTAGGTGCTTATTTACGTCTTTTCCACTTGGGCCAATTTCCAAAACGCATCTACGAAATTGGCACCATGTACCGCCTCGACCACGGCATGACGCAACAACTCGAAGACCATTACGCTAAGGTATTTGCGGCCGTAGAAAAGGCCCATCGATCAGGGCATCTCAGCGAATCGCTCTTCGCACTCTATCGCGTACGCAAGGCGTATGAAGCCATTCGAACCTATAAAAAACGTGGGGACGAGCAGCAAGCAAGTCACTGGAAGTCGAAACTTCAAAGAGCAGCTGCTTCTGCAAAGATTCCGCTTGGCCTTCGTCTTAGAATCGCTTTTTTTACTTAGTCAAATTCAACTGATAGCCGAGGCCGGTAAAAATGAAAGGGTAATCGTGAAGGCCAGCTGTCAGATACGCCTCAACCTTTCCTTGTTTTGTGGAACGTGCAATACGTAGATCCATAATTCGCGGCCAGTCGCCGTCTAAGAAGTACCCAGTAAAAGTTCTTATTCCCGCGCTGTATTCCATATTTCGATCTCGTGTGGTCCATTTCACATTTCCAAGAAACCCGTCGTTTTGTGGATATGCGGTCCAAAACGTTTGGTAGACTTGGAGCCCGGCATCCCACTGCAAAGTATGGCGCTGGCGGTGAATGCCGAGATGGGTAAATATTCTGTGCGTCCCGCTAATAAAATACGCGTAAGCCGGTGCATCAGTAAAACGAGCGTCTTGCAATGGCCCCGCAGCGGTCTTTGTGTGCGCGGTCAGGTGGTAGGTGGAGTACCCTTTGTCGTAGAGTTGCGTGCTGACGTTGATGATGAAGTCCCCGGCAAGTATTCCTTTTCCGCTTTCACCGCGTGAAGCACGCAGATCACGAACTTCCGTGCTGGTCTGGAAATACTCGATACTTTGATGGATGAGTTGAAATCTAGTCTTCCCTCGCTTCCAAAAGAGTTCATTGTGCCAATTATGAAATTGATCGTCACTTTTCAAGCTGTGCTGTGTACTCGTTCGAAAGTAGTTCTGCTCTTGATCCACAAACTCAGGAATAGGCAAAGCGTTCGGACCTAAATAAGCATGCGCATAATTCAGGTAAGAAGTCCAGGGCGATACCCCGTCCCATCCGTGTAGGGAGTTCCACCAAGCGAATTGGCCCTTGGAGCTCAACGAAGCGAGTACCATACATACAAGTAGAACTCCACGCATCTTACTCTAGATCTGTATTGAGCTTCTGTCTCAAATACAACAGGCTCGGATTCTTTTCCACCATATGTTGGAACTTTTCTTCTGGCAAATACAGCTTTTTAATCTGCTTGCTTTCTACCATTTTAATTTCGAATCGTAGCGCGAAATTGTTCAGTTTCTTCCTTAAATACGGGACCAATTCCTTCTGTTCGTCTTTAAAAAAGCCCAATTGAATATTATTATCCAATTCTATCTCTAAAGTGTTTTTATCCAGTATCGTCGGAACTTTAGCCATCAACATGCTGCGCACGGCGGTCTTGACATGTCGCTGCTTTACATAAACTTCAATAGCCATCTTCAGCTCGTGCTCATTGAACACACTTTGCGGCCCCTCTTGACTCACCACTTCTGAAGGATCTTCCTCTTCCTTCGCTACTTTAGGTTGCTCATTTGCTGTTTCCATCTCCGTCATGGCAGCCTTAAGCGATAATCCGCTTGAACCTGCTCTGCGTCGACGTCTTCCTGTGGATTCTCCACCTGAAGATGGAGCAGAACTAGCATTCGAAGCTGACGCTGGTAGTGTTTGCGTAGAAGCCGTATTGTTTTGTGGTGCACCGAAGGCACCTGCTGGGTCTACCGGTTTTGGGGCAGGAGGTGCATCAGGAATCGGTTGTTCTGTAGGAAGATCATGATCACTAACGACCTTAGTGGCAGCTGGTGCCGGGGGCGGTGTAGGTGCTAGCTGTGCTTCTGGTTGAGAGGCTTGTGCCGGTGCGGCAGTAGGTGCATCCCCTCGTTTCGGCAAGTGGTCGGGTAAATATTCGTCCGTTCCCGTGCCGTTATTCGCTACGTTGGGTTTTGACTTTTTTTTTTCTTGTGAAATAAATTCCACAAGTTTTAAGAGACCTAATTCTACTAAGATTCGAGGCTGACTCGAGCCTTTGTATTGACCATCGAGCTCATTGAATACCTTCAATCCATGGAGTAGAAACCTAGTCGAAGTAGCGGCACTTTGCTGCAAGTATCTTTCCTTGATGGCAGGACCGACTTCTAGCAGCTCTACGGTTCTCGGCTCACGCGCCACAAGTAAATCTCTAAAGTGCTTGGCCATACCCACTACAAACTCGTGACCACTAAACCCTTTTTCAAGAACTTCATTATAAAGCAGTAGCAAGTCCGGGTAGTTCACGCCCATAGCTAGATCTACGGTCTTGAAAAAGTAGTTGTAGTCCAGGATATCTAATACTTCTACGACCTGCTGGTAGGTGAGATCAGTGCCAGAGAAGCTAACCATACGATCAAACAAACTCAAGGCATCACGCAATGCCCCATCTGCTTTTTCAGCAATCATATGAAGCGCTTCTGGAGCGGCGGTAATGCCTTCTTGCTGAGCAACAAAACCTAAGTGCTGTGCGATATCGTCTACGGTAATGCGTTTGAAGTCAAAAATTTGACAGCGCGATAGTATCGTAGGAATGATCTTGTGTTTTTCCGTAGTTGCCAAAATAAATATGGCATGCGCAGGTGGTTCCTCGAGTGTCTTTAAAAAGGCATTAAAGGCTTGCTGAGAAAGCATGTGAACCTCATCAATGATGTACACTTTAAACTTTCCGGTTTGCGGAGCAAAACGCACTTGGTCAATCAAGCGACGGATGTCATCTACCGAGTTGTTTGAAGCGGCATCAAGCTCAAAAATATTAAGCGCCAATTCTTCATCGCTCAATTCAGCGCCGGCATTGATCACCTTCGCTAAAATCCGCGCACAGGTTGTCTTTCCAACCCCACGCGGACCACAGAACAAAAGGGCTTGTGCCAAATGATCGTTGTCCACACTTTTCAGTAGGGTATCTGTAATATGCGACTGTCCTACGACGGCGTCGAATGCTTGTGGTCTATATTTGCGTGCTGAGACGATGAATTGCTCCATTCCACAAATATAAGCGAGGTTTTCACCCGATAAAGCCCTTGCCCAAAAAAGGCTGTCCACACGTTGCTAACAAATGTTGGTCAGTTAATAAATCTCTCGTACATTTGCAGCCTTAATTTTAGTTCAAATAATTATGAATCAGTACGAAACCGTTTTCATTTTGAATCCCGTTTTATCTGAAGATCAGGTAAAGGAAGCGGTAGATAAGTACGTTGCCTACTTGAAAGACAGAGGAGCGAACATTATCAACAAAGAAAACTGGGGCCTCAAGAAGATGGCTTACCCAATCCAAAAGAAGAAAAGTGGATTTTACCACTTTCTAGAATTCACAGCTCCTGGTGAAGCAATCGCTCCATTAGAAGTTGAATTTAAGCGTGATGAGCGTATTATGCGCTTTTTGACAGTAAGAATGGACAAATACGGCATTGAATACGCTGCGAAGCGTCGTGCTAAAAAGAACGCATAGACTATGGCAACTAGAGGAAAGGGCGATGTACGTTACTTACAGCCCATCAACGTAGAAAGCGGCAACCAGAAGAAATACTGTCGTTTTAAGAAATCCGGTATTAAATACATCGACTACAAGGATCCAGATTACTTGTTGCGTTTTGTAAACCCACAAGGTAAAATCTTACCTCGTCGATTGACCGGTACTTCATTGAAATATCAAAGAAAACTGTCTACGGCGATCAAGCGCTCACGTCACATTGCGTTGATGCCTTACGTAGCAGATAACCTTAAATAAATCAGTACCATGGAAATTATCCTTAGAAAAGACGTTGATAACTTAGGTTTCATCGACGACGTGGTAACTGTAAAAGACGGTTACGGTCGTAACTACCTTATCCCACAAGGATACGGAGTACTAGCTACAGAAAGCGCTAAAAAAGTATTGGCTGAGAACTTGCGTCAACGTGCGCACAAAGAAGCTCAGGCAATCGCTGATGCAAAAGCAACTGCTGAGAAATTGGCAGCTGTTGAGTTGAAGATGACTGCGAAGACTGGTCAAGGTAACAAGTTGTTTGGTTCTATCACCAACCAACACATTGCTGACCAACTCGCTAAATCTGGCGTATCTCTCGATAAGAAATTCATCCAAATCGTGGGTGGTTCTATCAAGGCATTAGGACACTACGCTGCGAACGTACGTTTGCACCGTGAAGTTGTTGTTAGCTTTGAATTCGATGTAGTAGCTGAAGCTTAATTACAGCACAACATAACTTGGCGAATGCTAAGAGAAAGCCATCCTTATTTAAGGTTGGCTTTTTTTATGCCGTACCTTTACCGTTCATTGACCCTATTACCTTATGAAAAAACCACTTACCAAAGATAAAAACACATATATAGCCATCGGCTTGATGGCCGGTGTAATCATAGGGACTCTAACTGACAACATAGGTCTTTGGTTGCCCATTGGTATGGTGCTAGGTATCTCAGTCTCTGAAAAGCTGGGAGAAGATCCGAAGAAGGACTCCAATGTAGAGACAGAAGAAGAAAAAGAGTCTTAAATAACGACACCTTGCGCGTTACTATTCGTAACGCAGCGCTTCTACAGGATCAAGCTCAGCAGCTTTGCTAGCTGGGTACCAACCTGCAACAATACCGACGCCTACAGATATAAAGAATGCGACAATAATCCATAACCATGGGATAAAGAAGTGTCCCCCGATCTGGTTTGCAACGACGTTTCCGATAATGATACCGAATAAGATCCCGGTCCAGCCGCCAAGCTGAGTAATCATAACGGCTTCGCCTAGAAATTGAGCACTAATGGCTTGTTTCGTTGCACCTATGGCTTTCCGTGTGCCGATTTCTTTCGTGCGCTCTGTGACACTCACAAGCATGATGTTCATTAGCGCAATAGAAGCACCTAACAAGGTTATCGAGCCAATGATAAAGGCACCAGTTGTCACCATATTCAAGTTTTCGATCAAACTTTTTGCGACGCTATCACTTCGGGTAATCGAAAAGTTGTCACGTTCTTTCGGTTTTAGTTTACGTACACTGCGCATTAACGCGATGCATTGATCTTGAACTGCATCTAAAGTCGCTGCACTAGGTGCATTGACACTTAGGGTATAATTTGGAACACCACTAGTGAAGTTTGCACGCGCATAATTTAACGTTACCCAAGCACCCCTGTCTCCAGAAAACATCCCCGAGTTTCCTTTTTCTGCGAGTACACCAATCACCAAATAGGGTTTCCCTTGAATGCGAATGGTTTTTCCAACCGCACTTTCATCACCGAAGAGTGTCGTTTTTGTTTCACTACCAAGAATGGTGTAGTTCTTACCAGAGTATACGTCATCCGCATTAAAGTTCCTTCCTTCTCCTAAATCAAAACCTCCGGTGTACATATAGTTTTCGTCTGTAGCGGTAACCATGGTATTCGGATTGGTCGATTCGGCCTTATAGGTAATTTTCGCAGTTCCTGAAGCGATGTAGGTCAATGACGTCTTTGCTTCAGTATCTTTCATTCGATCTTTGAAACTAGCTCCTTCTCGGTAGCTGATTTTAGGATTGCTACGATACTCTGCATTATTCACGAAGAACCCACCGCCATTATTCCTGATGGTGAGTGTGTTTGCTCCTAGGGAGGTGAAATTGCTCTCGAGGCTCTGTTTGAGTGCATCTGTTGCGCTTAAAATTCCCACGAGTGCCATGATGCCGAAAGAAATGATGAGCGAGGTTAATGTCGTGCGAAGAGGAGATGCTTTGATAGCGGTCCATGAAAGTGTGATGGATTCTGTAAATGCGCGTCTCTTCATGGATAGGTTTTTAGGTATTACCCAAATTTAGCAATTACTTTTACAACATGGCAGTAGATCCTAAACATACACTCGGCTTTTTATCTGGTGGCTACAAAAATATTGCGGAATTCAAAGGAATTCATCTGGATGGTATCGTAGATCAAGCTCCTCAGTATTCTTCTCTTTTAGTCGGTTGGGATGCTGCGGACTGGAAAGTGATGTTGCCAATTCTTCGAAAGGGAGGAATGCCCGAATGTGCAACGATCATGGACGGTGCAATAAGGGCAAACCTTGCAACACTCGATCCCCCGATAAGTCCGATGCTATGGACATCGATTGCTACCTCCGCCTGGCCTTCGGCGCACGGTATTCATGGGTTTACTGAGGTTATTGATGGTTCTATACGTGCGGTTAGAGGAACCAGTATTGCCTTACCTACCTATTTCGATATTCTCGAGTCCGAAGGAATTCCCGCTACATCAATAGCATGGTGGCCTTCCCACCCCGCAAAGAAGAGTGATTATGGTGCGTTCCGAGTTTCAAACTTAGCCGCTAGTGAGCATACGGATTGGCTCTTAGAAGGGGTCAGTGAAACGCAGCATGTCGAGCTACTCAAGAGTCTAATGCTGTCTGCAGAGGAAGTGCCTCCGACGGCGATTTCAAGCTTCTTTCCAGGATTAGAGCTTACCGGTGAGGACGCGGTTGTTCGAAGCGTACTGAAGATTGTAACCCACGCTATTAATGTACACACTCTAGCGACCTATGCATTAGAACATGGTCCAGGTGGGCACGCTAGTGTGTATTATGATGCTCTTGATCATTTTAAGCATCTAGGGATGAAGTATGCTCCCCCAAAATTGGAGTCGATAGATGTTGAAGCCTTCAAGAAATATAATTTCATTGTAGAGGCAGCATATCGTTTACACGATTTATTTCTTGGCTCACTTTTGAGCTATACGAATGAAGATTCACACGTATTGTTAGTGTCAGATCATGGTTTTAAAAGTGGAGAACAACGTGCAGTCGCTCTCCCAAACCATGCTGGAGCACCTGCTCTTGAGCATAGACACTATGGTGTTTTTATCGCTAAGGGACCGTTGATTGAGACGGTCAATCCTATTGGAGGGCTTAATCTCCTGGATATAGCTCCAATAATTTTAGCTTTTCATAACCTACAAGGAGCTAAGCACATGCGCGGCAAGGTACCCGCGGGTTTACTTCCAACTCCTTTAGTCAAGCCAGAAAGAATATTTCATGCTTCCTCCGTTGCGGAGAACATTGATGTTCCGGAGGGTGAACTGCTGCAGTCGCTTGTTGATCTCGGTTATCTTGAATCGATGCATGTTGAACAGCAGGGGGGGCGTCTGCTAGAGAATGTGTATTACCTCGCTCGCAGCTTACGTTGTGAGGGACGTCCGGCTAGGGCTTGGCAAGTGTTGCGTCATTTGAACATTACCGGAACATCGCCTTTACGTTATCAGCAATTAGCAGCAAGTTTATTAGCCGATGCTGGTCAAATACAGGAATTAGAAAAGCTGGTCCAGCAGGTGAACGAACCTACCAATGGTCTTATATGGCGATATTACAAAGAGCTCATTAATATCAATAATGGAACACCATTCATAGTCCCTGAAGAGCTTTTTGATGGAGTCTCGGTAGATGAAAAAGTACTTTGGGGTAATCTTTTGATTAGAACCAAACAATTCACACAACTCGAAAGACTGCTCTCCAAGGGCTACGAAGGAAGTGTTGACTTATTAAATCTACGACTTCGCTTAGCAATCGAGCGCGAGAATTGGGAACAAGTTTTAGATGACGGATTAAAAAGTGCGGCCTTGCTCTACCATCAACCCTGGGTTCAAGGAGCCTTGGTAGTCGCTTTTAAAAACCTTGGTCTTATCGAGGAATCGCATACAGCACGACGAGTTCAGCGTAAAATGCTGGCTGAGAGTACTTTGAAACCTATTTTTATAGTTACCGGCCCACCTAGAAGTGGTACTTCTTTAGGAATGCGCCTATTAGAAGCTGCGGGAATAGTGCCTTTGACGGATAAGGTTAGAAAAAGGGATGAATTCAATCAACTTGGCTATTACGAGCACGAGAAAATTCGAAATTGGGATTTTACCAGTGATTGGCTTGAAAGTAATCGAGGTAAATCTGTAAAGATAGTTGAGCCACTGCTTGTTAGAGCGCCTTGGCCTTCGGGAAGGAAAGTAATTGTTCGAATGAATCGACCGCTTCCAATTGTATTAAGGAGTCAAAGGAATTTAAAAGGACAAAATGAAGCGCCACTTGGACTTACAGAAATGGCGGACTGGGAAAAAGAACGTCGAAGAACCAGTACCTTTTTAAAGATGGATCCTCGTGTGGAACTTGTCGATCTATTCTACGATGATTTGATTGCCGCTGCAGAAACGGGAAAATTGAACGAGCGTCTAACGATGTGTTTACTTGTGCTGTCGAAATACACCGAGACTCCTGTCGATATTTCTCTTGTTAAAGCCGTGGTTGAACCTGAACTGCGACGCTTTTAAAGTTATATTTGCCGCATGAGTACAACACAATCACAACGCATCAAGCAGTACATGACTGCAGCAGCTGCCCTTTTAGGTGGAACGACTGCACAGGCACAATATCAATATACGGACATCGAAGACACTACGATTGTAGATGGCATCTTTGAATTGGACCTTGATGGTGATACTATTGTTGACTTTACTATTGAGCACGTTTTAAGCGGTGGTCAGCTTGGTAATACCACGTCTATCATGTTGTTGCCAGGGGATAGTATTGAAGGAAATCTCGCGATGGGCGAAGGACAAAACGGCTTTGCTTATGTAGAGCGCGTAGTTCCAGGTACCACGATAGATGAAAATGCAGACTTCAACGGCATAGGCTCTACCACTGGTGTGGGGTACATGGCATTCCGTGTAGACGGCGTGGCTTATCCAAACTCGAATTGGGCTGGACCTTTAACAGACGGCTATCTCGGTTTGCGCATCTTGAAAAATGATACCGCTTGTTTTGGATGGGTTCGTATCGATGTAGCGGACAGTGCTAAAAGCCTTACCATTAAAGACTGGAGTTTTAACCCTGTGAAGGATAGCGCTCATACAGCTGCTTTTGAATTACTAGATGTCATGGAAACAGTGTTGTCAGACTTAGAAGTAAGTCAGATCAATGAGGAGCTGCGCTTGAGCACTGGAGCGCCGGTAAGCGTTAAAATCTATGATGCAGCAGGAAAGCAATATGCTTCTAGTCAAATAGCCTCATCGCATGCAGTTTCTACATCAAATTGGGCGACAGGAATGTATATAGTTCGCATTGAAGGCGATCGCTGGTTCCATAATTTGAAAGTCTGGATTCAGTAATTCTCGTTTTTCTCTACTTTATTTTAGGATTATCACTGTATTGAGGGGGTGTATTTAGCAATCCTGTAACTATTGTTGTAGTCTATTGCATCTTAGCTAAAATCACTTGGTTTCAAGGGGGTAAATTGATTAAATTCGTGGCGCTTAATAGCATAAAACCATCAATTTATGACGTTTGATATTGACATGATCCGCAAGGTGTACGAGCGTTACCCTGAGCGTATTGCAGCGGCGCGTAAAGCCGTGGGTAAGCCACTCACCTTAGCAGAAAAGATTTTGTACGCTCACCTTTGGGAAGGCGATGCGAAACAGGCGCACCAGCGTGGTGCCAGCTATGTTGACTTTGCACCAGATCGCGTAGCGATGCAAGATGCAACCGCTCAGATGGCGTTGTTGCAGTTCATGCAAGCCGGAAAAGATAAAGTTGCTGTGCCTTCAACAGCACATGCAGATCACCTGATCCAAGCACGTATCGGTGCAGATAAGGATTTGCAAGAAGGAATCAACAAGAACAATGAGGTCTTTAACTTCTTGTCTTCAGTATGTAATAAGTACGGTATCGGTTTCTGGAAGCCAGGAGCAGGTATCATTCACCAGGTAGTTCTAGAGAACTACGCCTTTCCTGGAGGTATGATGATCGGTACAGATAGCCACACGGTTAATGCTGGTGGTCTAGGTATGGTTGCTATCGGTGTGGGTGGTGCAGATGCTGTAGATGTAATGGCAGGCATGCCTTGGGAATTGAAATTCCCTAAACTCATCGGTGTGAAGCTTACAGGTCGTTTGAACGGTTGGACTGCTCCTAAAGATGTGATTTTGAAAGTAGCTGGTATCCTCACTGTAAAAGGAGGAACAGGCGCGATCGTAGAATACTTTGGCGAAGGTGCTGAAAGTATGAGTGCAACGGGTAAAGGTACTATCTGTAACATGGGTGCTGAGATCGGTGCAACGACTTCCACCTTTGGTTACGATGACAGTATGCGTCGCTACTTAGCAGCAACAGGTCGTCAAGATGTAGTAGATGCAGCAGATAAAGTTGCTGAACATTTGACAGGTGATGCTGAGGTTTACGCAAATCCAGAGCAGTACTTTGACCAAGTGATTGAAATCAACTTGGATGAATTGACTCCACATTTGAATGGTCCATTCACACCTGATTTAGCTACACCGGTAGCAGAAATGAAGGAAAAAGCTGCTGCCAACGATTGGCCGACGGATATCGAATGGGCATTGATCGGTTCGTGTACCAACTCTTCATACGAAGATCTCACACGTGCTGCTTCTATTGTTGCAGATGCGGTTGAGAAAGGCATTAAGCCAAAGGCGATTTTGGGTATCAACCCAGGTTCTGAGCAGGTTCGTTTCACTGCTGAGCGTGACGGTTTGATCGATACGTTCAATAAATTGGATGGAACTCGAATTTTCACAAATGCTTGTGGACCATGTATCGGTCAGTGGGCTCGTGAAGGTTCTGAGAAGCAAGAGAAAAACTCTATCGTTCACTCGTTTAACAGAAACTTTGCGAAGCGTGCTGATGGAAATCCAAACACGCATGCATTTGTAACGTCTCCAGAGATGGTTGCAGCAATCGCAATTTCAGGTAAGCTTGACTTTAACCCAGTTACCGATACCCTTCTTAATGAAAACGGTGAGGAGGTAAAATTGGCAGAACCAACAGGTCAAGAGTTGCCAAGTAAAGGTTTCGCAGTAGAAGATAATGGATACCAAGCGCCAGCAGAAGATGGCTCAGGTATAGAAGTAGTGGTTGCTGAAGACTCTCAGCGCTTGCAACTCCTTTCTCCATTTGCTCCTTGGGACGGTAAGAACATCACTGGTGCAAAGCTTTTGATCAAAGCTTTAGGCAAGTGTACAACGGATCATATCTCCATGGCAGGTCCATGGTTGCGTTACCGTGGTCACTTGGATAATATCTCAAACAACTGTTTGATCGGTGCTGTAAATGCATACACTGGGGAAACTAACGCGGTTACGAACCAGTTAGACGGTTCTGTAGACGAAGTTCCGAATGTAGCTCGTGCGTACAAGGCAGCGGGTGTACCAACTGTAGTAGTGGGAGATCACAACTATGGTGAAGGTTCATCACGTGAGCATGCAGCCATGGAACCACGTCATTTAGGTGTTCGTGCAGTGATTGTTAAATCATTCGCTCGTATCCATGAGACGAACTTGAAGAAGCAAGGAATGTTGGGTCTAACGTTTGCAAACGAAGCTGACTACGACCTGATCAAAGTAGACGATACGTTCAACTTTGTGGACCTTGAAGATTTTGCTCCAGGTAAGCAATTGACGTTGGAGGTAGAACATGCAGATGGTAGTAAAGACACTGTTCTTTTGAACCATACTTACAATGCTCAGCAAATTGAGTGGTTTAAGTCAGGTTCTGCATTGAATCTTATTAAGACGCAAAACGCACAGTAATTTATTTTACTTAGCGCGATCTAGTTCAAAGCCTGATGTTTCAAACGAAACATCAGGCTTTTTTGATTTGTACCTGCATCGAAAACTACCCACGAAGCAATAAAAAAGCCCCGACTCTAGGGATGCTAGAGTAGGGGCGCTTAAAGCAGCAGCGTGTACAACGCTACATGTATTTAGTCTTTCGGCATCAGGTAGCCTACACGTAATGTGAAGTTATAGGTGTATGGAGAAAGGTCAGATCCGAGTCCGCCGTAAAATCCATAATTGGTAAGGTTCCAAGTATCTTTCGTCGTAAATCCATATCCGATACCCACAGCGTAATCCACTAAGAATCGGTCAGAGAAGACGAGTTGGTTTCCAAAGTCGAGCTGAAGTGATCCTGCGACGGCGAATTCACGTGTTGTTGGATAGGCAAAAGTCACCGGGTCTGGCGGGTGGTCGTAGTCCACCATGTCGTAGTTGAAAATATTGACAAACATGTTCGGCTTGATGTATGCCCCGCGTAGGATGTGTCCGTAACGCATACGTTGCATATAAAAGTTTGGTGCACGCTTGAATTTGTAGCCCATATTTACCCCAGCACCCATTGCATTCTCATCGCTCCAAAAATTAGATTGGCTACCAGCACCTATGAAAATCACACCAGCTTCCCAGGAAGTACCGGGGTCGATGGCTTGTTCGTAGGTAATGAAAGTGTAGTTTCCACTTACACCTGCAACATCTAGTTTGATTGCTCGATCGCGTTGGCCTGCGTACACTCTATTGTCATTAATCATCTCAAGACTTAGGTCCATGACCCTACCGCTTTCGAACACGAGCTTTTTAATGTAATCGCGCTCAACGCTGAATATCACAGCATCCTCTGGAGCCTCGAATTCGCGGTATTTAATGTAATCGGGAGTGACCTCCACAATTTTCACCTCCTCAATAGTTTTATCCTTGTAAATGATCATATCCTGAGCTTGAAGACTCATGGCTGTACCAAACAACACAAGGGTAAGGATGAATTTTTTCATGTCGAATTAATGTTAGATGCTGCCAAGATATCAAATATAATGCCGCAGAGTTATTGTATTTTACACACATGAAATTTAACGCTACTCAAAGGGGCTGGGCCATGTATGACTGGGCCAATTCAGTATATTCTCTCGTCATTTCCACGGTGCTTTTCCCCATTTACTATGAAGAAGTTACCAAAGCTGGTGGCAATACCGTCGAGTTTTTAGGAGCTACATGGCAAAACACAGTCATTTATTCCTACGTGATTGCAGCTTCGTTTTTGACGATAAGTATTCTAAGTCCATATCTCGCAGCTATGGCAGATCGAACGGGAAGGCGTAAAATTTTCATGAAAGTATTTATGATTCTTGGGGCTACAAGCACCGCTCTGATGGGATTCATGACAGGTGACAACCCTGGTTTAGGCTTGTATTTGGCCTATTTTGCAAGTGTTGGTTTCACCGGTTCGATTGTGTTCTATAATAGCTTTTTACCCGTGATTGCTTCACAGGAGGAGCAAGATCGGCTGTCGGCTCGTGGCTTTTCTCTCGGGTATTTCGGAAGTGCGCTACTGCTCATTCTATGTTTAATGCTCGTACAAATGCCGACGACCTTTGGTTTACCTGATGCGGGGGTTGCCTCAAGAGCGTCTTTTGTGATCACCGGTATATGGTGGTTAGCCTTTGGTTTACCCGCTATTCGAAGATTGCCAAAAGATGAGGTAAAGGATTATTTCGAAGGGAAGCTGTTTTGGAAAAGCTGGGAAGAATTGATCGTTGTGGTGAAAGAATTCCGCCAAGATAAAATGCTAAGAATCTTCCTAGGAGGTTTCTTCTGGTACAGCGTGGGCATGCAGACTATCATTTTATTGGCTGCAGTTTTCGGCTCCAAGGTGCTCGGGCTGGAGTCGTACCAATTAATCATGACTATTTTGATCATTCAATTCGTAGCCATTCTCGGTTCATTCACTTTTGCAAGGTTGAGCGAGCGCACCACGAACTTGTATGCCATTAAACTCGGCGTGGTGATATGGATGGTGCTGTGTTTCTCGGCGTATTTCGTTCAAACCGCAGGCCAATTTTACCTCGTAGGTGGAGTATTAGGCTTTGTTATGGGTGCCGTACAAAGTTTATCGCGCTCCACCTATAGTAAGATGTTGCCGGAGACCGAAGATCACACGACCTACTTTAGTTTCTACGATGTCATGGAAAAGCTGGCCACCACCTTCGGAATGTTCAGCATAGGACTGCTCGAAGCAATAACGGGCGATTTAAGAAATTCGGCCCTAGCCTTGACGGTATTCTTCGGTCTAGGACTCATCCAAATCTTTAGAGTCCGCCGAGTGGAGAAGAAAACCATCGTTGAGGCGGTATAGCGTGTCCCCAAAGAATTCATCAACCTCTATGCCGTTGAACTTCGCGATAAACGTCTGAGTTCCCTCGACAGGCCACGTGGCTGTCGCTGCTTCGTCCGTGGACCTGGTAATGAGTATTCCTCCGCGGAGTTCGATGCTGTTTGATTCTGAAGCGACTACTTGCCCAGTAAGCTGAATAACATCACCTGGCTTGGCTTTTCCGGCAGCGATTTCATCCTTAAACTGAATAGACTGTGTCGCAAGAGCAGGCTTGGTATCCCTCGCCGATTTTGGGGCTCGAAAGTACTGATACATGCCAAAAAAAACGGCCGTCCCAAGGACAGCCGCTCCGATACTAAAGATCTTTTTCATAGTTTGAGAAGTTAGGAGTGTCTCATCTGTCCGATATAGTTGCTCGGCGTGATTGCGCTGAGCTCGGCTTTGATGCTATCGCTTACTTCTAAGGTATTAATAAATGTTGAGATGCTTTCAGCGGTGATAGCACTGTTCGTTCTTGTCAGTGCTTTCAATGCTTCATAAGGTTTCGGGTATCCTTCTCGACGGAGGATGTTTTGGATGGCTTCAGCAACAACGGCCCAATTGGCCTCAAGGTCACTTGCAATCTTTGCTTCATTTACCAGAAGTTTTCCTAGACCCTTGTTCATGCTAGCAATCGCAATCAATAAATGTCCATAAGGAACGCCAACATTGCGTAATACTGTAGAATCCGTTAAATCACGTTGTAGACGCGAAATCGGGAGTTTGGCAGACAAGTGCTCGAACAATGCATTAGCTAAGCCAAGGTTTCCTTCCGCATTCTCAAAGTCGATTGGATTTACTTTGTGTGGCATGGCAGAAGAACCTACTTCACCTGCTTTGATTTTCTGTTTGAAATAATCCATGCTTACGTAGGTCCATACATCGCGACAGAAGTCGATGAAAATGGTGTCGATACGCTTGAGTGCATCGAACTGCGCAGCCATGTTGTCGTAGTGCTCGATCTGCGTTGTTGGGTAGCTTCTTGAAAGTCCCAAGTAATTTGCAACGAAGTCATCACCCCAATTGTGCCATTGACGATCAGGGAAGGCCACAGTGTGTGCATTAAAGTTACCCGTAGCTCCACCGAACTTAGCGCTATGTGGAATGGATTTGAGCTGTGCAAGCTGGCCCTTTAAACGCGCAGTAAACACCCCGAATTCCTTACCTAGCGTAGTAGGAGAAGCTGGTTGACCGTGCGTACGCGCAAGCAATGGAATGTGAGACCAAGCGGCAGCGCTTTGATCAATCGAGTCGATCAAGCCTTCCAAAGCTGGGTAAATTTCTTGCTCCAAAGCGTCCTTAATGGAAAGGGGAATGGAAGTATTGTTGATATCCTGAGAGGTAAGACCGAAATGAATGAACTCTGAAAACTGAGTCAAGTTCATTCGTTCGAATGCCTCCTTGATGAAGTATTCTACAGCCTTTACATCGTGATTAGTAACCTTTTCGATGTCCTTGATTTTCTGTGCATCTTCGGTTGAGAAGTTGCGGTATAAATCGCGTAGAGGCTCAAAAGTTGCTGCATCTACTCCGGAGAGTTGAGGCAGTCCGCTCTCGCAAAGTGCGATGAAATATTCGATTTCAACGCGTACGCGGTATTTGATGAGAGCGAACTCTGAAAAATATTGAGAAAGCGCTTCAGTTTTTGAAGCGTAACGACCATCTACCGGAGTAATGGCATGAAGTGCAGTTGACATAAGTAAAACTGTTAAGGCGCAAAATTAAACGAGTTGACCTCGTTTTCCTAATTCTATGACCTCTAGGTTATCGACTTTTCCTTTCATCCCTTCGGTGGGCTGCACCAGATCAAAACGAAGCATAGTACGAACCTTATGGAAGCCGTGATGGCCTACCGCGCCTGGATTCATGTGAAGACAATTGATTTTTTTATCGTGTACTACTTTTAAGATATGACTGTGTCCACAGATAAATAGATCCGGTTGTTCGCGTTGAATCGCATCTCTTGTCCTGTTATTATACTTTGGAGGATAGCCTCCGATGTGGGTCATCCACACTTTTACGCCATTTAATACAAACTTTTGATGCAATGGGTAACGTCCACGCATGGTGTGGTCATCGATATTGCCATAGACGGCTACTACTGGTTTAGAGGTAGCTTCCAGGGCGTCCATGCTCTCGTGCGATCCTATATCACCAGCATGCCAGATCATGTCTACACCCTTGGCAAATTCAAGGATTCGCTCATCCATGTGCGAATGGTTATCAGAGAGTAGTAGGATTTTTGTCCTTTTTGTAGCCACAGGCGTACCTTTGATTTAGAATTAGCTCCAAAAATAATGCGTACACTTTTGAGATTGGCCTTTGACGGTGCTCCGTTTTGCGGTTGGCAGATTCAGCCCAACGATACCACGGTACAGGGCGAGCTGGATGCTGCCTTAGCTAAGCTATTACGACAAGAAATTTCTTCGATGGGAGCGGGAAGAACGGACACGGGGGTACATGCGAAAGAGATGTATGTGCATTTTGACTGGAACCCTGAATTGGCCAAGGGTATTAAAGATTTAGAGCATTTGAAATACCGCTTGAATCGCTTCATTCATCCTGCCATTCGGGTTTATGACATCCGCGAAGTTCCAGCGGATTGGCATGCGCGCTTTGATGCGGTTTCCAGGAGCTACGAGTATTACCTTTGCGATACGGGGTCTCCCTTTTACCGTAAATCGGCATGGATGGTCGAGGAATTACCGGATATCAACCGGATGAACCAAGCGGCGCAACTACTGCTCGAAGCTGCAGATTTTGCTTCCTTTTGTAAGAATGGTTCCGATAATAAAACTACGCTCTGTGACGTACGACGCGCCGAATGGGTTCAGGATGGAGAGATCTGGGTGTTCCATATCACAGCAGATCGCTTTCTTCGTAATATGGTGCGAGCTATCGTTGGCTCTCTATATGAAGTCGGCCGTGGTAAGTGGAGTGTAGAAGAGTTTGCCCAGCGACTTGAGGAAAAAAATAGAGGAGCAATGGGAACAAGCGCCCCTGCTCAGGGCTTATATTTAAGTGAAGTAACGTACAACAACCTATAGTATGTCTAAAGTCGGCGGTAAAGCCTTTGATTTCAAATTATTCGTAAGGGTCCTGGCTTATGCTAAGCCTTATCGCACACTGTTTATATTTTCAGTCATTTTGACGGTAGTTTTAGGTGCTATGGGTACGGCGAGACCTATTCTTATTCGACAGGTGATAGACGATGCGATTTTAGGAAGTGATGCTCCTTTGCTCATGAACTTGACATTAATCTTAGTGGGTTTGCTACTCATCGAGAGCTTGGGTCAATTTGCATTTATGTATGCAGCGAATTGGTTAGGGCAGAGCATTATCAAAGACATCCGCATCGAACTGTACGATAAGCTTCAAACGTTTACGCACAGTTTTTACGACAAAACGCCTATCGGTCAGCTCGTGACCCGAGTAGTTTCTGATATTGAAACCATCTCACAAATATTCTCGCAAGGAATCCTGGTCATCTTTGGTGATCTCTTTCGCATCTTGGTTATGCTGGGGGCTATGTTCTTCTTCTTTAACCCCGTTCTCGTGCTGGTTTCACTGTCCATTATTCCAGTGCTTTTTATTGCCACCCGGTGGTTCCAGCGAGGGATTAAGGAGTCCTTCCAGCAGGTGCGCTCTGAAATATCGAATCTGAACACCTTCGTGCAAGAACACTTAGGCGGCATGGCAGTCGTTCAGGCTTTTGGTAGAGAGCGTCAGGAATATGATAAGTTTGAGGCGATCAATGATCGTCATCGTGTGGCGAACGTCCGCAGCATATTCTACTACGCTTTGTTCTTTCCAATCATCGAAGTACTCAGTGCAATATCGATAGGATTAGCAGTGTGGTACGGTGGTATGAATGCGGCTACTGGAGGTTCGGTAACGGTGGGTGAGCTCACCGCCATGATCATTTTCGTTGGGATGCTATTTCGTCCATTACGCCAGTTGGCGGATCGTTTTAATACCCTTCAGATGGGAATGGTCGCATCAGAGCGTGTTTTGAATTTATTAGATAATGAGCAGGATATAGAGCCTAACGGTTCGGTCCAATTATCTCAGCTCAAAGGTGCCATCGCTTTTAAAGACGTACACTTCCATTACAATGCGGATGAGCTCATCTTAAGAGATGTCTCCTTCGAAGTTGCACCAGGAGAAACAGTAGCTATTGTAGGAGCGACGGGTGCAGGAAAAAGTACCATTATTTCGGTACTCATGGGCTTTTATCCGTACCAGAAAGGTTCAGTATCGATTGACGGACATGAATTGACCACGCTAGACTTGCACAAACTTAGAACTCAGCTAGCGCTCGTACTTCAAGATGTATTCCTCTTTTCGGATACGGTGCGTTCTAACATCGTTTTAGGAGAAACACAAATTACCGACCAGCAAATTATGGAGGCAGCTTCCGCGATCGGTATTAAGGAATTCATAGATGGTTTGCCTCAGGGCTTGAACTACAACGTGCAAGAACGCGGTGGAGTGCTTAGTGCTGGACAGCGACAGCTGCTCGCCTTCTTACGTGCGTACATTACAGATCCTAGCGTGCTCATACTCGATGAGGCGACCTCGAGCATCGATTCGCATACTGAAGAGCTCATCCAACGCGCATTAATAGCACTTACCAAGGACAGAACTTCTGTGATTATAGCGCACCGACTATCCACTATTCAACATGCAGATCGCATTATTGTATTAGATAAGGGTAAGGTCGTTGAGGTAGGCAATCACGCAGCTCTTTTAGAGGCAAAAGGCGCTTATCACAATCTTTACGAGAAACAATTTGCTAGCGAAGCCTAAAGAACGGCGTAGGCAAATCATCTTCAAAAAAAAGCAGCTTCTCGAATCCTTCGAAAAGCTGCTTTTTTATGTTGAACAGTGGGCTAAATCATTAGCCGTTCATTGAAATTAAGAATTCTGCATTGTCCTTGGTTTGACGCATGCGTTCTTTCAAGAATTCCATCGCTTCAATAGGCGTCATGTCAGCAAGGTACTTGCGCATGATCCACATTCTCTGAAGTACATCCGGTGCAAGAAGTAGATCTTCTTTACGAGTTCCACTTTCAATAAGATTGATTGCAGGCCAGATTCTACGGTTCGCGATACGGCGGTCAAGCTGCATCTCCATGTTACCTGTTCCTTTGAACTCTTCAAAGATCACTTCGTCCATTTTTGAACCCGTATCAATCAGTGCTGTCGCTAGAATGGTTAGTGAACCACCGCCTTCGATGTTACGTGCCGCTCCAAAGAAGCGCTTTGGTTTTTGCAATGCGTTTGCATCAACACCACCCGAAAGAATTTTACCGGAAGCAGGACTTACCGTATTGTAAGCACGAGCTAAACGCGTTATGGAGTCAAGCATGATAATCACATCATGACCACATTCTGTCATACGCTTCGCCTTCTCAAGAACGATATTGGCAACCTTCACGTGACGGTCAGCTGGCTCATCAAATGTAGACGCAACAACTTCGGCGTTTACACTGCGGCTCATATCTGTAACTTCTTCAGGGCGTTCATCAATCAGAAGAACGATCATGTAAGCTTCTGGGTGGTTAGCTGCAATAGCGTTAGCTACCTCCTTCATCAAGGTAGTTTTACCTGTCTTTGGTTGTGCTACGAGAAGTCCACGCTGTCCTTTACCTATAGGAGAGAACAAATCGATAATACGAGTAGACACAGAAGACTGGCGAGTGGTAATGTCAAACTTCTCATTTGGGAATAGGGGAGTCAGGTGTTCAAATGAAACGCGATCTCTTACATATTCCGGGCTACGGCCATTTATGGTGTTCACCTTCACTAGTGGGAAGTATTTCTCGCCTTCTCGTGGAGGTCGAACCTCGCCACTGACGGTGTCACCAGTTTTAAGACCGATGCTACGAATTTGATTTTGACTTACGTAAATATCATCCGGCGAGTTCAAATAGTTGTAATCTGAGCTTCTAAGGAATCCATACCCATCGGGCATAATTTCTAAGACACCCTCGTTTGCGATGATGCCTTCGAAATGGAATTCTTTTGGACGTTTTCTACGATTATCGTTGTTTTTGTTGCGGTCGTTACGATCGTTGCGACTTCTATTGCGATCGCCTTTTTCGTTGTTTGCCGGCTTATCCTTGGATCCTTCTACACGGTCGCTTTTCTCCTGACGTTCATGGTTTGAAGTTATTTCTTTGGTCCCTTCGTTGCGGTTAGAATGAGGACGCTCTTTGCGTTCACTGCGTTCTGTACGCTCGTTAGGTTTACGATCTCGATTACCGCCTTGCAGTTTATCGCCCGTTCTATTTGGTTTATTTTGTGGCTGCTCAGTAGCGACTTTCTCTTGCTGAGGCTGTGTTGCCGGTGCAGTAGAAGCGTCAACGCTAGGGGCGTTTGTCTGTCCTGTCACCTTTAAAATTGCTTCAACGAGCTCACCTTTTTTTAGGTATTTGGCTTTAGGAATAGATAATGAGGTGCCCAATTCTTTTAATTCAGGCAATTTGCGAGCCTGCAAATCCTTTTCACTCAACATGTTCTGTGGAAATAGATATTCAAATGACGTTCACACGAATGGTGTCGTCCGGTCTTTCTGACTACAATAATAAAGAGTTTAAACGCTACTAACTACCTTGCAGTACTGTTTTTTTCGAACTTTATTAAAAATCACAACGGATGATTCAACGCATTCAGACTTTATATCTATTTGGCGCAGCGATCATTAGCGCTGTTTCCGCCTTCTTTTTACCGCTCTACCAGATAGATGGTGAATTCTTCTCAGCTACCGCTCATGCCGGATCTTTTGGTGGATTTGGTACCTGTATGGCCTTGTTTAGTGGTGCGATTTTACTTTTTAACAATAGAAACTTACAACTTTTAGTAGTTCGCATAGGGATGTTGGTAAGCCTGTTCGTTCTGGGATATCTAATTTACCTGATCAACTCAACAGGTGCTTCCGCAAGCTGGGGTGCTATCATGCCCTTTATACTGGTTGTCTTGGCATTCTTGGCATCTAAGGGCATTCAAAAGGACGAAAAGAAAGTTCGTTCTCTCGACCGCCTGCGCTAGGAGCGTATTTCACTTAGTAGAGCGGCAGTGAAGTCACTTGAAGGTTCGTTCTACTGTCCCAAAATACGTGTTGCAGTCCATTGGTCAAATAGATGTAGGAGGCTTTCAAGGTGTTGTTGTAGTTAAAGGCTTGGTTAAAAGTGTTTTGGCTTAGTTTGACACTTGGGGCTTTGCATTCGACTAAAATGAACGGCTTGTTCTGTTTGTATACTAGAATATCACTGCGTTTCTGCTTATGTACTGTGGTAAGTCCACTCTCTACCGCGATGAGTGAAGCGGGGTATTTGTGCAGGAGTAAATAGCCAATTGTGTGTTGACGAACCCATTCTTCTGGAGTGGCAACCAACCATTTTTTGCGAATGATGTCCCAAATCCGTAGGACATTGTCCGTGGTACAGATCTTCACATGATCGTGCGTTTCCGCAGGGAATTGGAGCGAGGGTAGGTCCACTTAAATCAGTAAATTTTAGGATTGTAAAGTTCAGGGTACTTGCCCTTTACATCTTTATATAGCGCTTCAATCTCATCTAAAGTTGCATTCATTTCACCGGCTTTAACTACACCGAGAAGTCCTGCAGATTTCTTCGCATAATCCAAATATCCTAGCGAGATATCTACGTCAGCTTGCTTCGCAAGGTGATAGAAGCCCATGCGCCATTTGTCAACGCGTTTACGAGTGCCTTCAGCGGAGATCATCAAATTGAAATCGGTATCGCGAAGAATAGCGGCACTAGTTTCTACCAGGTTAGAACGTTGTTTACGGTTTACGCCAATCCCGCCAAGCCATTTAAAAAAACCAAAAAAGTACCAATTCATGTAGAAATCCTTGATGAGGAACTTTACCGGCATTCTCATCAGCCAAAATGCACCTAGT
>CBFHKC010000005.1:13689-48786 GCA_965656315.1 uncultured Schleiferiaceae bacterium | reverse complement strand
ATATCCCAATTAGAGGTGTGTGGAGCTGCAAGTGTAACGGTATTGAGTGCTTGTTTTTTGAGTTCGTCGGGGGCGTCTAACTTCCATCCTGTGATCCAAAAGACGATTTTAGCAATTGCGTATTTCATGTGGTTATTTCATGCTGTGATTGGAAGGGCTAAGATACTTCTTCAAACCAATTTGGTGGGAATCCGACGAGGAAGGCTTTTTTACTTGCCCGAGTTAACGCTGTATATAGCCATTTGTAGTAAATAGGTGAGGGGCCGTCAGGCAGGTATGGGTGCTCGATAACGACTTGTTCCCATTGACCACCTTGGCTTTTATGGCAGGTAATGACGTAACTGAATTTTACTTGAAGCGCATTGAAGTAGGGATCGTTTTTAACTGCCTCGTATTTTTTTCCTTTGCTGCTGAGATAGCTATATTTCGCCATCATTTGTTCATAGAGGCTGTTGCTTTGAGCAGAGGTCAGTGCTGGACCTTCAGTGGTGAGGGTGGTCAAGTTTAGCAAGACGTCTATGGCGCTTTCCTCAGGGTAATCAATAAACCAAACCGTCGCCTCGCAGAAGGTAAGGCCATATCGTTCATGGATATTTCTGATGGACTTCACCTCGCCAATCTCTCCATTTGCAATGAAACCCATCTTGCTTTTTTCAGGGAGCCAGAAGTAGTTGTTTTTAACGACCATGAATTGGTCCCCGGCAGAAATCTGATCCTCCTGAAATTTGATTCTACCACGTATTCCCTGGTTGTAACTATTCGCTTTCTTATTGCTACGAACAATCATCGTACTACCTTCACTGCTTCCGCTGTAGAGGTCTTCGAAAATATCTTGAAGTTGATAACCGTCCTCCACACGAATCAAGTCAGGCCCGGACTCTAAAAGGGGTGGTTCACTACTGTCGTCTTCGATGAGCGTGCGTAAAAGGGTGGCGTTTTTTAAAATATGACTATCCAATGCCTGGCGCGTTACATTTCTTAAGGTGTGCTCGCTAGCATTAATTCCGAGACCTAAGAAATGATTTTCAGAAAGTGCAGGGCTCTGGGGTTGACCGACAGGAGGTAGCTGTGCAGGATCACCAACCAAAATGAGATTGTTGCTCGGATCTGTAAAGACAAACTCAAGAAGATCGTCTAACAGTGAGTTGCCTCCGAGAGTGCTGTCGTTTCTCGTGGCCACAAGTCCGGCCTCATCAACCACAAATGTGGTGTTTTTATGAGGGTTGTTGGCTAGCACAAAACTGGCTGCACCCCCAGATCCAACTCGGGGTCGATACAGGGATCGGTGAATCGTATAGGCGCTTCTATGCGTAGCACCACTTAATACTTTTGCTGCACGGCCAGTAGGTGCCATTAACACAATCTTCTTTCCGTGTTTTTTATGAATCGACACTACGCTTCTTAGGATAGTAGTCTTACCAGTACCTGCGAAACCCTTTACAATCATCACTTCTGGCATAATTCTTCTGATACTTAGATAAACGGCCAATTTGCGCAATAGCACATCTTGATCCTCCGTCGGTTCGAAGGGAAAGTAGCCTTTTAGGTCAGAGTATGTGGATTGGGGTGCGAGCAATGAAAAATTATTGTAGTTTTGAGGCCATTAATGTTGATTTAGACCATGAATTCAAAGGTACAACTCGGAATCAAAGTAGTTCTTATCCTACTTTCAGCTTATTTGACTGTTCGTATTTACAACAGTATCATGCAACCTATTAAATTCCAGCGCATTGAGCGTACACGTTTGTGTGACGTAACTGAGCAGTTGGAAAGTATTCGCGAAGCACAGCTTGCTTACAAGAGCGAAAATGGTGCATTTAGTGCTTCTATCGACGAGTTGGTTGGTTTCGTAGATACAGGTGTAATCAACATCATCGAGCGTAAGGATACAAACTTTATGTACTACGATAATGTCTACCAGAAGGACATGAACAAGGATTCTGTAATCATTCGTGTTCTAGGTCAAGAACCTGTGGCTGTAGCCTTATTCGGTGAAGGTTTTAATGCACAGACATTAAGAACGATCAACGGCACAGATTCAACGTTCACCATGGATGCTGGTCAAATCACCAAGAACGGTGTAGACGTAGCAACTTTCGAAGTGAGCGCTCCTTACAAAACGATTTTTGCCGATATTGCTGGTAAATACCCGCAAGCCTTTGGGAAAGTTGAAAACAAAGCTTTGACCATCGGATCGCTAACAGAACCAACTATCAGTGGTAACTACGAGAACTCATACTGTAAAGCAGAATAATATAGACCCAGCCTTCCAAAATGCGAAGGCAGAGGAAAGTGTATTGTCCATCCTGTATTCTCAGGATGGACTTTCTTTTTTGGTACGTCATCTAACGACACGTCAAGTGTACCTAACAGGGTTTATTCCTTCGGACTTACTCAGTGACGACCCCATCAAGGAAGTTCTCCAGTCCTTTCCTGAGCGACCTTCAAAGGTGAAGCTAGTAGTTGCTTTTGACAATGCTACTTTGTTGCCGAAAGAGCTAGTATCTAATGATCCGCGGTGGGCGTCTAAGATTTTAGGGGCTGCATCAAACTTTACGGACACCTCTGATTCGCTCGGGATGCAACTGATTGCCGCCGCGAGTGAGCGAGAGGTCGAGTTGATAAAAGTGTCGAAGGTTGAAGTTCAGCACTTATGGCTCTCACAGATGGAGGCATTGAAGCCGAAACAAGGTGAAGAGGTTTGGGTACACTTGTTTGGAAATAGAATGCTATTGCTTGCCGCGAAGGCGGGCAAATGGGAATTGGTCAACAGTTTTCCTTGCAGCGATGAACAAGAATTTATTTACCACCTAGGAAATGCTGTAGAACAACTAGGCTACGATCGAGCGACTATGAAATTGGAGCTCAGTGGGTATTCAGCAGTGAGTTTCAAAGAATTTATCTCACCATATTTTGGTATGATTAGTTTATTTAAATCTAAAAATTGGGCACAGATATCTAGTGCCCTTCAGGGTTGGGATCCCTCGGAGTACGCTCCTTTATTACGTCTATGAGAATTGTAAGTGGAAAGTGGCGCAGTAAGCGCATAATGGCACCTAAAGATTTGCCCTCACGTCCGACGACCGATTTCGGGAAAGAGGCCTTGTTTAACATCTTGAACAACAGGTACTATTTCGAGGATCTACGGGTATTGGACTTGTTCGCAGGAACCGGGAATATTAGCTATGAGTTTGCCTCACGAGGTACGCAAGAATTGACCTGTGTAGACATGAATAAACAGTGTGTCCGCTTCATCTCCAAAACTGCTGAAGAGTTAGGTGTGGATATTCAAACGGTACAAGGTGATGCGCTGATGTGGGTGCGTCGTGCCGTTACGCAATATGATATTGTCTTTGCAGATCCACCTTATGATTTTGAGGGGTACGAGCAATTGGCCACAGGAATCATTCAAAACGAGCTCATTGCTGAAGGAGGAGAGGCAATCATCGAACACAGTGACCAAACTGACCTTAGCCACTTACCAGGCTTTGTGGAGCACCGCCGTTATGGTCATGTAAATTTCAGCTTCTTCAATCGCCCAGAAGAAATCGAAACGGAGGAAGAATAACCCGCGTAGAAAACGCTATTTCCGAGTTTTACTGCTGCTTGAGAAAATCAGCTAAAGCTTTGATAGCACGCCCTCGGTGTGAAATACGTCCTTTTTCCGCACTGTCCATCTCTGCAAACGTTATTTCGTAGCCTTCTGGTTGGAAAATAGGGTCATAGCCAAAGCCTTGTGCTCCGCTTTTTTCTTTGCGAATGGTGCCTTCAACGGTACCGTTAAAGACATGCTGGTTTCCATCTAGAATTAAGGCAACTGCAGTACGGAATCTTGCTGTACGATCAGTTTTGTCTTTGAGTCCGTTCAACACTTTTGTCATGTTTTGCTCTGGATCTTTTTCAGGACCACCATAGCGTGCGCTGTATACGCCAGGTTCACCACCTAGTGCGTCAATCTCTAATCCAGTGTCGTCCGAAAAACAGCTCAATCCATATTTCGACCATATGGTTCTTGCCTTGACAAGCGCATTTCCCTCGAGGGTAGGCTCGTTCTCAGGAATGTCCTCATGGTCATTAAGCTCCGTTAGCCCAATAACTTCATATTTAGGAGCCAATAATTCCTTTACCTCTTGTAACTTGTTCGCATTATGCGTTGCAAAAACTAATTTCATACTGCACATTTTTCATGAGCAAAAGTACACTCCTAGTCCGTGCCTTAGGGCCCCTCGTTGCATTTCTTTTTTCGTGGTATGGGGCGTTTTCGCCTGAATATTCCTTACTCGGGGTGGGCGCTTGGATGCTGATTTGGTGGATGAGCGAGACTGTCCACTTAGCGGTAACGGCCCTGCTTCCGCTCTTGCTCTTTCCTCTGTTAGGTATCACGGAAGCAAAAGCTATGGGAAGTTATTATGCGCATCCTTTGGTGTATTTGTTCTTTGGAGGCTTTGTGCTCGCGCTTGCGTTGGAGAAGACCAATCTTCATTACAGAATCGCACTGTGGATTTTACGTAAAACGGGAACCGGCAACCAAGGACTGTTGCTCGGGTTCATGCTCGCCACAGGATGTATGTCCATGTGGATTTCAAATACGGCCACTTCCATAATGATGTTGCCCATTGCTACAAGTGTGCTTGCAGTTTTACCAAAAGCAACATCTGATGCAATGAGTCGCCCCATTTTGCTAAGTATTGCGTGGAGTGCGAACATAGGAGGTATGGCCACCTTGATTGGGACGCCCCCGAACATGATCTTTGCAGGCTTCCTCAGTGACCAATTCTCTCGAGAGATCGGCTTTGTCGAATGGTTGCCCGTAGGACTCAGTGCTTCTTTACTCATCGGTACAATCGCCTATTTTTTACTGCGGCGCAGTCTTCCTGAGGCGTCCTCAGAGAAAGAAGTAGCCGATGCGTCTGCTTGGATTGAAGAAGAATGGACCAAACTCGGAGGATTAACTCCGGTCCAAAAGCGCGTAGCATGGATCTTTTTCTCCACCGCGCTATTGTGGATTGTACGCCCATATCTAGGCCAGTTGTCATCACACGTGGCTTGGAGCGACACAGGCATTTCATTGCTGAGCGCTGTACTGCTCTTTAGTTTAACAGCAGAGAAGAAGCCGATTTTAGAATGGGAAGACACCACATCATTGCCGTGGGGAATACTTGTGCTGTTTGGCGGTGGGCTCGCGTTAGCGGGGACCCTTCAGGCCAGCGTATGGTTTGATCATATGGGCCAATTCCTACAATCTTTCCAAGGCGCCTCTTTACTTTTCTGGCTGTTCGTCATGGCACTCCTCGGTGTATTCGCTACGGAATTTTTAAGCAATATGGCGTTGGTTAGTGCACTTCTTCCCCTCGTCCTTACACTTTCTGTAGCTTTTGATATGCCTATGGAGTTGCTAGCATTGCCGCTGGTTCTTGGAGCGAGCTGTGCGTTTATGCTGCCCATGGCTACACCACCGAATGCGATTGTGTTTTCCACCGGAAAGCTAACTGTGCCCTACATGATGGGGCGAGGCGCTGTACTCAATGTGATCGCTGTACTCATCTTAGTCGGGCTGAGTTACTTCCTAGAGATCATGGGCTAACGAGTTGCTCAGGCTGTTCGAGCACTTTTTCAGGCATTCCTGATCTGATCAAATCCCCCATAGCATTGATCCACTCCATCTTAAGCTGCGTGCGTGAATACAGTAAGCTTATCTCACGCGAAGGAGTCGGTTCTGCGATGGGTTTTACAAATGGTCGGTATTTTTCAGGTAGGTCAATCGCTGTTAAATAGGGAAGTAGGGTCATTCCAAGTCCGCGATGTGCTAGTTTAACGAGTGTATCGAAGCTGCCGCTTTCCATGTTTAGGCCTGTGACGCCTGTCTGTACCGCATTACAAATTTTCAGTACGCTGTTTCTGAAGCAGTGTCCTTCGTTCAGGAGCAATAGCTCTTTTGCATTGATCTCCGAGGCTAATAAGAACTTGTCTTTGTTCATGGGGTGGTACTCCGGCACAAAGGCCATGAACGGCTCATAGTACAAGGCTTGTTCTACGATGCCTTTTTCGTCCAAAGGAGTTGCTGCGATACCAACATCGATGCGGTCTGTACGCAACGCCTCAATCATATCCTCGGTCTTCAATTCTTCCACCCGAAGACGGATCTTTGGATATTTTTTCGTGAATTCAGGAATGAATCGTGGGAGCAGACTGGAGGCTATAGTAGGGATTACGGCTAGATTGAGCTCTCCTTCAAAAGAGCCTTTAATTTGCTTGGCCATGTTTTCGAGGACATCAGATTCATAGATGACCTTTCTGGCTTGATCGATCAACTTCTCGCCAAGTGGTGTCGGCACAATAGGATGTTTACTTCGGTCGAAAATCAATATATCGAGCTCTTCTTCAAGCTTTTGGATTTGCATGCTGAGCGTTGGCTGTGTGACAAAGCAAGCTTCTGCAGCTCGTGCGAAGTGGCGGTGGTTGTCGACGGCAACGATATATTTGAACTGAGTGATAGTCATATGCTATTGTGATTAAGGTAGTGATAGAAAACAAAAATACACAGAGTAAATTGGCTACCCAACTTCCAAGGTACTTTTATGCCAATTATGGATCCGAAAAGGCTATTTAAAATTCGAGAGAAAACCCTACCTGTTGAAGGGTTGGGAGAGTCGATGATGCCGTGGTACCGTAAAATGACGATGCCTAGCGAGGCACGCGTGGCTGCTGCGAAAAAGGCTGCAGTGTTGATTCATGTTTTCGCTGGAGAGCAAGATTTAGAAGTATTGTACATGCGCAGACCGGTGTATGAAGGTACCCATGGTGGGCAAGTGAGTTTCCCAGGTGGGAAGGTAGAGTTGCACGATCAGAGTATGCTGGATACTGCCTTGCGCGAGGCTGAGGAAGAAGTGGGTTTACAAGCGCAACATCTCGAAGTGGTTCGACCATTGAGTCCTTTATACATCCCACCGAGTGATTTTATGGTGCATCCATTTGTGAGTTTCGGGAAGGAGCGGCCTGAATTGGTTATAGATCCAACGGAGGTTGCCCACACGTTTTCGATTCCTCTAGAAGCGCTTTGCTCGAAAGATTTGATTGGAGAAACGTCTGTTGACACGAAGATGGGTAAGATGCAAGTGCCAGCTTACCACTTTGGCGGTGAAGTGATTTGGGGGGCTACTGCGATGATGACAGCAGAATTCATAGCCCTACTTTCTTAAGCGTTATATTTGCGCTCCGCATAACAAGCGTATTCAGCAACACATGACGTTAAATCCATTTAAAAAGGACAGCTTCGGCTACAATCTACTGATCAAAAGAGCAGTCATCTTTGTTTTTGGTCTGATCACTTGGTACCGATTTTTCAGGCTTAATAGTGTACAGATAGTCGGTGGCGACAAGCTCAAAGACTTGCCAGAGCGCGGTGTGTTGTTCGTTTCGAACCACCAAACGTATTTTGCTGATGTGAGCGCGATGTATCAAGTCTTTAACGCGGCTGAAAATCAGATATATAATCGTGTGCCATTCTTTACGCTCTTTCGCCCGAAGATGAATATTTTCTTTGTGGCTGCTGCGGAAACGATGAAGCGTGGTTTGTTACCGAAATTGATGCAATATGCCGGTTCAGTAAGTATCAAACGCACGTGGCGTGAAGCTGGTAAAAATGTGAATCGCGCAGTAGATCCGAAAGATATCGACAACATCAAGCGTGCTATGGAAACCGGCTGGACCATCACTTTCCCGCAAGGCACGACACGTCCTTTTGTTAAGGGGCGTCGAGGAACAGTGCATTTGATTAGAGAATTGAATCCTGTGGTAGTGCCCGTAGTCATCGATGGGTTCCGTCGAGCCTTCGATAAAACAGGTATGTTTGTGAAGAGTACGGGTAACCTTCTAAATATTACCTTTAAGGAACCTTTAGAGCTTGACTTTAGCAAAGGCAATGATGATTTATTAGACCAGATCATGGAAGCTATCGAGCAGGCGCCAGAATTTTTGAAAGTAAAAGACGAATGAGACATTTAATTTTAGGTATAGCAGCAGTATTGTTTCTAGCTTCTTGTGAGCGTGATATCCCCGTGGTAGATCCTGCGGCGTTAGACAATCGCAATGTTCACATCCGACTATTCAAGTACTTTGATAATCAAGTGTTAGATACAAGTAAGGTGTACATGATAAATGGCGATGTTATCAAACTAGATCATGCGTATTTGACCTTGAGCGGAGCGGAGTTTATTAGTGCTAATGAAGAAGATACCATTCGCACGGAGAGTGATTTGTCTATGGTGGATATGTTGGTGACGGATCAGGTAAAATTGGCTTATCTTCCAAAAGGTTCGTACAACGGTCAAATCAACTACTCGATAGGGTTAGATAGCGCCCGTTCGTTTACTCCACCCGCAAATCTTGAAATGTCTAACCCGCTGAGCAAGGGGGATGTTTGGAATGGTGACGTTCTAGGGCATAGTTATTTCCAGCTGGAAGGACGCGTTTTTGATGCCGCCGATACGACTTTCAATACCCCGAAGAATACGTTTACATGGCGTCTTGCCACACCAGATATGGCACTCGCTCGCGAAGAAAAGCGAAATTTTAATATCAGTGAGAATGGTGATGTAGTGTTCGTGCTCAATTTTGATCTAGACAAACTCTTTGTTGGGTTGAGTCCTTCAGCGATGCCTGAGATTAATTCTGATGCAGGCAACAGTGCAGATTACTTTTTGGCCCAAGTTTTGCGGGATAACCTACAAAGTGAATTCGTCTTCAAACTCTAGCTCTTATGAAAAAGATCCTTCTCCTCGCATTTAGTACGCTCTTATTAGCCTCTTGCGGGAATCGCGAGAAGGAAATTGGGCTGCATTTTGAACTGACCTCAGATGCTTCATATCATACGGTTGGGGATACCTTATTCAAAGGAGATACTGCCATTGCCTTTGATTTATTCCACCTATATCTTTCTGATTTATCTCTAAATGGAGCTGTAGTAGAGCCGGTTTGGTTCATCAATACATCAGATACAGCGACCACTTCAATCAAGCTTCCTTTGAGGAAAACTGCGACCAGTTTTTCACTCGGCTTAGGCCTTAATGAAATGCAAAATGCTTCAGATCCTACGTCTTTTGAGACCAGTCATCCACTATCGAGTGCAAATGCGATGTACTGGTCTTGGGCTTCTAAATACAGATTTGTGAAAGCCGATGGACGTGTCAATCATGCAGGTCAGCTTGGCTGGGGCGATTTGTCTTTAATATGGCATACGGGGCTCGATACATTGTACCGCACCAGATCTTATGATCTTACCATAGAGCCAGGTGACGAGCTCTATGTTACTTTGGATCTAGACGCGCTTATCAGTGCTTTAAGTATGGAGCGTCAAGTCTTTACACATACGGACGTTACGACCTACGACGTCGCCGAGGCTGTGACGGATAAAATGATTCAATCTATCGGGGTGGAAGTGCGCTAAACATCTCCTTCGATCCAGCTTACTTCGTACTATCAATACAAAAAAGGCCCTCGAATTTCGAGGGCCTTTTTTGTAGTCAATGCCTGCGGATTCCGCGCTACCTAAAGAGTACGCTAATCTTAACTCCCGCAAGTAATGCAGGGGTTGTATTTCTACTTTCATTCAAGACATAGCTGCTAATAAATAGACCGCTGGTAGGGTCGAACTCTTGTACAAGATCCGTTGTTTTTCTGCTCTTCTGACGAATGGCTGCACCGATGAACCAGTCTAAAATCATGCGTTCAGAGGGACGACTTTGGTAGCCTAATGTGAAACCGATGTCTGACCAACGAAACATCTCATTTACGGTAGTATCCATTCCTGTGTTGTTGCTCGTGGTATTGAAGTCTTGTGCATAATTTCTCTGGTTCAGATTGAAGGCAATGTAATAGCCGTCTTGGAATGCGTTGCCTTCAGGGAAAAACTTCGCGTTAAACAAACCACTGTACGACAGCTTCGAAACCGTTTCTCCGTTACCGCGGTTGCTATATCCTCGTATCAAATTTTCCGTGAGGTTGAACGTAGTCAAACCAAGTCCTGCTTCAAGGGTGAAGTAGTCGGTCATTTTGCGTTCATACGAAAGCGGAATATCTCCAGCGAATAAAGCCACCGGGCTAAATTTCACGGCATGGTTGTAGCGGCTGTAATAAAGTCCACCATTCATTCCGTTTACAGCTGATGAACGAATGCTAGGGCTGATCGGTGCGGAAGAGCTATTTAAGTCGCGTTTCCTTACCACCACTGCTTGAGCATTTGCCTCGGCAAAGGTGAAGGCGGTCAGAATAAGGGTGCATATAATTCTTCGCATAGTCATTCGATTTAGTTAGATGGTACGTATCTTCCCAATTCAATCGGGTCAATAGACCAATTAAAGTACAAAAACTTTACCGTTTTTATGAAAATCTTCCAGAAAAGAGCCTTGAGTCTGTTGATTCTCCTTCTCATTGTAACAAGCTCAACGGCACAGGGTTCATATCCAATCTTGGAGTGGAGCCCAGAATACAATTCCCGTCGCGCAAAATTTGATCGTGTCCTTCAAGTTGGGGACGAAGGCTTTTACACGTATCGTCCAGCAGCTGCGGGAATCGTAGCAGGTAATAGAGATGAGTACTTTGCGTATTATGACAGGTACAGCTTAAATGAAAATTGGCTCTTGAAAAATCCGCGCTGGGAATGGGAAGGACGCCGCGTCGATTTCAAGGAAAGTTTAATGATAGATAACGTTCAATACCTCTTTTATGAGAGTTACGACCGTGCTCAAGACGTGCGCAAACTCTTGTGTCGCACATTGGATACGAACGCGAACCTAAGCGAGCCAAAGCTGGTCGAAACCTTAGACTCACGCCGCCGCTCAAGAGGTGGATTTACGATTGAATTAAGCCAAGATCGCACGAAGATTGCCATATTCACCAATCCTCCATTCGAGCGCAAGGGAGCGGAAACGTTCTATGTTCGAATCTACGATGCAGCGCTTGTCGAAGAATGGAATGCCGAAGTAGAACTTACTTATCGCGATAGAAACTTTAGTATTATGAGTTTCGACGTAACCAATTCTGGTGACGTTTACGTGCTGTCTAAATATGATGAAAATCCCAACTTCGGATCTGTCAACGGTCGTGATGTCGAATATAAATTGATGCGTATTACCGCCGGTACAGAAAATAACATCTCTGAATTCGACTTGGGTTTGCGTAATATGTTCATCCACAGCATCGGTTTGGAGTGTGATTTAAAAGATGGCGAGATGGCCATTTCAGGATTTTACGGCAAACGCAATTCATGGGATATGGATGGCGCGATTTACCTCAGTGTAGACCAGGCAAAAGGAGAAGTCGTTTCTTCTAATCTTAACGCATTCTCTCAAGAGTTCGTAGGCCAATTCAATCGATACCGCGCGCGCCGTGGCAAGGGCATCCGTCGTAATTTCGTCTTCCGCCAATTCGTTCCTCGTCCAGACGGTGGAGCATACGTCATTGCCGAAGATTATGAAATGCGCATTCAAACCGTGCAAACCTCTAGAGGGGTGACGGTGACCAACTATTACTATTACTACAATGATGTGATTGTTCTCAGCATCGGTAAAGAAGGCGATGTCGACTGGTACGCGCATCTCCCTAAACGTCAAAGTTCAATGAATGATGGCGGTTTTTACCTGGGGTACACCTTCCTGATCAATGATACCGGTCTTCATTTCGTGTACAATGACCATCGTAAAAATGCGAAGCGCTGGGGCAAGAAGCCGATGCGTGCAATCACGAATGCAAAGAATGGTAATTTAGTTATGGTCAGTGTTTCTCACGATGCTAAGATGACTTACACGCTACTCAACCGCAATAAACGCCAGAAATTCCGTGTTTCTCCGCGTTCATCTCGTCTAGCAAATGACGGCTATGACGGAGCGGTTCTATTATCTTTGCGCGGCTCTCGAATACGGTTCGGGAACTTATATTTTGAGAAGGACGAAGAATAACCCATGAGAATACATTTTATCGCAATCGGCGGGAGTGCTATGCATAATCTTGCCATCGCCCTGCAGCAAGGCGGACACCATATCACAGGTTCTGACGATCAGATTTTTGAGCCGTCCCGTGGACGACTTGATGCAAAAGGGTTATTGCCAGAAGCGGACGGTTGGTTCCCTGAAAAAATCACTCAAGAACTCGATGCAATCATTCTAGGCATGCATGCTCGCGAGGACAATCCTGAACTTAAGAAAGCGCAAGAATTAGGCGTAAATATCTTTAGTTACCCAGAGTTCCTCTACGAAGTATCAAAGAACATGACGCGCGTTGTGATTGCCGGTTCACACGGTAAAACGACGACCACGGCGATGGTGCTGCATGCGATGCAACATGCAGGTTTACCTACCAACTACATGGTTGGCGCTCAGCTCGAAGGCTTTGACTGTATGGTCGAGCTTGAAAGTGGCAGCGAATTTATGGTCATGGAAGGGGATGAGTACTTGAGCTCTCCTATCGATCGTCGCCCGAAATTTCACCTCTACCGCCCCAATATCACGGTGATCACCGGGATTGCTTGGGATCATATCAATGTGTTCCCAACTTTTGAGGATTACGTGGATCAATTCCGCCAGTACCTCGAGACTATTGAGCCGGGTGGAGCGTTGATTTACAATGAACGCGATGAGGTCTTGAAGAAATTGGTGGAAGAGTCAGACGCACCAGTGAAGCGCTTTCCATATGGTCTACCTACTTCGACCATAGAGGATGGCACCACGTATATCGATACTGCTGAAGGAATGATGCCGTTGCAAGTTTTTGGAGAACACAACCTTTCCAACCTTGAAGCAGCACGCTGGATTTGCTTAGAGATGGGCTTGCAAGAGGACGATTTTCACGATGCAATCATGAGCTTTTCTGGAGCGCAAAATCGCATGGAGCTTTTCCATGAAGGAGCCATTAATGTGTACCGCGACTTTGCACATGCACCGTCGAAGGTAAGTGCCGCCGTAAAAGCACTCGCAGCTCAGTTTGGTAAGGTTCGAACCGTCTTGGAATTGCACACGTTCTCTAGTCTTAATCCAGAATTTTTACCCCAATACAGTGGAGCGATGGAAGGAGCGAATGATGCATGGGTTTATTTCAGTCCGGATGCAGTCGCTCATAAAAAGCTCCCGACGCTTTCCAAGGAGGACGTTGCAGATGCATTCGGTCCGGGTGTTCGCGTCTTCAATTCAGCGCAAGAGCTTGAAGAAGCGCTCAGAGATGTCGGCGAAAATAAAGCCGTAGTGATGATGAGCAGCGGGAATTTTGGAGGGATTGACCTCAAAGCAGTATTTCAAACATATTAATGAGTAAATTTGCAATATGAGCAAACGTGAAATCATTGATGCGAGAGAATTGAATATAGCCTTGAATAGGCTCTGTTGCAAACTCATTGAAAATCATGGTGATTTTTCGAATTCAATTCTCATCGGACTACAACCAAGAGGAGTCAAGGTTTTAGAACGTCTAGTCGGCCTTCTCGAATCGGATTATCAGGTAAAAGACATCCGTACTGGAGTGTTGGACATCACCTTCTTTAGAGATGATTTTCGCCACAGATCAGGACATCTTCAGGCGAATAAAACGCGTATTGAGCATCTTGTAGAAAACCAGAATGTGGTCTTTATTGATGATGTTCTCTACACAGGACGTAGTGTTCGAGCGGCTATGGATGCTATTCTAAGCTATGGACGTCCGTCGAAAATGGAATTGCTCACATTGATTGATCGAAGATTTTCTCGCGATCTCCCTATCCAGCCTGACTATAAAGGCCGCCAGGTAGATTCTATTGCTTCACAGCGTGTAGAAGTACTATGGAAAGATGTTGATGGGCGAGACGCTGTACTTATAACGGAACCTACTTCATGAGCGAATTATCTGTGAATCATTTGCTGGGTATCAAACACCTCACTGCTGAGGACATCCAGCTTATTCTCGATACGGCAACCCAGTTTAAAGAGGTCATTAACCGACCAATTAAAAAAGTGCCAACGCTTCGCGATATTACCATCGCCAATCTCTTTTTTGAAAACTCGACCCGAACGCGACTGTCATTTGAATTGGCAGAAAAACGTTTAAGTGCTGATGTCGTAAACTTTTCTGCGGCTTCTTCGTCGGTTAAAAAAGGAGAGACGTTAGTGGATACGGTGAACAACATACTCTCCATGAAGGTGGATATGGTGGTGATGCGTCATCCGAATCCAGGTGCCGGTGAATTCCTTGCGCAGCATGTCGATGCATCCATCGTAAATGCAGGCGATGGAGCTCACGAACATCCGACTCAAGCGTTGCTTGATGCCTTTTCAATCAGAGAAGCTATAGGTACTTTGAAAGGTACCAAAGTGGCTATCGTTGGGGATATCGTGCACTCACGTGTAGCGCTTTCAAACGTATTGCTTTTAAAGAAAATGGGTGCTGAGGTTATGGTTTGCGGACCTACTACGCTCGTCCCTAAATACATGCATACTCTTGGTGTTCGAGTTGAACACAATCTACAAACGGCCATTGAGTGGTGTGATGTAGCGAATATGCTTCGCGTTCAGCACGAGCGTCAAGACATCAAATATTTCCCGTCTATAGCTGAGTATCGCGCTCAGTACGGATTAACCATGGAGCATCTTGACGGCTTAGAAAAGCCTATAGTAGTGATGCACCCTGGACCAATCAATAGAGGTGTAGAAATTACTTCTGAGGTTGCAGATAGTGAGCACGCCATCATTTTGGACCAGGTTCAAAATGGCGTAGCGGTTCGTATGGCAGTGTTATACCTATTAGCAGAGAAGCGCAAACTAGGTAAGGTTTAATGGGGTTCGAATTGGTCGTTTTAGGTGCGGCAAGTGCAACACCCACCTCCAATAATTATACTACCTCACAGCTTCTTAAACTGCGAGAACATTACTTTTTGATTGACTGTGGCGAAGGCACGCAGAAGCAGCTAAGACGATCAAAAACGAAGTTTTCACGAATCAACAACATCTTTATATCCCACCTGCACGGAGATCATTTTTTCGGGCTAGTTGGTTTGTTATCTAGCTTTCATTTGCTTGGCCGCACCTCACCATTAACTGTTTATGGCCCACCGAAGCTTAAGGAGATTGTATTGACGCAGTTTAGAGCTGCCGGTACCTTCACCTCATACCCGATTTCTTTCGTAGTCACTCAGCACAAAGTGCCGCAAGTTCTAATCGACACAGATGCGTACACCATTTCCAGTTTTCCACTCAAGCATCGCATCGCTACAACGGGCTTCTTGTTTAAGGAAAAGCCACTGAAGAGAGGTCTGAAGAAAGAGGTTGCTGACAGCTATGGCATACCTACCTGTGATTACCATTGGATCAAAGAGGGAAGAGATTGGACCAGTGATGAAGGTGAACTGGTGGCGAATGCAATACTCACTACGGATCCACCGAAGCCATTGAGTTATGCTTTTGCCTCTGATACGATGTATGTGCCAGAGACCTCAGAATACGTCAAAGGAGTCGATCTGCTGTACCACGAGAGCACATTCTGTGAAGATCGTGCTGATCGTGCCGCTTTCACCATGCATTCCACGGCCAAAGAAGCTGCAAAAGTGGCGAAAGAAGCTGGAGCACAACATTTATTGATCGGACACTACAGTGCACGTTATCGAAACTTTGATCAATTCGAACAGGAGGCCAAGACTGTTTTCGATGCTACGCTTAGGGCACGTGAATTACATAGTTACAGAGTCGGGCACAGCGGAGTCGAGGTAGTTCGACTTCGCAAATCAGCTGCTGATGAAGAATAAAGCACTAGCAGTCTTATTCTTGACTATTTTCCTGGATCTCATGGGATTCGGTTTGATCATCCCAATTCTTCCAACCTACGCAAAAACTTTGGGAGCGACTGATGCAATGGTTGGACTTCTAGGTACATCCTTTAGCATCATGCAATTCATGTTTGCTAGCTTTTGGGGAGGTCTTAGTGATCGTTATGGCCGTCGTCCTATCATGCTCATTAGTATCGCTATCATGATCATCGCATATATATTATTCGCGAATGCAACTGTATTGTGGTTGCTTTTTGCAACGAGGTTACTCAAAGGGTTTGGAGCAGCTAACTTAAGTGTCGCTCAAGCCTACATAAGTGATGTTGTACCGAAGGAGAACAGAACGAAAGCTTTTGGGATTATTGGAGCTGCTTTCGGATTAGGATTCATTTTCGGTCCCTCGATAGGAGGGGTGTTGAATGAGTACTATGGTGTACAAGGGGTGGGGTATTTCGCAGCTATTTTAGGTACTGTGAATCTTCTGTCCGCGTATTTCTTTTTAGATGAAACCTTGAAAGTGAGGTCTGACAATGCCATTCTGTTCCCAAATCCATTCAAGGATATAGTGCGGTTCAAAGCCATTTATGAGGTCAATGCGCTCTTCACCATCAACTTCGTATACATTCTAGGTTTCAGTATGATGCAGATCACCTCGACGCTATTATGGGCGGAGCATTTCGGTTTAAGTGAGATGCACATCGGATATACATTTGCCTATATAGGTTTGTTGGCGGTCATCATTCAAGGCGGTCTTATCGGCCAATTCAATCAGTGGTTCGGCGAGCGAAATTTATTAGTGTTCGGTACCGTCTTAGTGGCTATCGGCCTCTTCACAATGCCTTTTGCACCAACGGATCGATTCTATTTCGAATTGATTTCCCTGACCCTTCTTTCTTTTGGAAACGCTCTACTAACGCCCACTGTGAGTACGTTGCTCACCACTTTTGCCCCAGAAGATGCACAAGGCAAAATATTAGGTACCAACCAGAGTGTCGGTTCGCTCGCACGGGTAGTCGGACCTGCCATAGGCGGATTAGTGTACGGCTGGCATTATACCTATCCCTATGTGCTTTCTGGAAGCATAACTTTGATCGTTAGTGTCTTAGCGATTCGTTTGCGTAAGAACATGTATTAGAACGCTTGTAGATTTTTGGTTACAGAGACAATTTCAAATTATTTCAATACTTGTTTAAACAAATACCATACTTTTACGTTAAGTAAAAAACCATTAATTAAATCGATTACAATGAAAAAATTGGCAATGATGGCAGCTGTAGCGGTACTCGCAGCAAGCTGTAACATGGAGAAGGCAGAAGAGGCAACAACAGGCGAAGCTCAGGAGGTTGAAGCTGTAGTTGAGGCAACAAATGTTGCGTTGGACTCAGGTTCTGTAGTAGCGTGGAGAGGTTTCAAATCGTACGTTGCTTCTGAGCACGTAGGAACGATCGGTGTTCAAGAAGGAACATTCGCTGTATTAGACGGTAAAGTTGTAGGTGGATCGATCACGATCGACATGAACGCTATCGTAAACACAGATATTGAAGATGAAGGAAAGAACGCATATTTAGTGGGTCACTTGAAGTCACAAGACTTTTTCTTTGTTGACAGCTTTGCAACAGGTGTTTTCGAAATTGTGGAAGTTAAGGAAGTGGCAGCAGAAGGAACGAATTCTGTTGTAGTAGGGAACTTGACGTTGCGCGGTGTAACGAACAGCATTGAATTCCCGGCAAATATCGCTGTAAACGAAGGTTCTGTTTCTTTTGATGCTCCAACGTTCAGCATCGACAGAACAAAATGGGGTGTTAAATTCCACGACAGCGAAGATGCATCTATCGCTGAAACTTTGAAAGAAGACTTGATCGATCACAGCATCGAACTAACCATCTCTGTAACTGCGACAAATTCGTAAGTTAAAGAGTTCATTTTAGCGAATGAATAGAAAGGCCCCATGTGCACTGAGCGCATGGGGCCTTTTATTGTTGGAGAATTTCCTGATTATTTGCTGAGCAAGTCGGTTAAGGCACCGTCGAGCTGGTCGTAGTTGAATTCGAACCCTGTAGCTGCAATCTTTGCATTGCTCACCTTTTGACTCATCAGGGCTAACGTAGCCATTTCTCCTAAAACAAGCTTTAGCATGAAGCCTGGAACAGGAGGGAGGAACATGGGGCGCTTAAGTGCTTTACAAATGGCTTTGGTCAGTGTTTTGTTGCTGACAGGGGTGGTGGAAACGGCGTTGTACGCCCCTGAAGGAAGTTCGTTCACCGCAGCATGGATGAACATTCGGGCTAAATCTTGTACATGTATCCAGCTGGTCCATTGTTGGCCGTTGCCCAAAGGAGATGCAACAAACATTTTTGCTAGTGGTACAAGCTGTCCTAAAACTCCTGCACCTTTATCTAATACGATACCGATCCGTAGTTGTATGCTACGTCGGTTATCTGAGGCTAATTTAGATGTGTAATGTTCCCAAGTTGAAGTGACAGACGCCAAAAAGTCCACTGCTGCGGCATCATTCTCGGTCATCTCACGATCTGCGTCAGATCCGTATATACCAATTGCACTAGCACTTACGCACGAGGAAGGGCCGTTTTTCACCTTTTGGAGGCCGTCAATCAGGGTTTGAGTGGTGTATACTCTAGAATCGTTGATTTCTTGCTTGTAGCGGGCAGTCCAACGCTTTGAAACGGTGGCGCCAGCGAGATGAATCAGATGGTCTGCGCCTTCCAGCGCTGCCAGGTCGATCTCACCTTTGGAAGGATTCCAAGTATAGGTCTCAACTCCGGACCATTCCAATTGCTTCCGTGTGCTAAGCACGCGTACATCATGCCCCTCAGCATGAAGCACTCCAACGATTGCACGTCCTACAGAGCCCGTGGCTCCGGTGATGGTGAAAATTGCCATGAATAAAATTTCTTGAGTTGGAAATCTAACAAGTCTCTCGCACTTTTGTTAGGGAAGTGAACGTTTTATTTGACTCGAGCTCATGCACACGATCGAACCTTATTATAATTGGCGCCATTTATATATTGCCAGTGAAGATCCACAAAGCCCTATGTATGGCTACTTCAACAGCGAAGTGGAGTTTACCGATCGCATTTTCGATCATATCATTCATCCGCAGTGGGACAATTTTGGGTGTGAAACGCTCTTCTTGAAAATACTCTTTGTCGACTACAGTACTGGTTATGCGATTATCGAATTTTTAGGAGAATGGAACGATGCAGTGCACAATGACATCATGCGTTTTAAGCGGGACCTGATCGATGAAATGCTTCCTTTGGGGATTGATAAATACATTTTGATTGGTGAAAACATACTGAATTTCCATGCGGATATCACGGATTACTACGAGGAGTGGCTTGAGGAGGTACCTGAAGGTTGGATGGCATTTCTCAACCTGAGGCCTCATGTGTTAGATGAAATCTCGTCCTATGGATTGGACCAATTTTTTGTTTTAGGAGGAGAGCTCGACGACTTTACTTGGCGTACCAAAAAGCCCGAAATGCTTTATAATAAACTCGAAGAAATCGTGGCGAGGCGGTTAGATTTCTAGACTTTGTAATAGTTTCATGAAGGCCGCGCGATCGCTTTCTAGCGTGAACCATTCCGCAGAGGCAGGCTCCAAAGAAAGCCACTTTAACGCTAATAAATTCGCATCATCAGGTATGATTTTCCAGTGCTGTTCTTCGACGCGCTGATCTGCTATAAAGTAATTTAGAATCAATTGTTCCTCAGGGCGAAAACGTGAAGCGAAGCAATGGGTAGGCACATAGAGATGTTTCCAAGTAAGCGGCTTCCACATCTCAAATTCCTCTGTAATCTCTCGATCTAGGCATTCGATCATCCCTTCACCTAACTCCAGGCCGCCGCCAGGAAGTTTTTGCAGGTCGACTCCCTGCCAGCGCTCTTGCATTACGAGTACTCTGTTTTGCGTGGACACAATAAAGGCGTAACAACGCGCATTGAATCGTTTTATCTCTTCCATGCTCTGGTCATTTCTCGTTTACGGGGAGGGCCCGGTAATCGTTCAACTTCAAAGCCCGCTGCCTTCATGGATCGTTTTACCACGCCCTTTGCGCAATACGTTACCAAGGCTCCGCCGGGTGCGAGAACTCCGAACATATTCTCGAAGATGGCATCGGTCCATAATTCCGGCTGTGCACTTGGAGCGAAGGCATCGAAGTAAATGAGATCAAAGCTGCTTTCAGGAGCTCGGTAAGTGCGAAGGTCTTCCACTAATAATTGGAACGAAAACCCTGGAGATAGCTCTATATTTTCGTTTGCAGGCGCTGCGAGAATCTTTAAAGTTTCTTTATCGTCCTTCGGCACTAGAGCAGCAGCTTCTTCTCCGGTCAACGGGAATTTTTCCAGAGCAGTGTATTGAACATTACGCTGACCTCTCTGCTTTAAAGTTAAAGCTGCATTGAGTCCAGTTCCCAGCCCAACTTCAAGAATACGAATAGGGTCCGCTTCTATTGCATTGAAGCCTGCATCAATAAAGACATGTTGACTCTCTGTTAAGGCGCCATGAATGCTATGATAGTGTTCATCGAGTTTCGGCACCCAAAGTGTGGGTGAGCCGTCTGCTGAAACTGCAATAGATCTTGGGCTAGCTTCTGCCATTATTGAATGTAGAGTTGCTCTATTCTAGGAATAGGACCTTGGCAGAAATTCATATGGCACGCAACACAACTTTTAACGAGGTTATTGTGCGCTGTGATTTGCTGTTCCACCGAAGTCGCCCTAGCAATTTCCCCATAGCTTTTGATGAAGGCGTTCGCATGAGGTTCGAATGCAGGTCCAACCATGTGCGGTTCCGTAGGCTCCGCGGTAATCATATTGAAAATCAGCTTGGAGTCTGCGCTTCCCAATGTTCCTTTTTCTAAGGATGCCTTACGCTCTAGACCTTCAGCATAGATTTCACGCATAATGGTGGCTAGTTCACTAGGCTGATCCATTTTTGGTTTCCAAGAGCTTTTCGCAGGTGTAGGTGTCTGCTCCTGTTGGGCACACCCCACTGCAAAGAGTCCAAATAAAGCCAGGAGTATGCCTGTTTTATTCTTGAACATCTGCAGGAATTTCAATCTTTACACCTGTTGCCTTGAATTTCACTTCGCCTACAGGCTCTGTGATTGCAGCGATTTCTTCTTCACTTGCACCACGATCTTGTGCATAATGCTGGAGCTGTGCTACTGAGGTACTGTCCCAATATGCGTATCCTGTCATTACCATATTCTGGTCCTTTGAATTTGTGGGCAATAGGAAGGCGTAGTCATAGTCCACGAAGAGGTTTTCTTCCTCGTCGACCGCAGTAGCCATCCAACATCCTTTGGTGGTACAAACTTTGGTGATTGGACCCGCAACTGTTGCAAAAAGTGTATCTGAGTCGCCATCATTAAAATTAGTAACCAATTCAGCTGCAGACAATGCTCCATCTACGCTGAATGTACTGTCTCCGAAGTTGATGTACTCCTTTTCTATTGTTGTAGTTTCTGCGGAAACTTGTATTGAGTTTTTATCGTTTTGACAAGAAATGATGGTGAAAGCGATCAAAGTCGCAATAAAGATGCCTTTCATGTATGAGTTCTTTTAAAGTTTTGATTTTCGGGCCGTTGGATAGATACCAAAGCAGCATTTGTCATTCCCAAAATTAGTACATTTGCATCTCTTAATATCACGCAACGTATGAAAATTGAATTGACCAAACAGAGTAGAATAAGTGAGATAGATTTTTCTAACCTTCCGTTCGGAAAACACATGTCAGATCACATGCTCGTTTGTCATTTTAAAAACGGTGCTTGGCAAGAGCCAGAGATTCGCCCTTACGGTCAACTCGAGTTCAGCTACGGTTTACACGCCCTACATTATGGACAAAGTGCGTTTGAAGGAATGAAGGCCTACCGCAAGGATGATGGCGAGATCGGAATGTTCCGTCCTTTAGATAACTTTGCCCGCTTGAATAAGAGTGCGGAACGTTTGATGATGCCGCAGATTCCCGAAGCGATTTTCATGAATGGATTGAAGAAGCTTCTTGAGATTGATGCTGATTGGGTGCCTAGTGCAGAAGATCACAGCTTGTACATTCGCCCGTTTTTATTCGCTTCCTCAGAATTCATCGCTGCTCGTCAGAGTGACGACTACACGTTTTGTATATTGACCTCACCAGTTGGTCCATATTACAGTGGAAGTGTGAAGGTGAAGATCGAGCAGGAATATACCCGTGCCACCGGTGGTGGTATCGGTTATACGAAGGCTGCAGGAAACTATGGAGGTGCATTCTATCCTACGGCTCAAGCCATCAAGGAAGGATACAATCAAGTAATCTGGACGGATCATAAAGAGCATAAATTCATCGAGGAGAGTGGTACCATGAACCTAATGCTTTTGATTGACGGTACCTTCCTGACGCCGCCACTTACGGATCGTATTTTGGCTGGTGTAACACGTCGCTCGATCATTCAGTTGATCAAAGACCAAGGTTGGGCAATCGAAGAACGTCCAATCTCAGTAGACGAAATAGTAGGAGCTGCCCGTGAAGGCAAGTTACAAGAAGCTTTTGGAATGGGTACTGCAGCTGTGGTTAGCCAGATTGACACGATCGGTTACCAAGGTGAAAATTTCACGATTCCAGTTCCAAAAGATGGAAAGGCAATGGAGGTTAAAGCATTGCTTAACGATATCCGTATGGGGCGCAGTGAGGACAAATATGACTGGATGGTAGACCTAAATCTTTCTGAGGTTACGGAGTAACCATCCACCAAAATAACGAATGCTATAGGACCGCCGGTTTTCCTCACTAAGAGGAAGCCGGCGTTTTTATTTACGGTATTCCTCTAGGGCCTTGTAGAGTGTCGAGGTTGGTAGACCTACCACTGCATTATATTCTCCCTTGATGCTAGAGATAAAACTAGCTCCTATCCACTCCTGAATCCCGTACGCTCCGGCTTTATCAAAGGGTTGGAATTCTTTGATGTAATGTTGGATCGCCCAGTCGGGAAGTACTTCAAAGTCCACGTCAACGACTGTGTGGTGTGTGGTAATTTGTGTAGGGGTGACAAGGGAGAGTCCAGTGATGACTTGGTGTGTTTTTCCGCTAAGTGAGCGAAGCATCTCTTCTGCCTGCTCTGCGTTTTCCGCTTTGCCATACCTTCGACTACCTAACCAAACTTCTGTATCAGAGGTAATGCCTAACTCATTGTTTTCAAGGTGGGGCTGCAAGGCTGCAGCTTTCTGCTCTGATATCCAACGCGCAGTGCCGATTCCATCAAGGGACTTCGGCGCATTTTCATCGGCATCGGTAACGATTACTTTAAAGTTGAAGCCTAGATCTTGAAGTAATTGGGCGCGACGTGGGCTTTTCGATCCTAAAACAAGCGAGTGTGTAAGTTGCATCACAAAAATTTTGATCGAAGGTAATGATCAATTTCCCAGAATCCATTCATCGATAGGGGAGTCGGAATTAGGGAACAGATCCCATCCGTATAGTCTTCTACCTTGGTACAAGATCAGTGCTGTGGCAAGAAGTATGACGGTCAAGAAAAATAGAACCCGATTAGTTGCGTTGTGTAACACTCTAGTTTGGAACCAAATTCGAATACCAATGGTGCTCATCAGAAAAACGCCGCGCATACTTTTTACACGCCAGCTCAATTTGTACCAAAAAGTGCTTTTTAAACGTTGCTCCATCCATTTCCTTTCACTTTTAAGATGGTACAACGCTGGGTGTTCAGGATGAGTGCTTTCCAGCAAGGCAATAGAATTTATCACCTCCGAAAGACGCTTTTGAAGTTGTTGCTTGTCTGCTGTTCTGAGCATTAGTCTTAGGCTTTTTAACCTAAGGGTGAATTTACCAAGTTCTATCTTGTTGACGTCCCCACTTACCGTGAATTTTCAACAATTGTTCAAGAACATCTCTAACGCAGCCTTCTCCGCCATTCACAGGACTCACGTAATCAGCAATCGCTTTGATCTCTGGAGCAGCGTCTTGGGGCGCACATGACAATCCGACGCATTTCATGACGTCGTAATCGGGTAAATCATCTCCCATATAGAGGATTTCCGCATCTGTGAGATCGTAGCACATTTTGAGGTCCTCATATGCTTCCATCTTGTTAGAGGCGCGCATATAAACGTCTTCGATACCAGCACTATTTAAGCGTTCTTTTACTTCCATAGAAGTACCGCCAGTGATGACTGCTAATCGAATGCCGTTGCGCTTCGCGAGTTGAAGGGCATATCCGTCCTTACTGTGCATTTGTCGCACCGGCTCGGTTCCCGGCATGAGAAATACTGATCCGTTTGTAAGTACGCCGTCCACGTCTAAAACGACCGTGGTGATATTTTTGAAAGTCTCTTTATAATTCATGAGTGATGCTTTTGAATGCTATCGCTAATATGTTGGTATAAAGCGGCCAATTCGCTATCGCCCAACGTCTCCATATGTTTCTTGATTGTTCCTTTGTCGCCGCGCACTGCCGGGCCTGTCTGTGCTTTCTTGGGCCCGTATTGAACTGCCTTTGTCGGACCTTGAAGCATGATGCGGTGCAGCACCTCGAAGGGAAGTTCCCGCTCTTTGCAATACTCCTCTGCGAGAGTATACATGTGGTTGGTGAAATTATTGACCATTACTGCTGCAACATGGAGCTGTTCACGTTCTGAAGAATTGATCCAGTACACGTAATCGCTCAAGGATTCAGCGATATCTTCTAAAACCATACGATCTCCTTGGCTTTGTGTCTCCAACAGCAAGGGCACTTTTGACCAATTCACTTTCGTGTCCTTACTAAAGCTGTACAACGGATAGAAGACCCCTGCTCGCGGTCCCTGCAGCATCGGCACAGCGCCGGCTGTATGAACGGTCAGTGTGTTTGGGTAGCGACTTGCGACCTCTGGCACGGCACTATCTGGCACGGCAACAATAATAAGGTCGACATCCAAGTCTACTTCTTGTGGTGCATTGCGTCCATAGGAGGTTACCGCATGATTGGTACACAAGGCTTGGTACAATAATAGCCCTACGTTTCCTTGTCCGATAATTGCGATATCCATGGCTCTGTGAACTTGATTGTTAACTTCTACGAATGCGCGTTACCACAGCGATGACTGTTCCTAATGCCATAAGTATAGAGCCAATCCAAAGCAGGTTGATCCAAGGGAATACCTCTGCTTTGATCAGGATAAACGGCTCTTCTGCCTCCTTGTGTTCGCTTGCCGTGATCACCGGCTTGTTGGTGTCATAGTTGATTCGGTCAAAGCTAAACTTCAAGCCCAATTCTTTGATTTCGGCATCAACGTGCTGTGCTTCTTCACCTTGAACGGCGTAAATCGGCATGATTTTGTAGGTACTGTCTTGCATCGTTTTCACCGATAGACCAGCGCCTAGAACGATATATTCAGGCCGTTTCGAAGCATTAGGTGCTTCAACCACTAAGGTGTCCAATTTCACCTCATACTTACCATATAAGAAGTGGCTTTCCCCCTTAGCAAGCTCAATGTCAAATTCATTTTTCCATTCTTCGGCATTTTGCTCTTCCATACTGCGCATATCAGCATAGGTAACATGCGTGTATACATCTCGTGTGATGTAGTGCTTGGTCGATGGCTCTGCCACATTACCCATGCGTTCATTCAACTGGATACGTGGACTAAGGTCAAAGAGTTTGGTCAGTTCGCCATCTTCTTCTTGGAAGAATTCAAGCTCGTAATTCAAATAAATGCCCTCTTCATTTTGCCCAGTCCAGCTTACCCAATACTCGCCCAATTCGACGGTATCGCCCTGGTGAATAAGTAGGTTTTCATTTGCTGGAAACTCTTCGTGAATGAAGGTTTTGTTTTGAGAAATGATGTCTTTGTTGGCATTGGAAACAAGAGAACCTGCGATAATCAGTGCAAACCCGATATGGGCCACGGTAGATCCCGCAACATTCCAATTACCACGTGCCCAGCGAATCCAAAATTCAAAGTTCCCAATCGCGGCATAGTAGGAAGCCCATAGCAGGCCGATGTACATTGGGTTCCACATATCGAGCACTGCACAACTGATAGCCGTCAGTACTGTGGTTACAATCAAAGTGATGATTTGGCGCTTGAAAAAGAGTGCTTTCGGAGTCTTGTTGTACGAAAGGAATTGGCCGGCACCGATCAGCAGAACGATGATGAGTGCGAAGGGCACTTGAATCGCATTGTAATGGGAAATTGGGTCGCTCAGCACTTTATTCTCATCATAGAGATGGAGTACGCCTTCTGGGCCAAACAAAGTGTTGAATACAGGGTACGAAGTGCTCAGGGTGATCTGTAAACCGCTGATAAGCAATACTAGGGCTCCAATGAACATCCAAAATTCACGGCTGTCCATCGCGTCTTCTTTTACTTTTTTAGGAATGCTCTTGTAGCGATACAGCATGAGGCCGAGACTACCGATGGTAAAGAAGAGGAGGTAGATTAATAATTGGCCACTGAGTCCAAGATCGACAAAGGCGTGAACTGAGCTATCTCCAAGAATTCCTGAACGTGTAAGGAAGGTAGAGTAGAGTACGAGTAAGAAGCTTAAAATGAGCAAGAAAAGTGTCGATGGCATCACGCCACCTTTGTTCTTTTGGATCAGTAAGAGGTGTGCACCACCAGCCATGACGAGCCACGGTACTAGCGAGGTGTTTTCTACCGGATCCCAAGCCCAGAATCCACCAAAGCTCAAAGCTTCATAGGCCCATGCGCCGCCCATAAGGATACCAACACCTAGGATACCCACCGAAAAGAAACTCCACGTAAGTGATGCGTTGATCCAGGTTTTATAGTCTCTGCGCAACAGTCCTGCGATGGCATAGCTAAACGGAACTAATGTAGAGGCAAACCCAAGGAACAGCGTCGGTGGGTGAATGGTCATCCAATAATTTTGGAGAAGAGGGTTAAGGCCAGAGCCATCTGCGAAATTTGGGAAACGGGTGAGGTAATCTTTGAATTGGGTCCATGGAAGGCCGATGTTTTCAGACATCTCACGTACCAAAATAAAAGGACTGTATCCGATGTGCATGTCACCGATGTAGACACCTAAAATCATGCTCACTAGAAACGCTTGAACTGCGGCAAATACCCCAACAACTGGGCCTTCGAAGTTCTTAGCAGTGAAGGTAAGAATGACTCCTAAGACGGCATTCCAGAACATCCATAACAGGAAAGAGCCTTCTTGCCCTTCCCAAAATGCGGAAAACAAATAGCGAGGTGCGAGGTCCAGCGAGGTATGTTTCCATACATAGTCAAACTCAAAGTAGTGGTTGGCCATGATGTAGAACAACAAGCCGATAAGCCCAAAAAGGGTTGCTGCATGTAAGCGGAAAGCCAAGCGCCCTAGCTTTTTCCATTCGTCACCTTTAAGGTAGTAAGCGACGGTAGCGAGTAGTGAGAAAATAAAAGAAAAGGCCGTGAGTCCTCTTCCGAGGTCTGCGGCCCATAGGTGTTCACCAACGTATTGCATAGGTGTTATTTGTAAATCTGGTCAGAGTTAATTTCGTTCTGTTCGTTATATTTTGATGGACATTTCATCAGAATATCGGTGGCAATAAAGGCGGTGTCGGTGGCGTAACCAGTCATCGTGATTTCCTCAGATCTTTCAAAGTCTTGCGGTTTTGGCTGGTTGTAGATAACGCGGCTCTGGTTCCCTTTTTTATCCTTGGCGGTAAAAGAGAATTGGACCGTTTTAGGATTGAAGTCCATAGACTCCTCAAGGTTGAGGTATCCAATAACCGTTGTTTTTTCTCCAAGCTTTTCAGTTGCCTGATCGAAACTGCTGTAGGTGGAGCTATTGCCTAAACGGACTAAAGTGTAGCCGATCAAAACAGCAATGGCGATGATGATTGCAATCTGACTATTTTTCATTCTCCAATTTTTTTATCGAACGATCTAGCTTTACTAAGTATCCTGCAAGGCCCAAGAATATTAGGGAGATCACCGCGATAACTACATAAATTTTTCCTTCTGAATACATAATACTCTCGTTTTGTGCAAAAGCACCGAAGGGTAAAAGAGCTAAGGCTGAGGCTATTCTATTTCTCATGCTTGTAGTTTTCTTATTCTATAACGCAATGAAGCGATCCAAGTTCCAATAAATATCCAACCTAATACAGCAGGGTAGAACACCATGCGTAATCTGTTATCAAGATCGTAAGAGTTAAATCCAGGGTTGCCTCCGTTTCCAGGGTGAAGGCTATCGGTCATCCTCGGAAGTATTCCGATGAATACAATCATCATTACAAAGGCAAAGATGTTGTAAACCGCAGATATACGAGCGCGTTTTCGTTCATCGTCCATGGCGTTACGCAAGACGAAATAAGCGAGATAAATCAGTACTGTGATCGCACTACCATTAAGTTTAGGGTCGTTTGTCCACCAAGCGCCCCAAGTGAACTTTGCCCACATCATTCCCGTGACAAGTCCGAGACCAGCGAACAGCATTCCGACTTCCGCTAAACTCACACTGCGCGTGTCGCGCTGAAGATTTTCTTTAGACAAATAAGCGATGGCATTACCGAAGCTACCGCCCATCATAGCGACCATGGTGAACCACATGCTCACGTGGTAAAAGAGGTTTCTAATACTCTGCTCGATAATGGGAAGTTCTGGAATAGAGGTAAGTAAGCCATAGATTAGACTGTAAAGCACCAAGGCTACACCTGCGAACTTGTAAACTCTTCCTTTCATAGTGAAATTTAATCCTGCCAAAGATACGGAAAGAGAAGGTAGGCAAGTAGTCCAATCGCAATATCTAATGCGCCCAAAGAACCCAATAATGGTAGGACGTCTTCAAAAGCTACACCGACCATTGCTTGGACGTTGATCGTGCTGGTCAACTTCAAAACAGGGAACATTAGTGGGATGGCCAAAATGGTACTTAAAGTAGCGTTTCCTGCCGTTCGTGAGGCAATGCCGTTTGTGAGTGTTAACACGACACTGAATCCGATACTTCCTAAAAGAAGCCCAAGGGCAAATACTCCGGGGTCATAGACACTGTTGCCGTAAAAGAAGGAAAACAAAAGCCAACTTACTAGCGATAATAGCGCCATGTAGCTCGCATTGAAAATAAGTTTCGCAATGATGGTGGGGCCGGGGCCTGCAACCGTTTGGTAATAGTAGAAGTAGTCTTGCGACTCGAGCTCAAAACTGCGACTACTCTGTGTTACAGCGGCAAAAAAGACAACTACCCAGAGCAGTGTATTCCACGTGCTGTCCGCTGCTGTATTTCCCCCGAGTAAATAGATCAGATAGGTAATCCCAATCAAATACAGCCCTAAAGAGAAGAGTGCGTTCGAGTTTCTGAGCTCCTGCTTGAAAAATCGGCCAATTAATGGGAAAATTTGTGCCATGCGTTCGTCTAAAAGTACTTCGAAGTAAAAGGTATGCAAACTATATCTTTCCGATATTGTTAGTTCTTAAACCTTAACAAAGATACAATGAAAAAATACCTTGCCTTAGGACTTCTTATTGCCGCTTGTAGTGGCCCCGAAGTAGAATTGGCCACCGCAGAATACACGAACACCTCACCTCAAACGATTACGATACCTATGGAAGCGACCTCATTTTACGATTTAAGAGCCAAAACTATTGACGGCGTAGATTTCGATTTCTCAACGTTAAAAGGCAAGCGAGTACTTATCGTAAACGTGGCATCTCGCTGTGGGTATACTCCACAATATGAAGGTTTGCAAGAGCTGCATGAGACCTATGGGAGTGACGAATTTGTAATACTCGGATTTCCGTCGAATGATTTCGGCGGTCAAGAGCCAGGAAGTGAACTTGAGATCAAGAGTTTTTGTAGTGCAAATTATGGGGTGACGTTCCAGATGATGAGTAAAGTTGAGACGGACGGTAGTGCGGGCCACCCGGTATACCAATGGTTGTGTACACAGGAACTCAACGGGGTGGATGATGCAAACGTAAGTTGGAACTTCAATAAATTTCTGATTGATGAAAAAGGAAATTGGGTAAAGCATCTATCCTCTAGAACGAAGCCTATGAGTGAAGAAATTACGACCTTTGCACAAGGAAAATAACCGTTCATGAAATTAGATATTCTCGCATTCGGAGCTCATCCGGATGATGTGGAGCTTGGTGCAGGTGGATTGCTTGCGACCCATGCTCAAAAAGGAGCAAAGACAGGGATTGTGGATTTAACGCGCGGAGAAATGGGGACTCGAGGGACTCCTGAACTTCGTGATGAAGAAGCAAAAGAGGCAGCAAAAATTTTAGGATGTTCGGTGCGTGAGAATTTATGCATGCCGGATGGTCAGGTAAGTTACGATCATGAAAGCCAATTAAAAGTGGCACAAAAGATCCGGAAATATCGTCCAGAAGTGGTCATTATGAATGCGCCAACCGACCGTCATCCAGATCACGGTAGAGCTTCAAGATTAGTAGAAGAGGCTTGCTTTATTGCCGGATTACACAAGATTGAATGTATCGACGATAACGGCAATTCATTAGCTCCGTGGCGACCAAAAACCATGTACAAGTACCTGCAGTTCTATAATCTCGAGCCTAACTTGGTAGTAGATATTACCGACGGAATGGATGCAAAAATGGAAAGTATTTTGGCGCATAAATCTCAATTTTATGACCCAAATTCTACGGAGCCTCAAACGGTCATAGCGAGTAAAGGGTTTCTAGACTCAGTATCAGCAAGGGCAATGGATTGGGGTAGAGTGATCGGAGCCAAATATGCCGAACCACTGATTGCTGTTCGTCACATAGGCACAGACGATTTATTGGGATTGAAATAAGCAAAGGAAAACTAAATAAATCTCAATTTAGACACATGTTTTTGTGATATAAAAAAAGAGTGTATTTTTGTTTTATAAATACGATTAGATTATGAAGCCAAAAGCAGTAGTTGATTACTTGCGTAGTAATCAGAACAACAACAAAACATTGAAATCTTTATTCGCAAGCCAGTTCTTGGGAAAGTTTTCAGAAGACGAACTCAATGGAATGAAAATCTCTATTGACAAAGAAATCACTCGTCGTCAGCAGAGCGCTGTAGATGAAAAGATTGCTTACCTACAATCTCTTGGTTACAAGGTAGAGAAGTAGTCGTAATCGACCTCTAACAAAAAGCCCGTACTGTATATGCAGTACGGGCTTTTTTATGAAATATTTCGTTTCAATTTTTAGTCTCGTAATAGAGAAAAATAATACGCTAGGGTCGTAAGTGAAGCTAGTGCAGCAACTAGATAGGTTCGAGCTGCCCATGACAATGCGTCGCCTGCTTTTGCATGCTCTTGATCCGTAATGATCCCAGAAGTTGTAAGCCAGGCTAGTGCTCTATTAGATGCGTCATACTCTACCGGGAGTGTGATTAGAGATACTGCAGTAATCACAGTTTGCGTGGCAATAAGCACCCAAATCATAGTGTTGTACCCAAAGAGCCCAAGGAATCCCATTCCTAGAATCATGGACCAAAGCACAACGTTCATGATGGTTCCGCTGTAGTTTGCTACGGGGACGAGCTGGGAACGCATTTCTAACCATTTGTAACCAGTAGCATGTTGTACGGCATGTCCTACTTCATGTGCTGCGACTGCTGCCGCTGAAACACTTCTACCCGAGTATACATCTGGGCTGAGGTTGACCGTCTTTTGCATAGGGTTATAATGATCTGTAAGTTTACCTGAAACACTTTCAATCCGTACATCCGTAATGCCGTGTGCATCGAGCATACGCTGCGCGATTTCAGCACCAGATAGACCGTTTGACAGAGCTTCCTGGCTATATTTTTTGAATTTCGACTTCAGGCGCTGCTGTACAACGAGCCCTGCGATGAAGAAAACAATGAGTAATAAATACATATCTGTTGTTATAAAGTTATCGTTATCAAAGGAACAAAATTTATGCCCGAGGACCTCAGGTGCGTAACTTTGACAGAAATACTACCATATATGTCACAAAGACCACTCATTCTTATCACTAACGATGACAGTATAGACGCGCCAGGGATAAAATTCCTGACAGAAATTGCGAATGCGTACGGCGAAGTATGGGTTGTAGCGCCTGACGGGCCGCAAAGCGGAAAGGGGCATGCAATTTCCCTAGATGTGAGTTTAAGAGCAAGTGAAGTGCATAGCGATGGACCTGAGAAGTTGTTTAAGGTGAGTGGTACGCCGGCGGATTGTGTCAAATTGGCCGTGAATATGATTTTACCGAGAAGGCCAGATTATATTTTCAGTGGTATTAACCACGGTTCAAATGCTTCTGTAAACACGATTTATTCAGGAACGATGAGTGCTGCAGTTGAAGGTGCAATGGAGCGTATTCCGTCGATAGGATTTAGTTTATGTGAGTTTTCGTGGGAAACCTCGTTTGAAGCAGGACGAGTATTTATTGAAAAAATAATGAAACAAGTCATTGCCAATGGATTGCCTTCAGGAACGTGTTTGAATGTGAATATTCCCGGAAATGACAAAGCGCCATACAAAGGAATTCGAGTGTGTAGAATGGCGATAGGTAATTGGGTTGAAGAAATAGATCAACGCAAAGATCCATTTGGAAGACCGTATTACTGGCTTACAGGTAAATTTGAAAATTATGATCACGGTGAAGACACCGACCTTGCAGCTCTAGAACAGGGTTACGTTAGCGTTGTTCCGATCACCATAGATCTCACCGCGCACCATGCAGTCGCTACTTTAAATCAATGGGATTTTGAAAAATAAAAAATACGATGGATTGATCGGCTTTTTAGTTGGGATAGGAGCACCACTTTTTTCTATAGCGGTAGCTTTGGAGTCTTTTCCAGCTTTACAGGAGATCGGCGATGTAACAAATCCTGCATGGCGCATTGTCGTGATGCGTGCCATTACTTTTGGCGTAATCATTAATGCAGTTTTGTTCTTCACCTCGGTGAACTCCTCAAGAGATAGTATAGCAAAAGGTATATTGTTATCTTGTATACCTAGTGTTATTGCGGTGTTTTACTTCCAATTTGTATTGAGTTAATGAAAGTTTTCTGGATAGCGGGCGACCCCTCTGGAGATGTACAAGCGGCAGCATTATTGTCGGCATTTAAACAGCGGTATCCAGAATCTCAGCATGTTGGCTGGGGCGGAGACGCAATGAAGCTTCAAGGCTTGGACCGCCTTTATAATTTCCCTGCGAATCCGATCATGGGCTTCGTTGAAGTTGTAATGAAAGCGCGCACTATTAGGGATCAATTCTCTTCAGTAAAAAAGGACATCCATGCCGCTCATCCAGACCTCATCGTTTTTGTTGATTTTGCTGGGTTCAATCTTCGAATTGCAGGTTGGGCTAAGGAGCACGGGTATAAAACGACTTATTTTATACCGCCAAAAGTGTGGGCATGGAAGCAAAGTCGCCTAAAGAAATTGATCCCGTCTTCCGATCTTATTTTAAGTATTTTGCCCTTTGAGCAGCAGTGGTATGCTGAACGTGGATATGAGGCCTTTTATGTGGGGAACCCTCTCTCAGAAAAATATGAATTCCGCTCGGAGCATGACTCGCACAGTCGAAAAGTGCTTTTATTGCCAGGTTCACGAGCTCAAGAAGTAATGAGGTTATTGCCAATTTTTTATGATCTGGCTGCCTTGCACTCCGAATATTCATTTGTTGTGGTTCGCGCACCCGGAGCCGAATCATTTTGGCCCCAAATGGCCACTCCCGAAAATGTTGAAATAGCGGATGCTCCAATAAGTGACGTTGCCCGCGGTATACGCTTTGCCTTTACTTGCAGCGGAACAGCATCATTAGAGATATCATTACTTCGTATCCCGCAAGCGGTGGTTTACCGTGCAAACCCGCTGTCATTAGCCATTGCAAGATCGCTTGTTAGGGTGCCTTATTTCTCCCTGCCAAATCTTATTTTGAATAAAGAGGCGGTTCCAGAACTACTACAAAATGATGTGAATGCCGAGGCCTTGAGTAATATGTTAGAAGAAGATCATCATCAGCAAATCTCCGATTGTCAGTTGCTTATTGAACGTATGGGGGAACAAAAATTAGAACACTCCGCCATTTCTAGGATGGTGAAATTAATAGAGTCATGAGTAAATTAGCGCTAGTCGTATGCCTTGTTATCGTCAGTTTTGGCGCTAAAAGTCAATCGTTTTCCAGGGTGAAAACTGCCTATGAAAAAGGGCCGAGAGTATTAGCTTTTTCTGAGGTACAGTATGGTCGGATGCAGGTTAAAGTAAAGCGGGGTACGTACCTACTAAAAGCCTTTACTCCTGATAGTGTGTTTACAATGGCTTATTCTGCGGATGATGTACATCCCTTATACACGTTTCGAGGTGATTTACGGCTGAATCGCGCAGGCTGTGATAGCATTGTCATTGAAAGTGAAGATACTATCGTCATGCGCGTGTTGAAAGGAAAGAATTGGTCCTCAGAGCGTCCTTACACTGGGAAGCTCGTGGTTCGTCCGAATTTGATTTATTTAGAAGCGATCGTAAGAGTACCGATTGAAAAATACATCGCCGGTGTAGTTGAAGCCGAAGGTGGGCTTTCCCCAGAGCCAGAATATCATAAGGCACAAGCCGTACTGGCGAGAACTTGGTTGATGTCCAACATGAAAAAGCACATCGATGAAGGCTATCATGTAAAGGACGATCAGAGTTCTCAGGCGTTTAAAGGAGTCGCCCATGGTAAAAATGCAAAGGTGATTCAGAGCGCTGTTTTGGAGTCAAAAGATACATTAGCCTTGTTCAGTGGTAAGCCTATTCAGGGTTTTTACCATTCGAATTCAGGAGGGTATACCACTCAGCCGCATCTAGTTTGGTCGCAGGAATTGCCGTACTTCAGAACGGTATTAGATCCGTTTTCTTTGAAGGGTTCAAAATACACCTGGGAAAAGTCGCTGGATTGGAAAGCATGGTCTGCCTACTGGAGTTCGCTTGGTGTGAATTGGTCAAAAGAACAATGGTCTAGCTTTTTAGTGGCATTACCTGAAGAGCGATTGTCGCACTGGAAGGTAGGTGAGCAGCGCATGAAATTGGAAACGGTTAGACGTCATTTTAAATTACGCAGCGGCTATTTCCGGGGTAGCGTGAGCGGTGAAAAGGTTCTCCTAACTGGTAAAGGTTTCGGTCACGGAGTGGGTATGTCTCAGGAGGGTGCAATGCACATGGCTGCGAGTGATTTTACATGGAAAGAGATTCTCGATTTTTACTTTAAGGACCTGACCTTCGGAACCCCTTCTTCCTTGAAGTAGTGGGTAACTTTTAGTTTTCAACTTTTCTTGAAGTAATCCATGAATCTGTGCCAATTTATTGGCATGACCATCCGCCCTGTATTTATCCTTTGCATCTCTTCAGCGCTCGCCG